>JAJEEA010000267.1 GCA_022821235.1 Vicinamibacteria bacterium
GATGACGGCGAGCCACGGTTCACGCGTGATGGCGGGTCTGGCGGCGGTGGTGATGGCGTGCGCGGGTCTCGGCGCCCAGGAGCCGCCTCCGGAGGTGACAAAGGCGCAGATCGACGCCTGGATGACCGAGCTCTCGAACTGGGGCCGCTGGGGCGACGACGACCAGCTCGGCGCCCTCAACCTCATCACCCCGGCCAAGCGGGTCGAGGCGGCGAAGCTCGTCCGGACGGGTCAGGTCGTGTCGATGGCCCGGCCCATCGAGCTCCAGGTCCTCGACGACGCCGACGCGGCCAGCGCGAACCGGAAGCCGGTGCTCATGGGCGCCGTCCGCAACGTGTTCGACATCGACACCGCGAACGGCTACTTCTGGGAGCGCTACGAGGTCGAGTACCACGGGCTGCTGGTGTCGCATCTCGACGCGCTGTGCCACGTGGCCTACGAGGGCAGGGTCTACAACGGCCGCGCCTTCGAGGAGGTCGCCACCGTCGAGGGCGGCTGCACGGCCATGGGCGTCATCAACGCGAAGGACGGTCTGGTGACGCGCGGCGTCCTCGTCGACATGCCCGGGAAGGCGGTCACGCGCGCGGACCTCGAGGCGTGGGAGGCCGAGACCGGCGTCACCATATCGTCCGGCGACGCCCTGTTCCTGCGCACGGGCCGCGACGTCGGGCAGCAGGGCGGCTACCACCCGTCGCTGATCCCGTTCCTCAAGGAGCGCGACATCGCGCTGCTCGGCTCGGACGTGCCCCAGGAAGGAGGCGCGGTCGAGGGCGTGGCCATCCCCATCCACGTCTTCACGCTCGTCGCCCTCGGCGTCCACCTGTTCGACAACCTCGGCCTCGAGGACCTGGCCCGGACCGCGAGCGAGCTGGGCCGCTGGGAGTTCCTCTTCACCGCGTCGCCCCACGCGGTGCCGAACGGCGCCGGGTCGGCGATGAACCCGATAGCCGTGTTCTAGCCGCATCCCACCCTGTCGGGCGGGCACGGCCATGGTCGTCCCCCTCGCGTCGCGAGGGGGAGGGAGGTCGGTATGCTGAGCAAGAGACTGTCTCGTGCGGTTCTCATGGTCCTGGTCGCGGCGGCGGGCGCCACGGCGGCGCCGGCGTGGCTGGCGGGTTCGGAGCCGTCCGGCGAATCGGCCGTTGCGCAAGGTCGCAGCCTGCCGGTCTTCGAGGTCGACGCGGCGTGGCCCGCGATTCCTGAGGGAATGAGGCTGGGCGCGCCGTCCAGCATCGCCATCGACGCGGAAGACAACGTCTGGGTGCTGCACCGCCCGCTGACGCTTCCGGCCGAGGAGGACGGGATGGCGGCGCCGCCCGTCGTCGTCTTCGATGCGGAAGGCAACTTCATCCGGGCCTGGGGCGGTCCGGGCGACGGGTACGAGTGGCCCCAGCGGGAGCACGGGCTCCACATCGACCACGAGGGCTTCGTCTGGCTGGGCGGCAACAACTGCCCGACCAACGGCGTGCCGAGGGTCGAGCCGGTCAACGACGACCAGTTGTTGAAGTTCACGCAGGACGGCGGGTTCGTCATGCAGATCGGCCGCACCGACGGCAGCCGGGGCAACGCCGACATGATGAACGTCCACCGGCCGGCGGACCAGCAGGTCCATCCCCCGACCAACGAGCTGTTCGTGGCCGACGGCTACGGCAACCGCCGCGTCGCCGTGTTCGACGCCGAGACCGGCCGGTTCAAGCGCAGGTGGGGAGCGTTCGGCGACACGCCGGTGGACGACGACCAGTGCCAGGTGCAGAACCCGACCAGCTTCTCCGATCCGGGTCCTTCGTATTTCAACGTCCTCCACGCCATCCGGGTGTCGAACGACGGCCTGGTGTACGCCGCCGACCGCGAGCACCGCCGCGTGCAGGTGTTCACGCTCGGGGGCGCGTTCGTGAGCCAGGTGGTCACGCCCGACGCACCCTTCGCGCGCAACCTGGCCCTGTCCCCGGACCCCGAGCAGCAGTTCCTCTACGTCGGCGGCGGCGACGGCATCGTCGTCGTCGACCGCGCGACGCTCGAGATCCTCGGAACCGTCCGCCCCGAGGGCATCCTGGGCGCCGGCCACCATATCGCGACCGATTCGCAGGGCAATCTCTACCTCGCGGCGACGGGCGCCGGCATGCAGAAGCTGACATTCAGGGGGATGGCCGGCGCGCGCTGACGAGCGGCTGGACCTCGACGAAGACGACTGTCGGCAGCTCCTCGGAGGGCGTCGCGGGTGGCGGGTGGCGGCGAGGTCGCCGGACGATCCGCATGCGTTCTCGGCCCTGCTCGCGGAGCGAGCGCGTGATGGCGCTGGAGGGTCTCGGGCTCAGCGGTCTTCAGCCCTCGCGCTCGAGGAATCGGAGTTGCTGGCGGTCTACGTCTCCCCGGAGAGCGCCCGACAGGGTTGCGGTTCCGCACTGGTGCACGAGATCGAACGGATCGCCAGAGACAGCGGGGTGACCCGCCTCACGTTGCACGCCTCTCTGAACGCCGAGCGGTTCTACACGGACCTTGGCTACGACGTTCTCGAAAGGACGGAAGTGGTGCTTCCCAACGACCATCGCATGTCGGTGGTGCGGATGGGAAAGAACCTCTGACAGTCTGTAGCGGCGCCGCCTTTCCGTAGCGCGAGCGGGTCAAGTCGATGAAGCGGCGCCCCGCGATTGCCAGCGGTTGAACGAGCGGCAGATTCCCGGCCGGCCCTACCGTCGAGCAGTCATGCCTGCCACAAGCAGAACGAGCAGATTCGCATCGATCAGAGCCGATTCGACGGCATCGGTTCAGCTTTCCGCGGTCACGCGCCGACACCAAGTTGACGCGTTCCGGTTGAAGTAACCGTACGTTGGCGACAAGCCGCAGGACTCATCATACGTTGCGGCAGGCGGCTCCGGCGACCGGCGGTACGCGGGCACGGTCCGGCGCACCCCGCGGCAACGCCGCGGTCTGGGTGCCGGTGCACGCGCAGGCAGCTATCCATCCCGCAGCGCCGCCACCGCGGCGGTGACGGTCTCGATGGCGGTCTCGATCTCGTCGGCGGTGTTGAAGCGGCCGAGCGAGAAGCGGACGCTGCCGCGGATGCGGGCGTCGTCGCAGCCCATCGCCCCGAGGACGTAGCTGGGCTGGAGGGCGGCGCTGGTGCAGGCGGAGCTCGACGACGCCGCCAATTCCGGCATCGCCTTCATCAGCTTCGCCCCGTCCACCCCCGCGAAGCTGAGGTTCGTGGTGTTCGCGAGGCGCTCGACCCGGTGACCGTTGACCTCGACGCCGTCCACGCGGGACTCGACGCCGGCCTCGAGGCGGTCCCGCAGGGTGCGCACCGCGTCGTCTTCAGCGGCCAGGTCGGCGGCGGCCCCCATGCCCACGATGCCGGGGACGTTGAGGGTCCCCGACCGCAGGCCGCGCTCGTGGCCGCCGCCGCGCACCATCGGCTCGCACCGCACCCGGGGGCCGCGGCGGCGGACGAAGAGCATGCCGACGCCCTTCGGCCCGTGGAGCTTGTGGGCGCTGGCGCTCAGCAGGTCGACATGCATCGCGTTCACGTCGATCCGCTCCTTGCCCCACGACTGGGTGGCGTCGGTGTGGAACAGGACCCCGCGCTCGCGGCACAGGGCGCCGATGCTGGCGATGGGATGCAGGACGCCGGTCTCGTTGTTGGCGTGCATGATCGAGACGAGCAGCGTGCGGTCGGTGATGGCGGCGGCGAGGCGGTCCAGGTCGAGGCGTCCATCGCCGTCGACGCCCAGGTAGGTGACTTCGATCCCCTCACCCTCCAGGTGCTCGCAGGCGTCGAGGACGGCGCGGTGCTCGGTCGTCACCGTCACGACGTGCCGTTTCCTGGCGTACGCCGGCGCGTGCGCCACCCCCTGCAGGGCCAGGTTGTCGGACTCGGTCGCGCCGCTCGTCCACACGATCTCTCGCGGGTCGGCCCCGATGACCGACGCCACCTGCTCGCGCGCGGTCTCGACCGCCGTGGCGGCGTCGCAGCCCAGGGCGTGGTGCCGGCTCGCCGCGTTGCCGAAGCGATCGGTGAGGAACGGCAGCATCGCGTCGAGGACCCGCGGGTCGAGGGGCGTCGTCGCGTTGTGGTCCAGGTAGATCATCGGCATCTCGGGAGCTCGGTGGACCGCCTCGACGTGGCGCGCCGGGGGTCTTCGCCGACGGGCGGCGAAGCTCGACCCGTCGCGCCGCCAGTATACGGTGCCGGGGATTCGGGAGAGCAGGGCCGGTCGGCCGGTCGGCGGGGAGGGCATCGCGCCCATCGGAGGAGATCGGGATGGCGCCGGTACCTGACGATTTGATGCTCTCCTCGGCCGGCGTCTCGCCAAACGACTCGGCCTGAAGGTGGGAGCAGGTCTCGTCGCCTTCTACGCACATGGCGCCGGCATCGGCTTCTCCGCGAAGTTCCTGGCGGTGGCGCCGCCGGGGAGTCGCCGACCCCGGAGGGCCTCGCACTCGTGCGCCCGGGCGCGGTCGTCCGGCTCCGGTGGCTCGCGCTGGCCTGGTGCGTCTCGGCCGTCTCGCCCGCGCGGTGCACCGGGTCGGCACACGCGGGTTCTTGCGCAGAGCTCCCCGGCGCGTATAGTAGCCGTCGACGACCACCGGCCACGACGAGGACGCGGGCGCGGACGAGGAGGAGAAGACCATGACTGTCGAGCTACAGCGGGCCGGCGCGCCGATGCGGTTCCGAATGGGCGGCGGCCCCGGACTGTTTCTCGCCGGCCTCGTGTGCCTGTGGCCGCAGGGGGCCGGCGCGCAACGCGTGGTCGGCGACACCCCGACGGCCGCGCGGGCGGCGGACGGGAGCTACATCAGTTGGCGCGAGCACATCATCGACGAGCCCGCCACCGCCGGGTTCGGCCTGAGCGGCAGCGACGGCCTGGTGATGGGCGACCTCGACAACGACGGCCACGAGGACATCGTGTCGGTGCACGAGTCCGACAGCGAGTACGACTCGAGCGTCCCCGACCCCGACTACGTGCCGGACGCCGAGGGCCACGTGCGGGTCGCGTTCGGCTCGGCCGACCCGGACTCGTGGACGAACGTCACCCTCGCGGAAGGAGCGGACGCGCCCGCGCCCGAGGACGCGGCCATCGCCGACGTCAACGGCGACGGACACCTCGACGTCGTGGTGGCGGCGGAGCTCTCGCACCTCATCTATCTGCAGAATCCGGGCGCGGACGTGCGCCGCGCCCGGTGGCCGCGGCTGATACTGCCGATGACGAAGGGCCGCGGATCGTACATCCGCGTGTTTCTGGCCGACCTCGACGGCGACGGCGTCCCCGAGATGACCGCCCCCAACAAGGGCGCGCAGCGGCCCGTGCCGGCCGACTTCGCGCGCTCCACGCCGGTGTCGATCTTCTCGGTGCGCGGGGACCCGCTCGAGGGTGCGAGCTGGACGGAGACGGTGCTCGGACGCTACAGCGTGCCGCAGAACGCCGAGCCGGTCGACCTCGACGGCGACGGCGACCTCGACGTCGTGGTGGGGACGCGGGGCGAGAACCGCATCCTGTTTTTCGAGAACCCGGGCGACGGCAGCCTCGACTTCCGCGAGCACGCCATCGGCATCTACGGCGCGCGGGCGGCCGGCTTCAACCTGGAGTACGCGGACCTGAACGGGGACGGGCGCCTCGACATCATCGGCGCCGCCGCCGGCGGCCTCGCCTGGCTGGAGCAGCCCGAGCGCATCGACGACGCGTGGAACGCGCACCGCATCGGCAGCTTCGCCCCCGACAGCATGACCGGCCTCGAGGTGGCCGACATCGACGGCGACGGCCATCTGGACGTCATGGCCGGCAGCTACAGCCGCGGTCCGCGCGAAGGCGACGGCGACGTCGACGAGGACGACGCCCTCGGGCGCATCGGCTGGTTCGAGCACCCCGGCGACGCCGCCGGAGAGTGGCGGCGGCACGACGTCTCGCGCCGCAAGCGGGGCATGTACGACAAGTTCATCGCCCGCGACCTCGACGGCGACGGCGACGTCGACTTCCTGGGCACGCGCGGCAACAGCGCGCCCTACGACGGGGTGTTCTGGCTGGAGCAGGTGCGATCGGACACCCCGCGGCCGGCGTTCGAGCGCGCGCGCGACGAGGACAGCCCGGAGATGCCGCTGCCGTAGGCCGACCCGCCGCCGACGTCGCGGGTCGCGTTGGCCGGCCCTGTGCCTGGCCCACACGGTCTGCGATGCCGGGTACCCTCGGCGACGCGCGCTGCGAGGAGCGGGAAGCAGGGTTGCCGGCGGGCCTGGAGGTCCGCCATGCGCGGTGCTCGCGTCGGACCGGCCTCCTCACTCCAACGCCTCGACGGCGGCGCGCAGCTCCATCAGGTGCACGGCCCTGATGGCGGCGGCTCCTGCCGGCAGCACGGGGTCGGTGTAGGGCGGCGGCGGCCGGCCCGCCGCCGAATAGGCCTGGGCGAGCGCGGTGCGCAGCTCGGTCAGGTGGGCCCGCCTGACCGCGGTGAGGCCCGGCGTGAGGACGGGATCGGTCCAGCCGAACGGCGACAGGCCGGCCCGCGTGCGCACGCCTTCCACTCGCGCCCGGAGCTCGAGGAAGTGCACCGCCCTGATCGGGGTCACGCCGGGCCGGAGGGGGTGGTCGGTGAAGGCGGCGGTCTCGACCACGGTCACCACGAAGCGTTGCGCCGCGGTGGCGTTCGAGCCGCCGGCGTCGGTGGCGCCCACCGTTACCGTGGCCGCGCCGGCGGCGACCGGGGTGAGCGTCACCTGCGTTGCCGCCGCCTGCGCCCGCACCACCGCCGGCGCCGACGAGGCCGCCGCGTAGGTCAGCGCGTCGCCGTCCGGGTCCCGGAACGCCCTGGCGACGTCCACCGCCGCTGCCCCGTGGTCCATCCGCAGCAAGCGGGGCGCCAGCCGCCCGACCACGGCCGGCGCCCGGTTGATCGGGCCCTGCCGGAAGCGCGCCACGGCGCCGGCCGTGGCGCGGATCACCGCGGCGGCGTCGGCGGGGCCTTCCTCACCCATGGAATCGGCGTCGGCGGGCACGCCCAGCCGGTCGCCGCCCCAGGCCTGCCGCGGATTGGAGAAGCGGAGCAGCGACGTGCAGGGCACGCGGTTGTCGTTGCACTGGCTCCAGTAGGCCATCACCGTCAGCCAGCGGCGGTCGGGCGGGGCGCCGGCGTCGAACGCCCCCTGGTTGACGTAGCCGTACCCGGGATGCGCCGTCAATGCCCTTCGCGCCCGCCGCGCCAGCTCGTACCGATCATGGTGAAGCCCCAGGTTGTGCCCCAGCTCGTGCGCGAGGGTGCGGCCGCCGCAGCCGTGCAGGGTGATGCCGAAGGGGCCGCCGAGCTGGGCGACGCCGCACACGTCGAGGTCGCCGGCGATGAGGTGCGCGAGGTCGGCCCCGACGCGGTCGCGCACGGCATGGACGCGGTCGAGGTGGCCGTCGGAAGGGTCGGCGAGACGGTCGATGTCGATGTCGTACTCGCCGGTCTCGGTGTAGTCCACCGCCTCGCTGGCCACCAGCGCGAAGCGGGCGCGCACCCCGCTCTCCTCCATGGCCTGGTTGGCCTCGGCGACGTAGAGGTCGATCTCCGCCTCGATCTCGTCCAGGCCTCCCGCCGCTTCACGGGCGGCGGGGGTGTGGAAGACGGCGACGTCGATCACGTCCGCCCGCGCCCCGCAGACGGCGCCGGCGAAGTCGATCGTCTCCAGCCATGTCAGCCAGGCCGCGGGGGCGCACGCCCGCGTGGCGAAGACGTCGAGCCGTTCGAGATGCGACAGGTCCAGGTCTGTCGGCAGCGGTCCCGACAGGCCCCAGTTGTAGGAGAGATCCAGCCGCCGCAGGTGGGCGAGGTCGCCCAGCCACCGCGGGGCCGGCCCCGTCACGTTGGCGCGCGAGAGCGACAGCGCCGAGAGGCGGCGCAGGCCGCGCAGCCACGCGGGGACCGGTCCCTGAGCGAGGTCGTTGCCGCCGAGGACCAGCTCGTCGAGGTCGGTCAGGCGCCCCAGCGCGGCGGGGACCGGCCCGGCCAGCCGGTTGCGGCCGAGGTCCAGCCGGCGGAGGCGTATCAGGTTTCCCAGGTCGGCGGGGACCGCCCCGGTGAGCTCGTTTCGCCCGAGGTCGAGCTCGCGCAGGCGGGTCAGCCTGCCCAGCGCGGCGGGGATCGCTTCGGTCAGGTCGTTCTCGCGGAGATCCAGCCGCGTGAGGTTGGCGAGGTTGCCCAGCGCGGCCGGGATCGGGCCGGTCAGGCCGCCGTCGTCGGGATCCAGGAGGTCGTCGTCGTTCCAGAGCGACAGCTCCTCGAGCTCGACCAGGTTGCCCAGCCCAGCCGGAATCGACCCGCCGAGCCGGTTGCCGCCCAGGTCGAGCCGCCGGAGGCGGGTCAGGTTGGCGAGGGCCTCCGGCAGGGTCCCCGCCAGATCGTTCTCCGGCAACGAGAGCCCCGCGACGCGCCCGTCCGCGGCGGTCGTCACGCCGTGCCAGGCGTCTAGCGGCTCGTCGGTCGTCCAGCTCGTGCGGTCGGCCCAGTCCGGCCCGCCCGTCGCGTCGTAGAGCGCCACCAGCGCGGCCCGGTCGCCCGCGACGCCGCCTTGCGCGCCGGCGTCGCTCGCGGCGCCGGCCG
>JAJEEA010000036.1 GCA_022821235.1 Vicinamibacteria bacterium
CGGCGAATCCAGAGGCACCACCCCCCTCGCGTTGGCGGAGCTGCCGTACGGCCCTTACGAGGTCGAGGTGATCCTGGCCGGCTACGCCTCTCGGCGCGAGCAGTTCGTGCTCGACGCCGTCGATCCCATCGGGTCGCTGAACGCGGACCTGGCCGCCGCCCCGGCCGGCGCCCCCGCGGCCGGCGGAGGGGCGGCGGGTTCGCCTCCCGCGGGGCGAGTTGGGATAGGATCCATTCTCGCCGAGACACGGCCGCCGGGCGCCGCGGTCTGGCTCGATCAGCGGTTCGTCGGCGAGACCCCCGTGTCGATCCCCGACGTGCCCGCGGGCGCCCATCAGATTGAGTTCAGGCTCGACGGCTACCGGACCTGGACCACCACCGTGGAGGTCTCTCCCGCAACCCAGGCCCGCGTGGCCGCATCGCTCGACGACGCTGCTCGATGAACGCCGTCCTAGCCCTCGAGAACGGAAGCTGTTACCGCGGCGCGGCCGCCGGCGCGAGCGGCGTCGCGCGGGGCGAGGTCGTGTTCAACACGAGCATGACCGGCTACCAGGAGGTGCTGACCGACCCCTCCTACGCCCGCCAGATCGTCACCATGACGTGCCCCGAGATCGGCAACTACGGGGTGACGGGCGAGGACGTCGAGTCGCGCGGCCCCCAGGTGGCGGGGTTCGTCGTCCGCGAGGCGTCGCCGATCGCGAGCAACTGGCGGTCCACCGGAACGCTGCGCGACTACCTGGCCGACAACGGCGTCGTGGCCATCGCCGGCATCGACACGCGGGCGCTGACCCGTGAGCTCCGCACCGCGGGGGCGATGCGCGGCGTCATCGCCACCGGCGACGTCGATCCCGACGATCTGGTGAACCGGGCGCAAGAGGTGGCGCCGATGGAGGGCAGCGACCTCGTGCAGGCGGTGACCTGCGCGGCGCCGTTCGACTGGCCCTCGGGCGGCGGCGCGGACGGGGCGGACGGGCTCGAGCCGGCGGGGTTCCGGCTCGCCCCGGCGCGCCCCGGCGACGGGCGGTTCCGCATCGCCGCCTACGACTTCGGGCTGAAGCGGAACATCCTGCGCCGGCTGGCCGCCCACGGGTGCGACGTCCGGGTGTTCCCCGCCGCCACGCCGGCGAGCGAGCTGCTGGCCGTCGAGCCGGACGGCGTGTTCCTCAGCAACGGCCCCGGCGACCCCGCCCCCCTCGACTACGCGGTGGCCAACGCGCGGCGGGTGATCGAGGCCGATCTGCCCGTCTTCGGCATCTGCCTCGGGCACCAGGTGCTCGCCCTCGCCATGGGGGCGACCACCTACAAGCTGAAGTTCGGGCACCGGGGGGCGAACCATCCCGTCAAGCAGGTGTCCACCGGGCAGGTCGAGATCACCAGCCAGAACCACGGGTTCGCGGTCGAGCCCGAGTCGGTTCCCGACGACGTCGAGGTGACCCACCTCAACCTCTACGACGGCACCATCGAGGGGCTGCGTCACCGACGGCGGCCGGTCTTCTGCGTCCAGTACCATCCCGAGGCCTCGCCGGGGCCGCACGACGCCGACTATCTGTTCTCCCGCTTCCTCGAGGAGATGGCGCGCCGCGCCGCCTGATCCCCCGCCGACCATGCCGCGCCGCACCGACATCGAACGCGTCCTCGTCGTCGGCTCCGGGCCCATCGTCATCGGCCAGGCCTGCGAGTTCGACTACTCCGGCACCCAGGCGTGCAAGGCGCTCCGGGCCGAGGGGATCGAGGTGATCCTGGTCAACTCGAACCCCGCGACGATCATGACCGACCCCGGGGTCTCGGACCGGACCTACGTCGAGCCCCTGACGTGGGAGGTGGTCCGCAAGGTGATCGCGCAGGAGCGCCCCGACGCGCTGCTGCCTACGGTCGGGGGCCAGACCGCCCTGAACCTGGCCGTCGAACTCCAGGCCAACGGCGTCCTCGACGAGTTCGGGGTATCGCTCATCGGGGCCTCGATCGACGCGATCATGGTGGCCGAGGACCGCCTGAAGTTCCGCGAGGCGATGGAGTCCATCGGCATCGACGTGCCCGAGAGCGCCTACGCGAGGTCGCTCGACGAGGCCCTGAGCGTGGTCGACCGACTGGGCTTTCCCGCCATCGTGCGGCCGTCGTTCACCCTCGGCGGGGTCGGCGGCGGCATCGCCTACAACATCGAGGAGTTCCGCGACGTCGTGACCCGGGGCATCGAGCTGAGCCCGGTGCACGAGATCCTCATCGAGGAGTCGGTCATCGGCTGGAAGGAGTTCGAGCTCGAGGTGATGCGCGACGGCGCCGACAACTTCGTCGTCGTCTGCTCCATCGAGAACATCGACCCGATGGGCGTCCACACCGGCGACAGCATCACGGTGGCGCCGGCCCTGACCCTCACCGACAAGGAGTACCAGCGGATGCGCGACGCGGCGCGGCGCATCATCCGCCGCGTCGGGGTCGAGACCGGCGGCTCGAACATCCAGTTCGCGGTGAACCCCGCCGACGGGCGGATGGTCGCCATCGAGATGAACCCGCGAGTGTCGCGCTCGTCCGCCCTCGCGTCGAAGGCGACGGGCTTCCCCATCGCCAAGATCGCGGCGAGGCTGGCCCTCGGCTACCTCCTCGAGGAGATCCCCAACGACATCACCCGCCTGACCCCGGCCAGCTTCGAGCCCACCATCGACTACATCGTGGTCAAGGTGCCGCGCTGGACCTTCGAGAAGTTCCCCGAGGCCGACCGCACCCTGATGACCCAGATGAAGTCGGTGGGCGAGGCGATGGCCATCGGGCGCACGTTCAAGGAGGCGTTCCTCAAGGGCATCCGTTCGCTGGAGATCGGGCAGAGCGGCCGCCTGTTCCCGCCCCGGCCCGAGCCGGACGACACCGGCCCCGACGCCGACGCCGACGGCGCCGCCCTGCAGCGCCAGCTCGTGGTGCCGACCGACCGCCGGATGTTCGCGGTGTTCCAGGCCCTCGACCGGGGGTGGACGGTCGAGCAGGTGCACGAGTTCACCCGCATCGATCCCTGGTTCCTGACCCAGTTCGCGGAGATCGTCGAGCTGAAGCGCGCCGCCGGCCGCGCGGGGCTGCAGGGCCTTTCGGCCGACCTCCTCACCGACCTCAAGCGGGCCGGGTTCGGCGACGAGGAGCTCGGCGGCGCCCTCGACGCGGCGCCCGGCGCCGTCGGCGACCGCGGCCGCGACGCGGGCCTCGCCCGGGTCTACAAGCGCATCGACACCTGCGCGGCCGAGTTCGAGTCGTTCACCCCGTACCTCTACGGCACCTGGGAGCGGGAGTGCGAGTCGGCCCCCACCGACCGCCGCAAGGTCGTGATTCTCGGCTCCGGGCCCAACCGCATCGGACAGGGCATCGAGTTCGACTACTGCTGCTGCCACGCCGCGTTCGCCCTCAAGGAAGAGGGGCTCGAGACGGTGATGGTCAACTGCAACCCCGAGACGGTGTCGACCGACTACGACTCCGTCGACCGCCTCTACTTCGAGCCCCTCACCCTCGAGGACGTGTTCGCGGTCATCGAGAAGGAGCGGACGGCGGGCGGCGAGGTCGCCTGCATCGTGCAGTTAGGCGGGCAGACGCCCCTGAAGCTGGCCTTGGGGCTGCAGCGGGCGGGGGTCGAGATTCTCGGCACGTCGCCCGACTCGATCGACCTCGCCGAGGACCGCAAGCGCTTCGCTGCGCTGCTGTGGGAGCTCGGCATTCCGCAGGCCCCCAGCGGCATCGCCACCTCGAGGGAAGAGGCGCGGGACGTGGCGGCCAAGATCGGCTACCCCCTCGTGGTGCGGCCGTCCTACGTGCTCGGGGGCCGCGCGATGGCCATCGTCTACGACGCCGGGGCCCTCGACCGCTACATGACCGAGGCGGTCGACGCCTCGCCCGAGCATCCCGTGCTGATCGACAAGTTCCTCGAGGACGCCTTCGAGCTCGACGTCGACGCGGTGGCCGACTCCGCCGGCGCCGTGGTCATCGGCGGCGTGATGGAACACATCGAGCAGGCCGGCATCCACTCCGGCGACAGCTCGTGCGTGCTGCCGCCGTACCTCGTGGCCGAGCGGCACCTCGTCACCATCCGCGACTACACGCGCCGGGTGGCGCGGGCCCTCAACGTCATCGGCCTCCTCAACGCCCAGTTCGCCATCAAGGACGACACGGTCTACGTGCTCGAGGTCAACCCCCGGGCGTCGCGCACCGTGCCGTACCTGTCGAAGGCGACCGGCGTGCCACTCGCCAAGGTCGCCGCGCGGGTCATGGCGGGGCGGACCCTGGGCGAGCTGGGACTGGTCGACGACCTCGACGTGGCCGGCGTGTTCGTGAAGGCCCCGGTTTTCCCGTTCGTCCGGTTCCCCGGCGTCGACACCATCCTCGGGCCCGAGATGAAGTCGACGGGCGAGGTGATGGGGGCGGCCGCCACCTTCGGCTCCGCCTACGCCAAGGCCCAGCTCGCGGCGGGCCAGAAGCTGCCCGACCGCGGCACCGCGTTCATCAGCGTCAACAACGAGGACAAGGCCAACGTCCTCCCCATCGCCCGCGACCTCGCAGGGCTCGGGTTCTCGCTGCTCGCGACCCGGGGCACCGCCGCCTACCTGCGGGCCCACGGGCTCGAGCCCGAGCTCGTCTACAAGGTCAACGAGGGCCGCCCCCACATCGGCGACCGGCTGCTCAACCGGGAGATCGACCTCGTCGTCAACACCCCGCTCGGCCGCGAGTCCTTCTTCGACGACCGCACCCTCCGCCGCATCGCCACGGTGCTGGGGGTCCCCTGCGTCACCACCCTCACCGGCGCCTCGGCCGCGGTCGACGCCATCCGGGCCCTGAAGGACGAGGCGGTCGACGTGCAGCCGCTGCAGGAGTACCACGCCGCGGTCGCCCGGTCGTAGCCAGCCACCGAGCCCGCGCATATGGTGGTCCCGAGCGACGCGGGCCTCGCGCGGTGAGGACGCGATCCGGAGTTCTGATTGGCCTCCGACAGAAAGCCGACAGCGTCCGCGGGAGACTGGGCACCGACCGTCACAATGTACTTCCGCCGTGGGTCCAACGAAGCATCCGGGTCGGGTAGCAGTCAAGGGAGGTACTCTCGACGCATCGCGGATTCGTACGGCCGCTACATCAACGCGATACACTGGTCCAGAAACTCGTTGACGTTCCGCGTGAGGCGCATCCATCCGAGCCGGTCAAGCGCCTGTCTCTTGAGCGCCTCGGATTCCCCCGTGCCATTGGCTTCACGGAGGATCCGCAGCATCGTTGCGACCTCATCAGGGGGGAGTTCATCGAGTTCTCGAGGACCACGCTCCCGGAGAATGACGTCGGGGCAGTCCGGACTCCGCAGGACGAGTTGAGCTTGACCCTCAAGATCAAGTGGGTTCGTCGCGACCAAATTGCCGATTCGTACAGCAGCGGCACAGGCTCGGTTCAGCGCTCGCCGCGCGGGCGCGGTCAATCGTTGGCGCCCGGACGCGCGATTGATCAAGCGGTACGCGCGAATCGCCACGACCGGCCCTTCATGCCGGACGATTCCCTCCAGCAGGCTGGCGAGTTGAGTCTGGCTCGCAATTCGCGGGTCGGGAACGGCATCCGAGGATGTCCATTCCACGTACGGCTTCAGCCCGTCGACTTCGCCGACACCGGCCCGTGTTGAGCTGCGGTGCGACAGCCGCAACGTAGGCTGCTCGGCCGCCATGCGTTCGCCGTGCAGCGGACGGTCGAGTGCGCCGGGCGCCGTCGTGATCTTGAACGGCCCGGCGAGCGGGTCGATTGACTGAGCAGCATTGGACTTCCCGAGTGGTTGGTCCGTGGGTCGCGCGGGAGCACTCTCGCCACCAGCACGTCCTTGTACGTGGACACTCGTCGAACATTCATCGCGGTCGGACACGTCGTCCAACACCATGGGCCGCTCGGAGACTTGCTCCGCGTCTCCGTCTCGTGGCTCGCCTGTGGCCGTCGGGAGTATTCCGTGTGCCTTGAGCGTCTCCCAGAGATCCCTTGAACGGACTCCTCCATCGCGAGCAGAGCATTTCGGTCGTCGCCGAGCAGCACGACCGAAAGCGGGGCGAGATCCGGCGCGCTGGCGCGGATCATGCGCTGAAGCACCTTGAGCGCCCGCACCGCATGGCTGGTCACGAGAACGCGCTGACCGGTGGCGAGCGCATGGCATATCAGGTTCACGATGGTGTGCGACTTGCCGGTGCCCGGCGGACCCTGCACCAAGACACCTTGGTTGGCGGTCAGTCGCCGCACGATTTCCCGCTGGGCCTCGTTGGCCGGCAGCGGGAAGTAGATCTCGCCCGGACCTGCCGCGTGGCCGCTCTCCCCCGACGCGTTGCCGCGCCCCGAATCCTCGGAGACGCTGACAAATGTGCGGCACCCTTCCGGAACCGGGTGGTCCGAGTTGAGTTGATCGATGATCTCTTGGAATGCGCGGATGAAGGAGCGCTCCGTCCTGCGCCGCAAGATCAGGGCGGGCGCGAGATGTACTATCGGTGCGGAGCCGGCACGCTCGGGACGTTCGAGAGCGTCGGTGTACTCCCCCTCGGCGGACGCGGAGTGCACCCAACTCTTGAGCACGCCGTCGAGCGGTCCAGCCGCCCACAGTGACTCGCCCAGCTGCTCCAACGTCTCCTCGATCGCGCCCAGTTCATGTGGATCGGGCCGGTGCTGCGGATCCAGCATGTCCTGTTCGAGAGAGGGGCGGGCACCTTCTCCCGCGGGCGTTACGGTGAGAGTTCCGCGTTCCGTGTCGAAGCTGACCGTGACGTGGGCGGTTACCAAGTGCCGCCGCACCATGTGGCCGTCGGGCGCGCTCCAGGTCAGGAAGCCAAGTCCGAAGACGACCTCGAAACTCTCACCCAGGCGCTGCTGACGCTGGAACACGGAGAAGAGATCCGTATAGGCGCTCTGGACGGCCCGCTCGCGACGATCCTGCTCAGCCCACAACCGCCAACGTCCCTCGATGTAGGCATCCCATGCATCCTGCACCTCCGGGTGCTCGTCCAGTTCGATCGCGGGGTCCTCGTCGGACTCTCCTGGAAGGTCCGGGAACAGCTCGGGGCGTTCGAGCGACGAGTCGTCGAGCTGCTCGCGCCGCACCCAGGGATGGACTGATTCCGGGGGCTCGGGTGGTCGCGTCAAGCGCGGCTTGCGAAGCTCGACCCAGACCTCGTCGGGCGCGTCGGGCGCATCGCCGCCGGATGCGTCAGGAGTGCTGCGGTGCCAGGCGATGCAGTGGCAGCCGTGTTCTCGCGGAATGTCGGCGGCCCAGATGACCTCCCCGTCCTGTTCGTAGCGGGCGATATCGCGGATCGTCTTGGTGCGCAGCTGTACGAATTCCTTGAGGAAGGTGTACAGCGCGATGGCACGGTCACGCTCGGTCACAGGCGTTGCTTCTCAGCCGCGGGGTCTACGGGAGACCGCGAACCCCAACAGACGATCTCGGCCAACCGACGGGCACTCGCGAGGCGCGCAGCAGCCGGCGCCGCTCGCAACACGTCATGCGCCTGCTCTGCCCCACCCATAGCACCTCGCGAGCGCGCGGCACTCGGTGCCGCCCGCAACGGGACGGCTGCCGACGGGCGCGGCTCGCGGGTCAAGCGACTGCACGTTCCTGTCGGAGACGTTCCCGCGCCAAGTCGTACTGCGCCTGGCGGCGCACCCAGAGCGCGGCGTTGCTCCACCCGATTCGTTCCAGCGCCAGCGCCATCGCGGGCGAGATGCCCGTTTTCCCGTTCAGCACCCGCGAAAAGGTCTGGCGCGTGCAGCCGAGCTTTGCCGCGGCCTCGGTCACGGTCCAGCCCTCTGCCGCCATCGCGTCCCGGAGGCTCTCACCCGGGTGTGCCGGGTCGTGCATCGTCGGCATGATCATGCCTCCCTTCAGTGGTAATCGATCAACGTCACGTCAGCCGCCTCGCCGTCCCTGAACCGGAAGACGATGCGCCAGTTGCCGGAGACCCGCACGCTCCATTGCCCGCGGCGGTCACCCGTCAGGGGATGCAGCCGGTAGCCCGGAAGGTCCATGTCTCCGGGCTGGATTGCCGAGTCGAGGTCCGACAGGATACGTCGAATCCGTGGCGCCAAGGCCGCCGGGATTCGGCGGGCGTCGCCGCGCTCGAAGAACGCCGACGGCCCCTTGTGTGCGATGTCGATAGGGCGCTGCAACACGACACATGGCGTGTTGCAGCGCCCGGAGTATCGCTCAGCTCGTCGCGGGTCACCGCGAGACCAGGTCTGGAAGGATCCGGGGCCTTCTGCCGGATCCCCTGTCGTGGTCGTTCTCGGACGGGCGCAACCGTTGCGACATCGGGTGGGCGCAGGCTGTGCAGGTTCTGCGACGCCGGGCCGGTGCGTTGCCGGTGGCCCGGCGTGGTGCTGCCCGCCACGGTTCTTGCATGGGCAGGGGCCGTGTCGGTTCCTGCGTCCGTGGCGGCGGTGCCGTTGCTGGTCGGGGCGGCGGTGGGCGCCTGGATTCCGCTGCCGGCGGTTGGCCTGCGGGTGGCCCTGGTCGCCGTCTGGGTGTTGGCCCTCGCGGCGTTCGCGCGCCGCGTGGCGGGTCGCCGCGTGGCGGCGCTCCTGGCCGTCGGCTTCGCG
>JAJEEA010000263.1 GCA_022821235.1 Vicinamibacteria bacterium
GACCGCCGCGTCGGCCGTCAGCGGCGCGTCGCCGGGCCGGGCGCCGTTCGCGTCGAGGATGTACGCGACCAGGTCCAGGTAGACCCCGTCGCCGAGCGATCCCCCGAGGCCGGGGGGCATCTCGTCGCGCACGTACGCGAACAGCTCGTCCGTCGTCTGCCCCACCCACGCGTTCAGGAAGTCGACCCCGCGCAGGGCCGGCGCCTCCGCCCCGTCCAGGTCCTCCCCGTGGCACTCGCCGCACTGCCGCGCGTACACCGTCCACCCGGCCGCGGCCTGCTCGGCCGTGAACGCCCCGTCCGCCGCCCGGGGCTGCGCCGCCTCGGCGACGCCCGGCGCGACATCCGGTCCGCCGGCGAGGCCGCCGGCGACGATCAGTCCGGCCGCCGCCGCCCTGACCGCCGACGCCGAGACGTCGAGACGAGCTCCCTTCGACATGATCGCAACTCCCTGGCGCCGTCCGGGGGCGCCGGCAGACCGCGTGGCCGCCCGTGCCGCCCTTATACCACCAACGCGTACGAGCGGGAGATCCCTCGTCAGGACCCGGCGGCGGAGAGCCGGCGTCAACGGCCCCCCGAAGGCTGGCAGCGGAATCCGGACCGCCCGGTCGAGAAAACACCGCCCGTCGAGCCGGCGCTGACGCCCGACCCCTCGCGGTCCGGCGCAACCCGGACGCCCGATCGAGAAACACCGCCCGTCGAGCCGGCGCCGACGCCCGACCCCTCGCGGCCCGGCGCAACCCGGACCGCCCGGGTCGAGCGAGAATGCCGCCGGAGCGGACGCGGCGAGCCGCTATGATCGGATGCCGACCCTGCGGACCGAGGCTCGATGGAGGCTTCCATGACCATGAACCGGCTCGCCGCCGCCTTCGCGCTCACGCTCACGCCCGCGCTCGGCCACCCGCTCGACGGCCTCACCGCGGCGGAGATGCTGCGCGCGGCCGGGATCGCGGCCCGGAGATGAGCGCGGGAACCATGCCGGCGCAGACAGTCGTCACGTCGGACGGCGTCAAGCTCCACACCGAGTCCGTGGGCCGCGGCGGCGCCATCCTCTTCGTTCACGAGTACGCCGGCGATCACCGGAGCTGGGAGCCCCAGGTCCGGCGTTTCTCGCGGAGCCATCGGTGCATCACCTACGCGGCGCGGGGCTATCCGCCGTCGCAGGCGCCCGCCGACGCCGGCGCCTACTCGCAGCAGCACGCCGTCGAAGACGCCGTCGCGGTGCTGGACGGGCTCGGCGTCGAGGCGGCGGACGTCGTCGGCATCTCCATGGGCGGCTTCGCCGGGCTGCACCTGGCGATGCGGCACCCCGCGCGCGTCCGCTCGCTCGTCGTCGCCGGCACCGGCTACGGGGCCCGCCCCGAGGAAGCGCCGCGCTTCCGCGGCGAATGCGAGGCCATCGCGCGCGTGATTCGGGAGTCGGGGATGGCGTCCTTCGCCCGCCGGTACCTGTCGGGGCCGGCGCGGGTGCAGTTCCAGCAGAAGGACCCGCGGGGTTGGGAGCAGCTCGTGGGCGAGCTCGGCGAGCACGACGCGGACGGCGCGGTGCGCACGATGCTCGGTGTGCAACGGCGGCGGCCGTCGCTGTACGCGCTGGAGGCGAAGCTGCGCGAGATCGGGGCGCCGGTGCTGCTCCTCGTGGGGGACGAGGACGACGGCTGCCTCGAGACCAGCCTGTGGCTGAAGCGCGTCATTCCCCGCAGCGGCCTCGCCGTCCTGCCGAAGTCCGGCCACACCCTGAACCTCGAAGAGCCCGACCTCGTGAACGCGTTCATCGCCGACTTCCTGGGCCGGGTCGCGGCCGGGGCGTGGGGCCTCCGCGACCCGCGCGCCGCCCCGGGGGGCATCACCGGCATGTCTTAGCCCGGCGAACGGCGACGCGGCCACGCTCGCCGCCCAGCCGACCCGCCGGGAACGGGCGCCGTTCCACGGCCCATACTCCTACCCCTGGACAGCACCGCCTGCGGCTCCACCCGCCGGCCAACCAACTCGGCAGGATGCGGGCCGTTCCACGGCCCCGACTCCATCCCCGGAAGCGTCGCCGGTGGCTCCCCTCGCCGCCACCGACCGTCCGGGAGTCGCCACCGTTCCACGGCCCAGGCTCCCGCCCCGGAGAGCGGGGCCGGCGCCGCGGACCACTGGCCGGAACCCGGCCCGCTCCGTTGCATCGACCGCGGGGCGGGTGACATGATGGCGGGCACGATCGAGGTTGACCGACCCGCCTTGGGCCGTCAGGGCCGGCGGATGCGGATCCTCGGGCATCGAGGAGGTTGAACATGACGTGCTGTGTGCTGTCTTCGAGCCGAACGCTGGCCGCGGGTGCCGTCGCCGTCGCCCTGTCGCTTGCCGCGGTCCTCGCGGCCCAGGCGCCCGGCGGGGCGATCGCGATGGACCCCGACGACATCGCCGGGGTGGTCACCGGCCCCGACGGCCCCGAGACCGGGGTGTGGGTGATCGCCGAGACGCGCGACCTGCCCACTCGCTTCGTCAGGATCGTGGTGACCGACGACGCGGGGCGCTACCTCCTCCCGGACCTGCCCGAGGCCGCCTACGACGTCTGGGTGCGCGGCTACGGGCTGGTCGACTCCGAGAAGGTGCGGGCGGAGCCGGGCGACGCGCTCGATCTCGCCGCGGTCGCCGCCCCCGACGCGATGGCGGCGGCCGAGTACTACCCGGCCCAGAACTGGTTCGCCCTGCTCGAGGTCCCGGCGCCGGACGAGTTCCCCGGCACCGGGGCCGACGGCAACGGCATCTCGCCGGAGATCGAGAGCCAGGGCGAGTGGATCCGCTCGGTGGTCAACACCGACGGCTGCACCGGCTGCCACGCCCTGGGGAACAAGGCCACGCGGGAGATTCCCGAGGCCCTCGGCGACTTCGACTCGCACTTCGCGGCGTGGGACCGCCGGGTGCAGTCCGGGCAGGCCGGCGCCACCATGGACGCGCGGCTGGCCGTGGTCGGCCGCGACCGGGCGCTGGCCATGTACGCCGACTGGACCGACCGCATCCAGGCCGGCGAGTACCCCACCGACCCGCCGGCCCGCCCCCGGGGCGTGGAGCGGAACGCCGTCGTGACCATGTGGGACTGGTCGGACCCCGAGGCGTACATGCACGACCTGATCTCGGCCGACAAGCGCGACCCCAACGTCAACGCCAACGGCCCAGTATACGGCGCCCCCGAGAACAGCACCGACGACATGCCTCTCGTCGACCCCAACACGCACGTCGCCAGCGTGGTGCCGCTCCAGGTGCGCGACGCCGACACGCCGAACTCGGCCGACACCCCGCCGAAGATGCCGTCGCCGTACTGGGGCGACGAGGTCATCTGGCACAGCCGCAGCGTCGCCCACAGCTTCGCCATGGACAGCCGGGCGCGGGTGTGGATCGCGGCGCGGGTGCGCGCGGCCGAGACCCCCGCCTTCTGCCAGCCGGGGTCCGACCATCCCTCCGCGCAGGCGTTCCCCATCGAGCGGAGCAACCGGCAGGTCCAGATGTACGACCCCGAGACGGGCGAGGTCACCACCGTCAACACCTGCTTCGGCACCCACCACCTGAACTTCGCCTACGACGACAAGCTGTGGTTCTGCGGCAGCGGGCCGGTCGTCGCGTGGTTCGACACCAAAGTGTTCGACGAGACCGGCGACGAGGAGCTGGCCCAGGGGTGGACGGTGCAGGTGCTCGACACCAACGGCAACGGCCGGCGGGACGAGTACGTCGAGCCGGGCGAGCCCATCGACCCCGCGAAGGACGCGCGCATCGAGCGCGGCTTCTACGGCGTCGCCCCCAGCCCCCTCGACGGGTCCATCTGGGGCTCGACCCTCGGGTTCCCGGGCGGCCTCGTGAGGCTCGTGCCGGGCGACGATCCGGTCAACACCGCGCTGGCCGAGTTCTACGAGGTGCCGTGGAACGAGTCGGACGCAGAAGTGCAGGGGTTCTCGCCGCGCGGCATGGACGTCGACAGCGACGGCGTGGTGTGGACGGTGCTGGCGAGCGGTCACTTCGCGAGCTTCGACCGGACGAAGTGCACGGGCCCGCTGAACGGACCGACCGCCACCGGCCGGCACTGCCCGGAGGGCTGGGCGCTCTACCAGTTCCCGGGGCCGAACTTCAAGGGCGCGGTCGATTCCGGGGCCGCCGAGTCGGCGTACTACAACTTCACCGACCGGTTCGACCTGCTGGGGCTCGGCGAGAACGTCCCCCTGGCGACGGGCAACCTGTCCGAGGGGGTGCTCGCCCTGGTGGACGGCGAGTTCCACAACTTCCGCGTGCCCTACCCGCTGGGGAGCTTCTTCGGCAAGGGGCTGGACGGACGCATCGACGACCCCGACGCCGGCTGGAAGGGCCGGGGCATCTGGACGACGTCGGGCAGCCGCACCCCGTTCCACGCCGAGGGCGGGACGGAGCGCGTGGCGCCGGTCTTCAAGTTCCAGGTGCGGCCTGACCCGCTGGCCCACTAGCCGCGAGCCGAGGGGCCCGCGAGCAAGCGCAGCGGCCGCGACAGCCACGAGGCGCCAGCGTCCCCAACCGGGGCCGGTGGCGCCTGTTCGCGCACGCAGGGCGCAAGTTGGAGGAAAGCCGGGTCGACGGTCGAGGCTATCGTGCGCCCGCGCTGCTGGTACCTCGTCCCGGTTGGCCGTCCAATAGAAGTGAGAAAGCCCGTTTCCGTTTTACCCATCCGTAAGCACGCAGGTAGAGTCGGGCGTGGAGGGCGTATGTCTGTGATTCGTTTGGTAGTCGTAGTCCTCGTGATGACCGCGGGCTAGGCGCCGGCTCAGTCGAACGGTCCCTTCGTCCCGGTGACGGACGAGGTGCTGCAGGATCCCGATCCGGCCGACTGGCTCCTGTGGCGGCGGAACCCTCGACGGATGGGGCTTCCGATGTGAATGTGGTTTAAAATGCTGACTGAGAGTCACTTATCGGTTCGTGTCGCAATTGTTCCCCTCGTTGCACCCCCCCTTCCGAATCGGATTCCAGTGGTTTCTTTGGACCGTCCGCGGACGGCACGGGATCGCGGCACAGGGAACATCTGCGGACCGCCGCTGACCCGCTCGTTCGGGCGCGCGGCCGCAGTGCGGGCAGAACGAGATTCGACATGACTGATGACGGCGGCTTCTCGGACCCCAAGCTGAAAGCAGGCGATCCAGTGCTCGTTGTTGGAGGGTGAGGTCGAGCAGTGGATCCGCTGCTGCACGGCGCGCTTCGTACCGGTCGCGCGACGAATCGCCGGCGACGACGATGTCGCCCGAGACCCGCTCCAGGAATCGTGGATCATCGTGCTGCAGAAGCTCTACCAGTACCGGGGTGGCCCGCCCGCCTGTTCGTGGGTCCAGGCGATCGTGCGCCACGAGACGATTCACGGCTCAGCGAAACGGTGGCGGGACGTTCCGCTCAAGTCTACGGAACGGCCCGGCAACCGGCTACCGGACGCAAGACTCTACGCGGCCGAGCTTCGCAGTGTGCTGCTGGCGGCGATCAACCATCTCCCGGCGACGTTCCGGGAAGTAGTGATCCTGCGGGATATCGAGGAGCGCCCGAACGCGGAGGTTGCCGACCGGCTGCACATCTCGAAGCGGAACGCGGCGGTGCGCCTTCATCGGGCGCACCGCCTCTCTACCCCGTCGGCTGAAGGCTCATCGAGCGTCGCCGAGTGCGCGGTTGAGGTCTTCGAGGAACTGTTCGGGACGTCGGAGATTCGGCTCGGGTTCGAGGATGGCGTCGATTCTGGGCGGGAACCGGAATGCGGCGCCGTTGGCGTAGTCGACAATCCCGGGCGTGGCGCCGACGCCGAAGGCAACGATGATCTGGCCGAAGGTTGGGTTGGCATCGTCGTGCTCGAGCATGAGGCGCCCGGCGGTGGCGATGATCGCCACACCGAGGGCGACATCCCACAGGACGGTCGACCAGTCCTCGCGGCGCTCGAGCCGGTACGCGGCCGGCTGGAATCCCCGCTTCTCGATTCTGATGACGGGCTCTCGGTTTCGTCGGCTCGCGGTGATCTGCGTCGGGGTGGTTCCGACGGGTCGACCGTTGAGGAAGACGCTAGCGCCAAGCGGGTCCGAGGTCACGCGGATCCGCTGAGTGGTTCCGTTGGCCATCGTCGCGCAACCGGCCGCTGTCAGGACTGCGACGGCTGGGGCGAGCTTGCGAAGGAATCTCATCATGGGTAGGCCCTACTATGGAATCCGGAGAACAACTCCGGTCCGCATCATTCCGGGGTCGACGGCGACCGTGGCGGTGTTGGACATCCGTCCGTCGAGTTCGGCCTGAAGGATCATGGTTGTGTCCGGGAGGCGGCCACCGATCCTGAGCTGACCTTCCGCTGGCGGCCCCGAGAGTCGCTGCCGCCGCCGACCGCCGATTGCCTGCGGAACGCATCGGCGATGTGCACCAGCCGGCCGTCGTCGGCATCGACGAAGTAGTAGCGCCCGTCGCTCATGGCGACGCGGTACGCCAGCGTATGGGTGCCGTCGGGAAGCGGCAGGACGAGCAGGGCGGGTCGCCGGCTCGCAACCAGCCGCCCGCCCTGCGCCTGTTCGACGCGGTCAGCCATCTCGGCCGCCGACAGCCCCGGCGTGGTGTCAACGTCGATGCCTAGTGGTCTGTCACGCCATAATTCTCGGATACGGACATGGGTTTGCGGCCCGCAGTCGTTTGGCGAATCAGAGCACCCATGCCCGAACATTTGGCTGTGGCGAAGCACTAGGTGCAGGGTGCCGAGCAGTGAAATCGTGACGCCGGCCGCGTCGAGCTGGCGGGCCACGCCGCCGCCGAGCACGGGCACGCCGTCGACGACCTGGGCGAGGTACTCGTGGCCGCGCCCCGGCAGCGTGCGGTCCTCAAGGCGTGGCCTGCCGACGAGCTCGCGGTTCCGGTTCATGGGGTCCACGGCCGCGTCCCACTGCCTGAGCGCATCGATGGGGGGTGCCGTACCCGGCCGTCACGGAGACGGCGCCGGGCTGCTTCGCGGCCACGTCCTGTCGCGCCGCTAGAATCGCGACCGCGGCGACGGTCCAGGTGGGGGCGGATCGCTGGAGGGGTTGCATGGTCGGCTCTCCTCTCAAGTCCATCATGGATCATGATGCTGCGCCGAAGAAGGTCCGGGTGCGGCTACCGGGTGGTGCGGAGGCGGACACAGCCTCACCGCGAGCGCGACCACCTCGGCGCGCAGCTCCATGCGGGGCCTGATCGGCGACCTGCTGGACACGGAGCGCATCGAGTCGCGCACGCTCTCGGTCGCAACGGACTCGCGATTGCAAGAGGGTCGTCGAGGCGCACGGCGGGCGCATCCGGGCGGAGATCGCCAGCCCAACCCGCGGCACGACGTTCAAGTTCACGGTGCCCGTGGCTGGCGAGCCCGTCGCCGCGCCGACGGGCCACGCCGACGGGCCGCCGCCGGCCGCGGACCGGGACGGGCCGCTGCGCATCCTCGTCGGGGACGACGACCCGAAGACGCCGCGATTCGTCCGCGGCGCGCTCTCGGCGGCAGGCTACGCCCCGCTCGTGACGGGCGCGCCGGAGGACCTGATGCAGCATCATCCGCGGACCGAGAAGCCGCAACTGGTCCTGCTCGACTTGGTGGCTGCCTGATGTCGCGGCATCTAGCTGATGCGGCAGGTTCGGGAGCTGTCCGACCTGCCCGGCATCTTCATCTCCGCCTACCGCCGCGACGGTCGTGCAGGCGCTGGA
>JAJEEA010000166.1 GCA_022821235.1 Vicinamibacteria bacterium
CGGCCGCCAGCGCTTCGCCGTGTATTTGTCCATCATGTCCCGCGCCTCGTCCCCGGTCATTGCCGTCTCGCCGGTGTCGACGCCGAAGGCCGCAAGCACCCGGTTCCAGCGTTTCACATGCGCCGCGCCGTAATGCGTCTCCCCCGCATAGCGCTCCACGTCCGAGCGGACATCCGCCGGCACGCAGGCGTCCCGCGCGGCAGCCAGCGGATCGGCCGGCCCCACGTCGAGCGTCACCGTAGCCGCGAGCGCGTCATGGACCTGCATCTGGCCATGGTCGTCCACATGCCACGGGACCACCCGGATCGTCAGCGTCATCGCCGCCGGGGCATTGTGGCGGATCGTCGCCGAGGTGCCGGTGATGCCGTTCGAGCCCCCGCCGATGTAGTCGCCCCCGCTGCCCCCTTCCCACTCCAGCCCGTAGGCCGTGGCATGGGGAACCGCATCCCAGGACGCGCTGGCGCTCGTGGCGTCGACGGCCGTCGCCCGGAGGTTCGAGACCGGCGCGCTCGGCGCCTGCACCACCGCCACCTGCTGCGCCTCCGACCGCTGCCCGCGCGGGGTCACGGCCGCGTCCACCCCGGCATACGCCACGCTCGGCCGGCCCGGCGTGTAGTCGGCCTCCGGGTCGCCGAACACCAGCCACGGGTCCATCAGCGCCACCAGGATCGTGCTGGTGTGCTGCGGTCCGTTCGTCTGCGTCGGCACGGTGAAGACGGTGGTCCCGGTGGTGTCGACGGTCGCCGTCCGCAGGCCCCGGTCCCCCTCGTCCAGGTGCCGCCCGATCCCGCTGTGCGGATCGGTCAGGTCGTGCGACACATCGACTTCCCCGACATAGAGACTGACATCCAGAGGCGCAAGCGGCGCCGGGCTGGCCTTCAGCGTGAAGGTGGCGGGATTGCCCTCGGACACCTGCGGGCCGGCCTCGATCCACACCACCGGCGTGCCCGACGGCGCTCCCGACGCACCCTGGATCGTCACCGTCGCGGCGCCATTGGGCATATCAGTAACATCCCTTACCCGGACGTGGAGGCTCCCGGACAGCACGTTGCCGGCCTGGTCGCCAAGCTGTCGCTCGGGAGCCACGCCGGAGCCCCCTGTCGCCCGCTTGATCTCCAGATCGATGGTCTCCCCGTCGTCGTTGGCCCCGTCTGCATGGACCGGAATCCGCAGGACGCCCCTGGAGGCCCCCGCCGGGATGGTGAGCGTCCACGGGCCCGCCGCGTAGTCCGTGCCCGCCGTGGCCGTGCCCGTGCCCTTTGCGGCGATGTGCAGCGTGACCGGCTTGAGGAGGCTCGCGAGGTCGTCGGTTCCCCGTTCGACCACGCGGATCCCCACCTCCGCCTCCCGGCCCTCATGGGCCGTGTAGGCCGCAGCCTGGAAATCCACCTCGTGGCCCTTGTCCCTGATGATGACATCGGCTCCGCATTGGGTGTATCCGAGCGGAACGGCCGGCGTAAGGGACGTGATCGCGAAAAGCTCGTTGTCCTCGTACAGGAGGTCCGCGGCGAGCGGGAGCCTGAGCGTGTACTCCTCCGTCCCCGCGCGGAGCCAGAAGAAGTTCGGGAAGTCGAACACTCGCGTGTAGTCGCTGTCGCTGGCGCTCAGATTCGAGTAGCGGAACCGGAACCAGCCGCCCTGCGGCAACGGCCGCGAGAACTCGAGCCTCGCAACAATTTCCTCGCCCTCGCCAACCGAATAGCTTCCGCTGTCGAAACAGAAGGTGTACTCGTCGTCGTTGACCGTGACCCTGGCCTCTTCCGGCGTGCCGGTCCCGTCCGGCGTCACGAACCCCGCCGGCAGGCTGGAATCGTCGATCCGCACCCGGAACGCCTCGTTCATCTCCAGTTCCTCGTCCTGCGCGGTCTGGATCGTGAAGGTCCCGCTCGTGCTGCCCGCCGGGACCGTGACGGAGTACGGACCGGCCGTATAGTCGGTGCCGTCCGTGGCCGTGCCGCGCGTCTCGGTCAGGCTGATCACGGTGTCCGCATCCCGCGGGAACTCCAGGTGGACGGTCGCCTCGAGCGCCTCGCCCTCGTCCACTTCGTAGGTGGCCTGCGACAGCCACACTCCGACATGGTCGCTGGCATTGGTCGCCGTGTAGTCCCGGATGGTGATCTCGTAGGTCCCGTACATACCGGTATTGGCGCCGAAGCCGTGCGTGGGCTCGCCCTTGGAGTTCGTGCCGACAACCGGGCTGAACCTGCTGTCGCAGCAGGCGCTGACATTGTAGATCTCGAGCGTCAGCGTCTCATTGTCGTCGGCGATCCCGTCGTCGACGATCGGGACCCGGAACCGCGCCTTGCGCCTGGTGCCGCTGAAACCCACAGTCCAGCCGAGCGATCCATTGCTGCCAATGTAGTCCTGCCCGGATGCGGCCGTCGTGCCGGATTTCTTCACCCGGACAAGGACGCTGAGAGGATAGCCCCCGTCCGGGGCGTGGCTCAACTCGACCTCCACCCATAAGGCGCCGGCGCTCTCGCTCACCTCGAAGGTCCCGAAACGCGAGGTGGAGTCAAGCGGCCCGGACGCCGATGTGGCGACGCCGGTGAACGTCACCGTGCCCTGCGCGGCGGCCGGGGCGGCGAAGCCCGCCAGCAACGGCAGGCACAGCAGGGCGGGCAGCAGGCCGCGGCCGGCGGGAGCGGAGGTGTCAGGCGGGGATGAAGACCGGAGAAGCCGCCGCCATGCGGAGCCGGTCATGGCCGGCAGGCGCGCAGGTGGGGCGACCCGGCGACCCGGCGACCCGGCGACCCGGCGACCCGGCGACCCGGCGACCCGGCGACCCGGCGACCCGGCTTATTGTAACAACCGCGTCATC
>JAJEEA010000409.1 GCA_022821235.1 Vicinamibacteria bacterium
CCGCGGTCGGTTCGCGGCGGCGGTACGGGCGATGCGCCGTGAGAATGGACAGGACCCCATGCCCGTCTTCTCTGGTTCCGCCACGGACAAGGGCCTTCGCCGGTCGACGAACGAGGACAATCTGCTGGTGAGGGACGACCTCGGGTTGTTCGTCGTCGCCGACGGCATGGGGGGTCACGCCGCCGGCGAGGTCGCCTCGCAGGTGGCGGTCGAGGGCATCGCGGCGTTCGTCGAGGCCACCGTCACCGTATCGCCGGACCAGACCTGGCCGGTTCCCTTCGACGCGCGGGAGAGCGTCAACGCGAACCGGCTGCGAGGCGGGTTCTGCATGGCGAACGGCCGCCTCGCGGCGCGGATAGCCTCGTCGCGCGAGCTCCGCGGCATGGCGACCACGGCGGTCGCGGTGCTCCTCGACGAAGCCGCGGTCACCCTGGCCCACGTCGGCGACAGCCGCGCCTACCGGCTGCGGCAGGGGGCAATCTCCCGCCTCACCCGGGACCATTCCTGGGTCGAGGAGCAGATTCAGGCGGGCACGTTGAGCGAGGCGGCGGCGCGCCGCCACCCCTGGCGGAACGTGGTGACGCGGGCGTTGTCCGGCGCGGCCGATCTCGACGTCGAGATCCGGGAGCTTCGCCTGGAGCCGGGCGACCGCATCCTGCTGTGCACGGACGGCGTCTTCTCGGTGCTCGGCGACGACCGCATCGGCGAGATCCTGGGGGGCGGCGCCGGCCTCGACGAGGTGTGCAACGTCTTCATCGAGGAGACCAACGAGGGAGGAGGGCCCGACAACGCGACCGCCGTCGTGATCGAGTTCGATGCTGGCTAACCTCATCCGGCTGTTCCGCTATCGAGGTCTCGTCCGGATCCTGGTGGCCCGGGAGCTCAAGGCCCGCTACCGCGGGTCGGTGCTCGGGTTCTTCTGGTCCTTCGTCAACCCCCTCCTGCTCCTGCTCGTCTACTCCTTCGTCTTCACCAGCATCATCCCCCGCGGCGATCTCGCCGGCCTCGAGCCCTACGCCGTCTTCCTGTTCTGCGGCCTCCTGCCCTGGACCTGGTTCTCCTCGTCGCTCAACGAGAGCGCCAACATCCTCATCGTCAACGGCAACCTGATCAAGAAGGTCGTGTTCCCGGTGGAGATCCTCCCGGTGGTGGCGGTGGCCTCCAACCTGTGCCACTTCGTGCTCGGGTTGCCGATCCTCTTCGGCTTCCTCGTGTGGTACGGCCTCCCGTTGCGGCCGGCCGAGCTGATCTGGTTCCCCGCGGTGGTGGCGGTGCAGCTCTGCCTGACCCTGGGGCTGGCGATGTTCCTGGCCGCGTTGACGGTGCACTTCCGCGACGTCAAGGACCTGCTGGCGAACGCCCTGGTCCTCTGGTTCTTCGCCACCCCGATCCTCTACGAGATGTCGTCGCTGACGGAGGGCGGCAGGGCGTTGATGAACCTGAACCCGTTCGCGCACCTCGCCGTCTCTTACCAGCAGATCCTCTTCCACGGGGAACCGTTCGGGCACGGGCCGTGGCTGGGCGCGCTGGCCGCGGCCGGCGGGGGGCTCTTTCTCCTCGGCTACTGGTTCTTCGATCGTCTGCGCGACTCGTTCGCCGAGGAGGTGTAGGGGCTTGTCCGCGATCGCCCTCGACGGCGTCTCGAAGGTCTACCGGCGGTACGGCTACCAGCGGCGGTTCGCGACCCTGAAGAGCGCGCTGCTGACCGGCAGCCTGGTCCGGCACCTGCGCCCCGACGAGTCGTTCCGGGCCCTGGACGACGTGTCGCTGACGGTCGCGGCGGGCGCGACGTGCGGGGTCATCGGCCGCAACGGGTCCGGCAAGAGCACCCTGCTGAAGCTGGTCGCGGGCATCACCCGGCCCACCCGCGGGCAGGTGCGGGTGGCGGGGCGGGTGTCGGCCCTGATCGAGCTCGGGGCGGGCTTCCACCCCGAGATCAGCGGCCGGGAGAACGTGTTCATCAACGGCGTCATGCTGGGCCTGTCCCGGCGGGAGATCGACCGGCGGTTCGACGAGATCGTGGAGTTCGCCGAGCTCGAGGACTTCATCGACGCCCCGGTCAAGACCTACTCGTCGGGCATGTACATGCGGCTCGGGTTCGCGGTGGCGGTGCACGTCGACCCCGAGGTCCTGCTCGTGGACGAGGTGCTGGCGGTGGGCGACGAGGGCTTCAGCCTGAAGTGCCTCGACAAGTTCGCGGAGTTCAAGCGCCGCGGCAAGACCATCCTCCTCGTCACCCACGCGCTGCCGATGGTGGAGCGCTTCTGCGACGAGGCGGTGTGGCTCGACGGGGGGCGGAAGCGCCTGACCGGTGACCCGAGACGAGTAGTTCAGATGTACCTCGCCGACGTCGAGCAGGCCGAGGACGTGCATCTCGCGGCCGAGGACGCGAAGGCGCAGCAGAGCCCCGCGGTCTCCGGCGCGGCGCCGCCGCCGGCTGCGGCTTCCGCCGCAACCGCCCCGCCCGACACGGCAGCGCCGCCCGACACGACGGCGCCGCCCGACGCGGCAGGGCCGCCCGACGCGGCAGGGCCGCCTCACGCCGAGGAGAGGCCGCGGGGCGCGGAGGCGGTGGAAGCAGCGCCGCCGGTGGTGCCGGCGCCGTCTGCCGAGGAAGGGCCAGCGGATTCGGACACGCCCGCGTCGCCGTCGTCGGCTTCAGCAGCGGCGGAGGCGGCGGAGGAAGCCTCGCCGGACGCGACGGCCCCCGATGCCGCCGGCGAGCAGCCGCCGGCCGACATGTTCAAGGCGAGGGAGGGCCGGTGGGGCTCGGGCGCGGTGCGGATCGAGCGGGTGACCCTCGAGGGCCGTCGGGGCGCCGCGCACGTGTTCCAGAGCGGCGAGCCGATGACCATCCGCATGCACGTCGTCGCCGAGCAGCCCGTCGCCGACTTTGCCTTCGGCGTCAGCATCTTCAGCAGCGAGGGGGTGTGCTGCTACGGCACGAACACCCATCTCGAGGAGCTGGAGCCCACCCGGCTCGACGGCGACGGGGAGGTGGCGTTCGTCGTCGACCGGCTCGATCTGGTGGCGGGCACCTACAAGCTGGACGTCGCCGTGCACAAGCGCGACGGCTTCTCGTACGACTATCATCGTCTGCTCTACACCTTCCGGGTGAAGTCGGGGACCAGGGACGTCGGCATCTACCGGCCCCGGCACGCCTGGCGGTTCAGCGGGAACATCCGATTCGACCGCCCGAGGTGAAAGCCCCGTGTCTGCACCGCGCCCGCAGGCGCCAGCGGATCGCCGAGGCGCCCGCCTGACCAGGCGCGACGAGGGAGAGGGTCGGGCATGCTCGACCGAGGATCAACGCATCGCCGCTCGCCTGCGGCGGGGACTTCGGGCCGTCGAGCCGCTCCAGCCATGAAACGGACCAGCCGCCGGTGACCGGCACATCGCTCGCGCTACAAGCGGCGCTGAGGTCGGCGGCGGTCCGCGCCGGGCTCGGGGGCCCCGCGCGGTCCCTCGCCGGGCTCTCGGCGTCCGCCAAGGGGTTCGCGGCGGCCGTGGCCGCGGCCGAGGCGCCGGTGGTCGTCGTGGTCCCCGGCGCCGCCGACGTCGAGCAACTGGTGGCCGACACCAGCTTCTTCTTCGGCAGCCTGACCGCCGCCTCGGCCCACGAGCTCCACCACCAGGTGCTGCCGTTCCCGTCCCACGAGGTCGATCCCTATCGGGGGCTCGCCCCCCACTTCGACGTCGCGGCCGCGCGGGGGCGGGCCCTCCACGGGCTCGCCGCCGGCACGGCCCGGGTGGTGGTGGCGGCGGCGGCGGCGCTCCTGCCCCGCGTGAGCCCGCCCGACCGCCTTCTCGCGGCCGGCGCCCGGCTCGTCGCGGGGGCGTTCCTCGAGCCGCCCGACCTCGGCGATCTGCTCGCCGACGCCGGGTTCGTTCCCGAGGACCCCGTTGACGGGCACGGCCAGTTCTGCGTGCGCGGCGGCGTCGTCGACTTCTTCCCGGCCGGGGACGCGCACCCGATCCGGGCGGAGTTCGCCGGCGACAGCCTGGAGTCGCTGCGGCGCTTCGACCCGGCCACGCAGCGATCGACGGAGACCCTCGACCAGGCCGAGGTCTTTCCGCTGCGCGAGCTCTTCGAGCCGGCGCCGGGGCAGGGTCCTCCCGACGCCGAGCCCGATCGGTCGGCCTGGCTCCGCGACTACCTGCGGCGCGTGCCCGGCGTCCGCGTCTTCCTGTCCGAGAGCGAGGCCTCGCGGGCGGCCGTCGAGTCGCGCACCGAGCAGGCCGCCGCCGGCTTCGCGAACGCCCAGGCCCAGGGCGACCCGGCGCTGCCGCCGGAGGAGCTGCTGGTCGAGCGACAGGTCCTCGATGCGTGGCTCGCGTCGCTCCCGCGGCTCGAGCAGCTCTGGGAGGACCAGGACACGGCGCCGGAGGCCCGCCACGTCGCCTGCCAGCCGGTGGTCGAGATGCACGGGCGGGTCGGCGACTGGGCGGCCGAGATCGCCCGGTCGCGCGAGCGGGGCGACACCGCGCTCCTCGTCGCCGGCACCCCGGGCCGGGCCGAGCGGGTCATCGAGCTGCTCGCCGACTACGACCTCACCGCCCTCTCCATCGACCACGCGGAGGAGACCCGCGGCGCCGCCCTCCTGGTGGCGACCGGCCAGCTCACCCGCGGGTTCCGCCTGCCCGACGCCGGCCTGCAGATCTTCGCCGAGCCCGACGTCTTCGACGAGGAGCGCCGGGTCCGGGAGCGGCGCCCCGCCGGCCCCGCCCGATCGTTCCTCTCCGATTTCCGCGATCTCAAGGCGGGGGACCGCGTGGTCCACGTCGACCACGGGGTCGGGGTGTTCGTCGGGCTCAAGCAGATTCCCGTCGGGCTCGAGCAGCACGAGTTCATGGAGCTGCGCTACGCGGGCGAGGACAAGCTGTTCGTGCCCGTGCAGCAGATCGACATGCTGCAGAAGTACTCGGGGGCCGCGAAGGCCCTCGACCGCCTCGGCGGCGCGTCGTGGGCCAAGACCAAGACCCGCGTCCGCCGCGCCATGCGCGACATGGCCGAGGAGCTGCTGAAGCTGTACGCCGCGCGCAAGGCGATGTCCGGGCACGCGTTCAGCCCGGACGCCCACTGGCACCGCGAGTTCGACGACGCCTTCGAGTACGAGCTCACCAGGGACCAGCAGGTCGCCATCGAGGACATTCGGCGGGACATGGAGTCGCCGGTGTCGATGGACCGGCTGCTCTGCGGCGACGTCGGGTACGGCAAGACCGAGGTGGCGATGCGGGCCGCGTTCAAGGCGGTGATGGACGGCAAGCAGGTGGGCTTCCTCGCCCCCACCACGGTCCTCGCGTTCCAGCACCACAAGACCCTGAGCGACCGCTTCGCGGCGTTCCCCGTCCGCATCGACCTCGTCAGCCGGTTCCGGACCCGGGCCGAGCAGAAGCAGACCCTGACCGACCTCGAGGCGGGCCGGGTGGACATCATCGTCGGCACCCACCGGCTGCTCTCGAAGGACGTGCGGTTCAGCGACCTCGGGCTCCTCATCGTCGACGAGGAGCATCGGTTCGGCGTGGCCCACAAGGAGCGCATCAAGCAGATGCGCCGCCGGGTCGACGTGCTCACGATGACCGCGACCCCGATACCCCGCACCCTGAACATGTCGCTGGCGGGCATCCGCGACATGTCGGTCATCGAGACGCCGCCGAAGGACCGCCAGTCCATCCAGACCAACGTCGTCCGCTTCGATCAGCAGGTGATAGTCCGCGCCATCCGCACCGAGCTCGAGCGGGGCGGCCAGGTCTATTTCCTGCACAGCCGCGTGACCTCCATCTACGCCATGGGCGAGCTGCTCACCCGCCTCCTCCCCGAGGCGCGCATCGCGGTCGGCCACGGGCAGATGGAGGAGGGCGCGCTCGAGCGGTGCATGGTCGACTTCGTGCAGCACAAGTACGACGTGCTGCTGGCCACCACCATCATCGAGAACGGCCTCGACATCCCCAACGCGAACACCATCATCGTGAACCACGCCGAGCGGTTAGGCCTCGCCCAGCTCTACCAGCTCCGGGGCCGGGTGGGGCGCTCGGACCGCCGGGCCTACGCCTACCTGCTCGTGCCGCCCGAGGGGTCGCTGTCGCCGGTGGCGCGCCGCCGGCTGGCCGCCATCCGCGAGTTCAGCGACCTCGGCAGCGGGTTCCGGGTCGCCGCCCTCGACCTCGAGATCCGCGGGGCGGGGAACCTGCTGGGCGGCGAGCAGAGCGGCCACATCGAGGCGGTGGGGTTCGACATGTACGTCAAGCTCCTCGATCAGACCGTCCGCGAGCTCAAGGGCGAGGAGGTCGAGGAGCCCGTCCGGGCCGCCGTCAACCTCGACGTCGACCTCAAGATCGACGCCGACTACATCCCCGAGACCAACCAGCGCCTGACCGCGTACCGCCGGGTCGCGTCGGCGCGCAGCGAGGCCGAGCTGTCGGCGCTCGCCGACGAGCTTCGCGACCGCTACGGGCCGGCGCCGCCCTCGATCTCAGTGCTCGTCGAGTACGGGCGCATCCGCCTCCTCGCCGACGAGCTGGGCATCGAATCGCTCGACCGGAACGGCTCGCTGATCGTGGTGAAGTTCAGGACCACGACGACGATGGACCCGGTGCGGCTCATGCGGTTCGTCGAGCGGAGGCGGGATCTCGAGCTCAAGCCGCCGGCCATGCTCACCGCCGACCTCCGCGCCGGGGGCGCCGCCCGGAGAGGCCGCGAGTCGCCGTCGTGGTGGACCGCCCGCGCCCGCAGCGGCGAGGTCGAGGCGGGGTTCTCGCGGGCCGAGTTCCAGCGGGCCCGGCGCGATGGGGAGGGCCCGGCCCCGCTCCTGACCCGCGTCGGGGGCCTGCTGGTGGAGTTGCGAGGGCTGCAGGCGGTAGAATCGTGAAGAAGGTGACCGCCATGCCCATCCGCCTGTCTCGATCCGCGATTCCGCTCCTGGTCCTCGTCGTCGGCCTCTCGGGCGCCGGCACCGCCGCCGCGCAGGCTTTGACGTCGGGCATACCGGGCGCGGTGGTGTTCCAACGGATTCTCGTGAAGATCAACGGGGGCCTCATCACCCAGACCGATCTGGAGGAGGCGCAGATCAACGCCCTGAGGACGCGCCCCGTGCCCCCGCAGACCGACGCCGATCTGCAGAGGGTGCTGCAGGAGATCACCCCCGACGTGCTCGTGAACGCCGTCGACCAGAAGCTGCTGGTGCAGCGCGGGCGCGAGATGGGGTACTCGCTGGGAGACGAGCAGTTCGAGGAGATCCTGGACGGCATCAAGCAGGACAACGACATGACCGACGAGGAGCTCGTCGTCGCCCTGCGGCAGGAGCAGGGCATCGGCCTCGCCGAGTTGCGCGTCGTCATGGAGGAGCAGATGATCGTCGGGCAGGTGCAGCAGGACCAGGTGCTGCGGCGGGTCTCGATGACCGACGTCGAGGCCCGCGAGTACTACGAGTCGAACCTCGAGCAGTACACCCGGCCCGCCACCGTCATGCTGCGGGAGATCCTGGTCACGGTGCCGGCCGAGGGCGGGGCGTTCAACGTCGCGCGGGACAACCTGTCGCGGACCCGGGCCGAGTCGGCCCTGGCGAGGGTGCGCGGCGGCGAGCCGTTCGAGGCGGTGGTCGCCGATCTGTCCGACGGCGTGTCGAGCGCGAACGGGGGCCTGATCGGGCCCATCGCCCTCGGCGACCTCACCGCGGCGGTCCGCGCCCGCATCGAGGCGCTCGAGGTGGGCGAGGTGGCCGATGTCGCGCGGACGCCGGCCGGCTACCAGATCCTGAAGCTGGAGTCGTCGAACGCCGCCGCCCCGACGCCGTTCGAGGAGGTGCGCGAGCAGATCGTCAACAGCGTGTTCAACGAACGCCGGCTCGAGGCCCTCGACCGCTACCTGACCACGCTCAGGAACGAGGCGATCATCGAGTGGCACGACGACGGGCTGCAGGCGCTCTACGAGGAGCGCCTGACCCGCCCGCGGACCCCCCCGCCCGGATTCTGAGGCCGTCCCGACCGTCCGAGGCTCCGGGCCGCGATCAGGTCGCGGCCCGGATGAACGACATGTCCCACCCCGCGCCGGACGCGGAGCCGCGTCCACCCGTCAACATCGGTTCGGTCACCCTCGACTCGCCGTTCGCCCTCGCCCCGATGGCGGGGATGACGGACACCGCGTTCCGCCGCCTCGTCAAGCGGGGCGGCGGCTGCGGGCTGGTGGTGACCGAGATGGTCAGCTCCGAGGGGCTGGTGCGCGGCATCGACCGGACCCTCGAGTACGCGGAGTACACCGAAGAGGAGCGCCCGGTCTCGATCCAGATCTTCGGCGGCGACCCGGGCAAGATGGCGGCGGCGGCGCAGATCGTCGAGGGCATGGGCGCCGACATCGTCGACGTGAACATGGGCTGCCCCGTCCCCAAGATCGCCAAGCACCACGCGGGTTGCAGCCTCATGCGGACGCCCGAGCACGCGACCGAGGTCATCGGGGCGATGACGCGGGCGGTGTCCATCCCCGTCACCGTCAAGATGCGCTCCGGCTGGGACGGCGAGCACGTCAACGCACCCGACCTCGCGAAGCGGGTCGAGCAGGTCGGCGCGGCCGCGGTGGCCGTGCACGGCCGGACCGCGGCGCAGTCCTACACGGGGCGCTCGGACTGGTCGCTGATCGACGAGGTGGCCCGCCGGGTGTCGATTCCCGTGTTCGGCAGCGGCGACTGCGTGACCCCGAACGACCTCGTGGGGCGCATGCGCGAGACGGCGGTGGCGGGGGTGCTCGTGGGCCGCGGCGCGCTCCGCAACCCGTGGATCTTCGACCAGGCGCGGGCCGCGTGGGGCGGCGGCGACCCGCCGCCGGTGTCGCCGCGGCGGCGCGGCGGGTTCCTCCTCGCCTACATCGACCTGCTGCTGAGCGAGGCGACCGAGATCGAGCGGGAGGGCTTCCGGCACACCGCCGGCCTCGACCGGCGCGTCGGCCCCCGGCGGCGGAACCCCGCGAGCCGCGAGCGGTGGATCGTCAACAAGCTGCGCGCCCTCGGTTCCTGGTACACGAAGGGCATCGACCGCGGCTCGCACCTGCGCACGGCGATCAACTCCGCCCCCTCGCTCGACGCGCTGCGCGCGGTCATCCGCGACTTCTTCGAGCTCGGCGACCCGCCGCCGGCGCCGGACCCGTTCCCCGCCGCGGCGGCAGGGCCGCCGTCGGGGCGCGCGTCGGCAGAGGCGTGATCTCGGTGCCGCGGCGCCGCGATCGGGAGGGCAGGCGGTGACGGCGGACCGGCGGCTGATGACGCGCATCGTGCTTCGAAACTACAAGAGCATCGCCGCGTGCGACGTCTCGCCGGCCCAGCTCTGCTTTCTCGTCGGTCCGAACGGTTCAGGCAAGAGCAACTTTCTGGACGCCATTCGTTTCGTGGCCGACGCACTCCGCTTCTCGCTCGACCACGCCCTCCGTGATCGCGGTGGGATAGGCGAGGTTCGCAGGCGGTCCGGAGGGCATCCGACACACTTCGGCATTCGTGTGACGTTCGAGCTCGCGGAGCTCCGGGGCCACTACGCGTTCACCGTGGGAGCCCGGCCGCGGGGAGGGTTCGAGATACAGCGCGAAGAGTGCTACGTGGCCCCTCGCGATGGTGACGGAGCCCAGTTCTACGAGCTGGAACGAGGGCGCGTCGTCAGGAGCACCCTGACTCCGCCTCCGGCCTCTGCCGTCGATCGGCTGTACCTCGTCGCCGTATCCGGCAGCAGCGCGTTCCGCCCCGTCTACGATGCGTTGTCCAACACCGGGTTCTACAACCTGAACCCCACGGCCATACGCGACCTGCAGCCTCCCGACCCGGGCGATTTGCTGAAGCGGGACGGGAGCAACGCCGCAAGCGTTCTGTCCAGCCTGGCGACGCGCTCGCCCGCATTCAAGGCCCGCATCGAGGAGTACCTCGAACAGGTTGTTCCCGGCGTAACCGCGGTCGCCCGGCGGCTGGTGGGCCCCCGGGAGGCCCTCGAGTTCAGACAGGTCGTCCAGGGCGCGCAGCACCCCTGGCGGTTCTTCGCGAGCAACATGTCCGACGGCACCCTGCGAGCGTTCGGCGTTCTGTTGGCGCTTTTTCAGGGAGCCGGGGACGTTGGAGGGAACCGGCGGCTGGTCGGCATCGAAGAGCCGGAAGCCGCACTCCATCCGGCGGCGGGGGGGGTCCTCATCGACGGCCTTCGGGAGGCGGCGGGGCACGCGCAGGTGATCGTTACGAGCCACAGCCCCGATCTGCTCGATCATTCAGACATCTCCGACGATTCGGTCCTCGCCGTCGTGGCCGAGCACGGCGAGACTCACATCGGGCCTCTCGACGCGGTCGGGCGCTCGGCCTTGCGGGAGCATCTCTTCACGGCCGGCGAGCTCCTCAGAATGAACCAGCTCGACCCGGATCCCGCCCTCTCGAACCTCAAGCCGAACCAGCTCGACCTGTTCGGCCTCGAGGCGTAGACGTGCTCAGAGTCGCTTCCATCGTCGAAGGCCACGGCGAGGTGAAAGCCGTTCCGATCTTGCTTCGACGGATCGCGGAGCGTGTGGCGCCGGCGCGTGCGATAGACGTTCTTCCACCGATTCGGGTGAGGCGGCAGCGCTTCCTGAAGAGAGGAGAGCTGGAGCGGAACGTCGAGCTTGCCGCCCGACGGGCGGGCCCCGGCGGTTGCGTCCTGATTCTGATCGACGCGGAAGGGGATTGCCCCGCAGAGCTCGCCCCCGAGATTCTCCGGCGCGCAAGGGTGGCGCGGTCGGATCGGGCCATCCGGGTCGTGCTGGCCAAGACGGAGTACGAAGCCTGGTTCCTAGCCGCCGTCGAGTCGATCGCCGGGATGCGGGGCATAGCCGAATCCGTCGAACCGCAGCGTGAGCCGGAATCGATTCGGGGTGCGAAGGAACGGCTGAGGGGGCTCATGCCCGGTCAGCCGTACAGCGAAACGATCGACCAGCCCGCGCTCACGGCGATCCTCGATCTCGACGCCGCCCGCGCCGCGCCTTCGTTCGACAAGCTGTGGCGGGACGTGAGCTCGCTGCTGACGGAGCCGGGACGATCGACGTGATGCCCAGATTGATAGAGAGCCCCACCGTGGTTCAGGCCGCCGGCAACCTGCCGAAGCGCATCGAGGAGTACGCCGGACGGGTGAACTCCGCCCACGACGACGTCAGCATCGCCCGGATGGTCTCTCCCGCGGGGTGGATCGAGCCGGGGCAGCGGCCCGGGTTCCGCGAGTTCACGGTGGTGCTTCGCGGCCTGCTGCGGGTCGAGCACGAGGCGGGGGTCATCGACGTGAGGGCCGGGCAGGCGATAGTCGCCGAGCCCGGGGAGTGGATCCGCTACTCGAGCCCCGAGCCCGGGGGCGCGGAGTACGTCGCCGTCTGCATGCCCGCCTTCACCCCCGACACCGTGCATCGCGATCGGGATTGAGCCCCGGCCGGGTCGACGGATCGGCTCCCGCAAGTGCGGAGGCTCCGGGTCGAGTTGGCGTATGATGCACAGGCAGCCTTTCGGGCCGCGATCGCTGCCTTGGACCTGTTCGGAGGTCGGTCATGACGACGCTGCGCAGAGACTACGACACGGGCGCCGCGGCGCCGGAGTGCTGGTGCATGGCGATGTTCCGGCCGCTCGCGCGGTTCCGTCCCCTCGCCTGGCTGGTCGCCGCCGCCCTGGCTGCGGTCCTCGGTTCCGTCGCCGCCCTCGCCGCCGAGCCGGGGCCCGACGCGTGGGTCGACGACCTGACGCCCATCACCGCCGCCGACTGGAGCTACGACCGGGCCGCCCACCTCGTCGAGCGCGCCGGCTTCGGGGCGACGCCGGCCGAGATCGAGCGGCTGGCCGCGATGACCCCCGAGGCCGCCGTCGACTCGCTCGTCGAGTTCGCCGCCGTCGACGGCGCCGCCCCCGCGTTCGAGCCCTCGCCGATCTGGGACCCGGGGATGGACCCGTTCCCCAAGAGCCGGGCCGAGGCGGTGCGCATCGCGCGCGAGACGGGGAGGTCGATGGGGGTGGCGATGCTGCCCGAGGGCGCGCCGCGCCGGCTCCAGCCCGTCGTCAACACGTTCTTCTACGGCCTGCGCGCCAACGCCATCGAGACCCAGCGCCTCGCGACGTGGTGGGGCGGGCGCATGCTGGCGACCCGCCGCCCCCTCGAGGAGAAGCTCACCCTGTTCTGGCACGGGCACTTCGCCACCGGCGCCGGCAAGGTGCGGGACGCCCGCATGATGCATCGCCAGAACGAGATGCTGCGCGCCAACGCCGCCGGCAACTTCCGCGACCTGCTCGTCGGCATCCTCACCGACCCCGCGATGCTCGTCTATCTCGACAACGGCGAGAACCGCAAGGACCATCCGAACGAGAACTTCGGGCGCGAGCTGCTCGAGCTGTTCACGATGGGGGTCGGCAACTACACCGAGCGGGACATCCGCGAGGCCTCGCGTGCCTTCACGGGGTGGACGAACGACGGCGTGGAGTTCCGGTTCGACGCCGGCAACCACGACTTCGGCGAGAAGACGTTCCTCGGGCGGACCGGCCCCTTCGACGGCGAGGACATCATCGACATCATCCTCGAGACGCCGGTGACGGCCGAGTTCATCGCCGGCAAGCTCTACCGGTTCCTGGTCCGCGAGGAGCTCGACCCGGCCACCCGCGCCGCCCTCGGCGACACGTTCCGCGGGTCCGGGTACGAGCTGCGCCCCGTGCTCCGGCGGATCCTGCTGTCGAGGGACTTCTACAGCCCGGCCTCGGTGGCGACGCAGATCAAGAGCCCCGTGCAGCTCGTGGTCTCCACCTACCGGAAGCTCGGGCTGACCCGGCTGCCCACCATCCCCGACTTCAACCGGTTGACGGCGGGCTTGGGGCAGACGCTGTTCAACCCGCCCAACGTGGCGGGGTGGGCCGGCGGCCGGACCTGGATCACCCCGGCCCTGCTGCTCGAGCGGGGCAACCTGTTCCGCGGCGTCCTGTTCCCCGACCGCGACGGGTTCTGGGCGCCCGACCGGAACGTCCCGGGCATCTACGCGCGGGTCGGCCGGCGGATCGAGCAGGGGATGAACATCACCGCCGCCACCCAGGAGGGCGGCGACGCCGAGTCGAGCCGGCTCGTCGACCGCGACGAGGAGTACAACACCCGGTACGGCGGCTACATGGGCTACGTCATGGCCTTCGATCGGCTGATCCCGATTCCGCGGCAGACCGCCGACCTCGACCTGTTCGCCCTGGTGACGGCGGCCGGGGCCACGACGGCCGGGGCGGTCGTCGACCACTTCGTGCGGCGGTTCCTCCGCGTTCCCGTCGGGGACGCCGCCCGCGCGGTGCTCGTCGAGCGGCTGCGGGAGGACCTGGGAGGCGACCGCCTGCCACCCCCGGGGCCGCGGGTGGAAGGGGCGCTGCGCTCGCTGCTCTATCTCGTGCTGAGCGCGCCGGAGTACCAGCTCGCGTAATCGTCGGGGAATCGCGCAGGAAACGAGGAACGATCATGACTATCCGCCATCTCAACGGCTGTGGGTGCTCGCGGCGCGACTTCCTGCGTAAGGGGCTGTACGGCATCGGGCTCACGGCGGGGCTGCCGGTGCTCCTCGACCGGACGTCGGCGGCGCTGACCGCGCAGGCCCTCGAGGGCACGAGCGCCGAGAGCCGCCCCGAGCGCATCCTCGTCGTCGTCGAGCTCTCCGGCGGCAACGACGGCCTGAACACCCTTGTCCCGTTCGGCGACGACGAGTACTACCGGGTCCGGCCGAACCTCGGCGTCCGGCCCGCCGAGGTCATTCCCATCGCCGACGGCTACGGGCTGCACCCGTCGATGAGGGGTTTCGAGCGCCTGTACAAGGACGGCATGCTGGGCGTCGTGCACGGGTGCGGCTACGACAACCCCAGCCTGTCGCACTTCTCGTCGATGGGCTTCTGGCACACCGGGGTGCCCAACGGCGGCGAGCCCCTCGGGTGGCTGGGCCGCCTCGCCGACGGCGTCTACGACCACGACGCCCAGGGCAACATGATCGTCAACATCGGCACCCGCCAGTCGCTGGCGGTGCAGGCGCGCCACCACCAGCCCCTCGTCTTCAACAATCCCCGCGGCTTCCGCCGGGTGGGCACCGAGACCGAGAAACAGGCGATCGAGCGGCTGCGGCCGAAGGCGGCCGACAATCCCGCCCTCGAGTTCCTGGCGTCGACGGCGGCCAACGCGGTCGAGAGCGCGCAGTTCGTCCGCGAGGCGTCCGCCGCCTACCGCACGCCCGTCGACTACGGCATCGGCGGCCTCTCGCCGCAGCTCCGGCAGGTGGCGGCGCTCATCCACGCGGGCATGCCGACGCGGCTCTACTACGTCGCCTACCAGGGCAACTCGTTCGACACCCACGTGCACCAGGCCGACCCGCACTCGCGCCTGCTCGCGTACACGGCCGACGCGATCCGGGGGTTCATGGACGACCTGAAGCGCATCGGCCGCGCCGGCGACGTGGCGATGATGGTGTTCACCGAGTTCGGCCGCCGCGTCGAGGAGAACGCCAGCCTCGGGACCGACCACGGCACCGCGACCCCGATGTTCGTCGTCGGCCCCGGCGTCGCCGGCGGCCTGCACGGCCGGCACCCCAGCCTGACCGACCTCGACGACGGCAACCTGAAGATGACCACCGACTTCCGGCGCGTCTACGCGTCGATGATCGAGGGGTGGCTCGGGTTCGACGACAGCGCGTCGATTCTCAAGGGGTCGTTCGAGCCGATGCGGCTGTTCGCGTAGGCGCCTGCGGCGCGGGACTCCGCGGGGTCGGTTGCGCGCCGGAGCGCAGCCGCGGGCGGCGACAAGGCGGGCCAAGCGGGTCGAGGAGCCACGGCGGAACACCGCGGCTCCGACCGCCCTTCCCGGGGCGCCGCTCAGGGCGCCGGACGCGACGCCGCCCGTCTCCCGTCGGTTCCCCCCAGCCGTTTGAGCTTCTCGACCAGGGTGGTCCGCTTCAGCCCCAGCCGGCGGGCCGCCTGCTGGCGGTTTCCCCCCGAGTCGTCCAGCGCCCGCTGGATCAGCTCGCGCTCGATGCCGGCGATCCAGGCGGCCATGTCGAAGCCCTCCTCGGGGATGGCGGGCAGGGACGCCGGCTCGGACAGCGGCGCCTGCTGCAGCTCCTGCGGCAGATCGCCGACGTCGATCCACGCGCGGGCCCGGCTCAGGGCGAGGGCGCGCTCCATCGCGTTCTCGAGCTGGCGGATGTTGCCCGGCCACCGGTACGCCATCATCCGGCGCATCGCCGCCTGGGTGACGGTCACCTCCCGCGAGCGGCCCTGCTGCCGGCTCAACGCCTCGACGAAGTGCCGGACGAGCAGAGGGATGTCCTCGCGCCGTTCCCGGAGGGGGGGCAGGAAGATCGGGATGACGTTCAGGCGGTAGTACAGGTCCTCCCGGAACCCGCCGTCGCGCACCAGCTTCACGAGATCCGCGTTGGTGGCCGCGATGATGCGGACGTCGATCCGGATCGGCCGGTCGTCTCCGATGCGCTCGAACTCGCGTTCCTGCAGCACCCGCAACAGCTTCGCCTGCAGGGGGGCGCTCATGGTGCCGACCTCGTCGAGAAACAGCGTCCCCTCGTGCGCCGACTCCAGCCGGCCCCGCCGGGTCGCGACGGCGCCGGTGAAGGCGCCCCGGACGTGGCCGAAGAGCTCGGACTCGAGCAGGGTCTCGGGCAGCGCGCTGCAGTTGAGGGCGAGGAAGCGATGGCGGCGGCGGGGGCCGTTGTGGTGGATCGCCCTGGCCGCGAGCTCCTTGCCGGTGCCCGTCTCCCCGGTGATGAGGACCGTGCTCGGGCTCTCGGCCACCGTCTCCAGCAGGTCGAACAGCTCGCGCATCCTCGGGCTGCGGCCCACGAGGCCCTCGAACCGGTAGCGCTCCTGGATCTGCGACCGCAGCCAGGCGTTCTCGGAGCGGAGGCTGCGCTGCTCGAGGGCGGACCGCATCACGTGCGACAGTTGCCCGAACTGGAACGGCTTGGTGATGAAGTCCGCCGCGCCGCGCTTGATCGCGGCCACCGCGTCGGTGACGGTGCCGAAGCCGGTCACGATGATGCAGACGATGTCGGGATACCGCTCGAGGGCGGCGTCGAGCACCGCGGTGCCGTCGATGCCCGGCAGCCGCAGATCCGTCAGCACGACGTCGAAGGCGCATTCCGCCAAGCGCTCGACCGCGGCCTCTCCGTTGTCGACCTCGACCACCCGGTAGCCCTCGTCGGCGAGCCGCCGGGCGGTGATCTCCCGCAACGGGGCCTCGTCCTCCACCAGAAGCACGGGGATCTCGCGTTCAGGCACGGGCGGCCCCTCTCGACCCCCCGCCGCGGCGGCGCCGTGGCGGATCCGCTAATGGAAGGCGAGCCAGTTGCCGATACCATGCTTGAGCCGGTCCGGGAGTGAAGGCGAACGAGAGACCGGGTCGGGCGAACCGCGAGCGTCTGTCATGATTGGCGATAGAAAAACCCTCTCGATCGCGCAGGCGTGCGAGTTGGTGGGAGTCAGCCGCCGCACGATCTACAACTGGATCGCCGGCGGCAAGGTCGAGTACGTGCGGACGGCCGGCGGTTCGGTGCGGATATTCGTCGACACGCTGTGGCGCGACCCGCGCGCCGGAGCGGCCCCGACGGAGACGCCGCACGCGGATTGACGGCGACCCGGTCGCGCGCCGCGCTCCCGTGCCCCGGCAATGATGGGTATTCCCCAGATGGACCAGCCGACCGAACTCGGCGCCCTCTTCCATCGGCTGAACAACCAGCTCGGCATCATCCTCGCCAACGCCGAGCTTCTCGACGCGCAGCTCGAGGACGACGCGACCCGGGCGCGGGCCTCCCAGATCGTGACGAGCGTCGTCGAGGCCATCAGCGCCGCCCGCTACATCCAGGAACGCTTCCGCAACTAGCCCGCCAACCGCCGCCTCGCCGCGCGCGCCCGACCGACCCCCGGCACCGGTGCCGTCAGTCGCGTCCACCGTCGACGGCTGACCGTCAATACGATGACACGCGCAGGCCGAACCTGTCAATCCCATGACGGTCCGCTCAACCGGCACGGGGAGGGGGGTTCGGGGAAAACGTTGTCGACAGACAGACAAGTCACTCTTCTGCAATAGCTTACATGCGTCCTGGACCCGTGATGTTCATCGGTGACGGCGCTTCGTGAAGAGCTGGCACACGGTTTGCTCAATCGTCTCCTGGGCGTGGCGGCTGCCTCTTTCCCGGCAGGCAGCGCGCCGCGCTGAAACCGACTGTCCCGGAGGCGACATCATGAGAGCGCAAGCAGCCGACGGCAAGGATCACGACCGCATCGCCGCGGGCGTGCCGTTCGTGGAAGCGATGGCCCGGCGCATGGCTTCTTCCATGCCGCACTCGATAGACCTCGGCGACCTCGTGCAGGACGGCATGATCGGGCTCATCGACGCCGCCAACCGGTTCGACGAGGGGCGTGGCATCAAGTTCGAGACCTTCGCGGAGCGCCGCGTCCGCGGTGCGATGATCGACGCGCTGCGTCGCGACGCCTGGCCCCGCGGGGTCCGCAAGGTCAGGCGCGAGCTCGAGAGGGCCCGCGAGAAGCTGCGTCACGAGCTCGGCGGCGAGCCGTCGCTCGCGGATCTCGCGCGGCACATGGGATGCGACGAGGCGGCGCTGAGCCGGACCATCGTCCGCATCAAGGCGATCGAATCGACCTCGCCCCTCGCCTCCGTCGATCCAGGGCAGGGCGCCAGCCTGCCCCCGGTCATGATGCCGCCCGAGCAGCCGAGGCCGGACCGGGCCTGCGAGCAGGGCGACATCGCCCGGCGGGTGCGGGACGCCATCAAGGCGCTGCCGGCGCGCGAGCGGAAGGTCATCGGCCTCTACTACTACGGCGACGTGACGATGAAGGAGATCGGCAGCGAGATCGGGGTGAACGAGTCGCGGGTGTCGCAACTGCACGCGCGTGCGGTGCAGCGCCTCCGCGAGGAGCTGGGCCCGGACCTCGGCCCCGGGGCGATGACCGCGACGACGACCGGCGAGAGGCCGGCGGCCCGCGGTCGGTGGCGCCTGCGCATGGCGAAGGCCAGGGTGGCCGCCGCCGACCGCAAGCCGAACGCCGCGTGACCCGCGGCCTGCCCGCGGCGGCGCAGCCCCCGGCCG
>JAJEEA010000122.1 GCA_022821235.1 Vicinamibacteria bacterium
ATCAGCCCCGGCAGAACGTCGTCCACGCCCATGACCGCGGGAACGTTCAGGGAACGCGCCACGATGGCCGTGTGCGACAAGGGACCGCCCGACTCGGTCACGACGGGGACCAGGCGCGGGGACTTGAGCTCGAGCAGCGTCATGGGAAGGATGGTCCGCCCGACCAGGATCGAGTTGTAGCGCAGCGAGTCGAAAGTGAGCGAGTGATAGGAGCGCAGGTTGGCGAGCAGCCGCCGGACGACATCCTCGAGATCCCCGCGCCGGTCGCGAAGATAGTCGTCGTGAACACGGTCGTAGGCCTCCAGTATGTGACTGGAAACGGCCTGGATGGCCCATTCCGCATTGATCCGTTCGTCCCGGATCTTCTCCACGATCCGCTCGACGAAAAGACGGTCCTCCAGAATCAGCAGATGCGCGTCGATCAGGGTCGTGGAATCGCCCCCGACGGCTCCGGCCAGCTTGTCCTGCATACGGACGAGTTGTTGGCGCGAGACTTCGACGGACCGGCGGAGGCTCTCGACCTGCGAATCGACTTCGGAAGGCTCCAGCGTGTAGTTGAGCGTCACGAACTCGGGGTCCCATGACGTCACCGCGTGCCCGAAGGCGACGCCCGGCGATGCGGCGACGCCCGTCAGCCGGCGCTCGACAACGGCCTTCATGCGCGGTCGTCCCCACCGAGGTATTGACAGACGGCTTCCACCGCGGCCTTCTCGTCGCTTCCATCCGCCGCGACGCGCACGCGCGTGCCCTGGGCGGCCGCCAACAGCAGCACCGACAGGATGCTGCGCGCATCCGCTTCGGTTCCATCCACCCGGTCGGCTCGCGAGATACATATCCGCGACTGGAAACCGGCGGCCAACTGCACCAGCCCGGCCGATGCGCGTGCGTGCAGGCCGAGCTTGTGGGCGATCACGACTTCGCGGTCGATCATGACCCCCTGGGCGAGAGCAGGTCGCTTGCGATGTAGATGTTGTTCTGCCCGTTCTCTCGAACCATCCGCGCCGCCTCCACCAGAGGAGCGTCGGCGTCGAGTTGGACCAGCTTGATGAGCATCGGCAGGTTCACGCCCGTGACCACCTCGACACGGCCGTCGTCCAGGAACGTGGATGCGATGTTCGTCGGTGTGCCGCCGAACATGTCGGTCAGGATCAGCACTCCGGAACCCGAGTCCACCCGGGCGATCGCCTTTTCGATCGTCGACGACGCCATCTCGACGTCGTCATGCCATCCGATCGATACCGCGGCGACGTGGCCCACGTCGCCGACGATCGTTTCGGCCGCGTTCAGGAGCTCGGTCGCCAGCCGACCGTGCGTCACTATGAGTCCGCCGATCATGGAGTGATTCTAGTGTAGCGTCCCGCATGTGCGGGAAAAAACACCGGGCCGGTGATCGGTGGCGATGCCGAGACGTGCAGGGTACGGGAACATTGTCGCACGCCCAATTGGACTCGCGGCGTTCCTCGCCGCGAGTGGACAAGGCGGCCCATGGCCGCCGCGTCAGCGAGGCAGGACAAACCCTCTGAAACGACGCCGTGAACCGGCCGGGGCCAACGCCGGTGCTTGTTGAGTGGGAAGACGAAGAGATCATTTTCCTGGACTAATGCCGAGGCTACCGCCTATCGGGATAGGGGGAAGCCTCGCGGCTCCCCCCTCCCACACCACCGGGCATACGGGTCCGTACCACGGCGGTTCGATGGAGTCATGCGATGGCGCGGTCCGCAACGGAAACCAAGCCGATCCGTTGGAAGAAGGCGATGGAGAGACCAGTATTCAGCGCACGGCTGCAACTGAGCCGCCACGGGCCAAGTGAGCTGGCTGCCGTGGAGGCGGCCAGTTCCTCGGTGATGCCCAGGCGGCGCAGCGCCCGATAGCGGGTACGCCCGCGCTTCCACTGTTCCCAGACGATGGCACGAAGCCGCCGCCGTATCCACCGGTCGATGCGGCGCAATACCGAAGGGGTCTCGCAGAAGCCGAAGTAAGCTCGCCACCCATTGAGGTAACGGGATAACTCCGCGACGAGTCGAGCCAGGCACACGCGCCGCGTGCGGCGCGTCAGGACCCGAACCCGAGCTTTGAGCCGGTTCTTCGCCTGCGGCGCGATGCGCCGCTTCGGCTTCGATCCGGCCGTGAAGCTGAAGCTCAGGAAAGCCCGCCTCGCCGGACGATCCACCGCGCTCTTGTCCGTGTTCACCGTCAGCTTCAGCCGCCGGGCCAGAAACCGGGTCACGCCGGCCATGACGCGCTCCCCCGCCCGCTGAGACCGCACGTAGATGTTGCAGTCGTCGGCATAGCGGACAAAACGATGGCCCCGCTTCTCCAGTTCCTTGTCCAGGACATCCAGCATCAGGTTCGACAGCAACGGCGACAGCGGTCCGCCCTGCGGCGTCCCCTCCGTTGTCGGACCGACCAACCCGCCCTCCAGCACGCCCGCGGTCAGAAAACCGCGGATCAGCCGAAGCAGACGCTTGTCGGCCACCCGCTTGGCCACCAGTCCCATCAGGATGTCGTGGTTCACCCGATCGAAGAACTTCTCCAGATCCAGGTCCACCACAAACCCGAAGCCCGCCCGGATGTGCTCCTGCGCGCGCTCCACCGCCTGATGCGCCGAGCGCCCGGGCCGAAACCCGTAGCTCGCCTCCGAGAAACTCGAATCCCACTCCGCCTGCAACACCTGCATCACCGCCTGCTGGATGAAGCGGTCCAGCACCGTCGGCACACCCAGCGGTCGCATGCCGCCCGTCGCCTTCGGTATCTCCACCCGCCTCACCGGCTGCGGCCCATACCGGCCTTCCAGAAGCTGGGTCCGAATCTCCCCCCAATGGCCCTTCAGGTGGTCGCCCAGCTCGTCCACGGTCATCCCGTCGACGCCGGGCGCCCCTCTGTTGCGCCGGACTCGCGCCAGCGCCTCCTTCAGATTGCCGGGCTCGACGACCGCCTCCATCGACGGTCCCGCCCCTTCCGCTGGGCCTTCCGGTGCGGCGTGCGCCACGCGATCTTCGGTCCCTCGGTCGCCGGCGCTCCGGGCTTCACCCTCCGCCTCCGGCTCCCAGGCCAGCCTCATCTGGTTCTTCTGCCGCCTGGACCGCATGAGCTCACCGCCCTTCGTACCCTCTCCATCGTTCGGGCCTTCGCCAGCGAACCGGCTACTATGCCCTCTGCTGACTTCTGCGCCGCGGTCACGGGCCTTGCAACCCGCTCAGTCCGGCTCCACCGGACACGACGCAGACCTCCCTAGGTAAGATCAACCGCCTTCACCGCACACCCGCCGGATATACCACCCCGGCCCTTGATGGCTCCGGACTTCGCGATCAACGGCTCGCTCGTCCGACCGGGCAGGCCTCTTTATCCGGTTCTTATCCATCGGGTCACGGCTTTGCTCCACGCTTCCTTCAGACCCCGCCTCGCGACGACGCCCTTGCGCTTCGCTAATCCTTCGCCGCCATCAGGCTGGATAGAGGACTCTCACCTCCAAGCTGTCGATCATGCTCGGCACACCGTTGCCCACCCGCGGCGAGGAACGCCGCGGGTCCAATGGGGCTTGCGGCGGCATGGGTTCCGTATCCCGTGCGTGGGTCATCGACTGCGCGCGAAGCGGCTGCCGCCCCGACGCCTTCGGTTATACTGATGCCCGTCCCGGCGCACTCGAACGCTCCGAAAGGCGGGCACATGGTTCCGAGGCACGCTCTCCGCTCGACCCCGGCCCTGCTGGCGGCGCTCCTGGCCGCATGCGGGGGATCGTCTCCCGACGCACCCACTTCCGAGGCTGTCGCCGCCGACTTGGCCGCGCTGGAACGGCAGGTCGCGCGGCTGGAGGACTCCAAGGCGATCAAGCGCCTGCAGCGCGCCTACGGCTACTACGTCGACAAGGGCATGGGCGCATCGATCGGCAACCTGTTCTCCGATCGCGGCGACGCGTCGGTCGAGATCGGCGGCTCCGGCGTCTACATCGGGAAGGAGAGCATCTCGGAGTTCTACGCCGACGCCGCGCCGCCGCTCTCGGAAGGCCAGCTCTTCAACCACATGGTGCTGCAGGGTGTCGTTCACGTGGCCGAGGACGGCTTGACCGCCCAGGGCCGCTGGCGCGGCCTGATCCAGACGGGCATGCACGGCGAGAGCGCGGACTGGGCCGAGGGGCCGTACGAGAACACCTACGTCCGGGAAGACGGCGTGTGGAAGTTCCACACCGTGCGCTGGTACCCCGTCGTCATGGCGCCCTACGATCCCGGATGGCACCTCGAGCCGCGGTCCATGCCGGGTCCGAGCGCCGAGAACCCGCCGGACGCGCCGCCCAGCGACGACTACGCCCCCTTCCCCGCCGGCCGGCTGCCGCCGTACCACTTCGAGAACCCGGTGACCGGCCCGCAGCCTGCGGCGGCGCAGGCGCCCGAAGCCGGACCCGTTCCGAACCTCGCCGAGGCGTGGCAACGGCTGGCGGCCGTCGAAACGCGGGCCGCGCGCGTCGATGACGTCAACGCGATCGAGAAGCTCCAGCGCGTCTACGGCTACTACACCGACAAGATGCTCTGGGACGACGTCGTGGACCTGTTCGCCGAGGACGGGACCCTGGAAGTCGGCCCGAGCGGCGTCTACGCGGGGCATTCCAGCATCCGCGACTATCTCTACAGCCTGAGCGGCGGCCAAGTGGGACCCATCGAGGGCGAGCTCTACGAGCACATGCAGTTGCAGCCCATCGTGACCGTGGCGCCCGACGGGCGGACGGCCCGCGCGCGCTGGCGCGCGTTCATGCAGCTCGGCCGCGCCGGCTCCGGCTCGGGCGGGACCTGGGGCGACGGCGTCTACGAGAACGCGTACGTCCGGGAGGACGGCGTCTGGAAGATCTCGAGCCTCCGGTTCGACCCGACGTTCCTGGCGCCCTACGAGGGCGGCTGGCGGCTGGCGAGCCCGGAGATGGTCGACGACTATGCCATGGGCCGGGGCGTGGACCCCGACAGCGGGCCCACGCGCGAGTACGCGGCCTACCCCGCCGTCCACGTGACGCCGTTCCACTACGACGGCGCCGAGGTGGGCGCGGTCGCCGCCCCGGAGCTCCCGGCCGCGGCCGATCCGCCGGACGGCGCCGAGGTGCTCGAAGCGGCCGTCGCCGAGGCCGCGTCGAGGGTGGAGCGGCTCGCGGACGTCGACGCGCTGGAGAACCTGTCGGGCATCTACGGCTTCTACGTGGACATGTCCATGCACGACGACGTGGCCGACCTGTTCCACGAGGACGGCGTGGTCGAGATCCTGGGCCGGGGCGTCTTCGAGGGCCTCGACCGCGTGCGGGAATACATGCACAACCTCGGGCCGGTGGGTCCGCGGCCGGGCCGGCTGTTCAACCACATGCACCTGCAGCCGGTGATCACCATCGCGCCCGACGGCATGTCGGCCCAGGCCCGCTCGCGCCTGTTCGTCATGTTCGGCATTCTCGGCACGAACGCCCAGTACGGCGCGGGCATCTACGAGAACGATTTCATCAAGGAAGACGGCGTCTGGAAGCTGGACTACCTGCACGGGTACCAGACCTTCTACACGCTCTACGAAGAGGGCTGGGCGGAACGGGCCTCGGCGATCTTCGCTCCGTACCCGCAACTGCCGCCCGACCGGCCCCAATCCGTGGCGTACGACCCGTATCCGGCCGCCTTCGTGCCGCCGTTCCACTATTCGAATCCCGTGACCGGCGTCGAGTGAGGCCCGGCGCGGACTGACCGCTGGAGACGCGAGATGAAAGAGAAACGCGACACGCTGAACCGCCGGACGTTCATGGGCGGCACGCTGGGGGCCGCGGCCGGAATCGGGGCCGCCCACTGGCTCACCGGCCCGGCCGAGGCCGCCGCCGCCCAGCAGGGACCGCCGGGCACGTCGGCGTCCACCGGGCCGGGACTCTACCGCCTGGAAGCCGACGTCCGCCACTGCGAGGTCCGGGGCGCGATCCCGTCCGACCTGAACGGCGCCTTCTACCGGGTCGGCCCGGACCCCCAGTTCCCGCTGGTCGACGGCAACATCCCCTTCGACGGCGAGGGCCACGTCAGCATGTTCCGCATCAAGGACGGGCGCGTCGACTACAAGAGCCGGTTCGTCCGCAACGACCGCTGGCTGGCGCAGGACGCAGCGGGCCGCATCCTGTTCCCGATGTACCGCAACCCGTCGATGGACGACCCGTCGGTGGCGGGCCTGAGCCGCAGCACGGCCAACACGCACATCATCAATTACAAGAACATGCTCCTGGCGCTGAAGGAGGACAGCCCGCCCTCGGCGATGGACCTGCTGACGCTGGAGACGCTCGTGCCGAACTACACGTTCGACGATTTGCTCCCGAGCCGGACCTTCACGGCGCACCCGAAGCTGGATTCGGAGACCGGCAACATGGTGGCGTTCGGCTACGAGGCCACCGGGCACGGCAGCGACGTCGTGTCGATGTTCGAGTTCACGCCCGACGGCGAGCGCGTCTGGGACGCGACGATCACCGTGCCGTACGTCGGCATGCTCCACGACTTCGCCGTCACCCGGCGCTACATCATCTTCTACGTCATCCCGATGGCGTTCGACGCGGAGCAGATGGCCAACGGCGGGATCCACTGGTCCTGGGATTCGACGCAGCCGACGTATTTCGGGTTCGTCCGCCGCGACGGCGACGGCTCCGACGTCCGCTGGATCGAGGGCCCCACGCGCAGCGCCACGCACGTGATGGGCGCCTTCAGCGACGACGACCGGATCTACGTCGACGTCGAGATGTCGATGTCGAACCCGTTCCCGTTCATGCCCATGCGCGACGGCGCGGCCTGGAACCCGGTCGCCGGCGCCAGCCACATCACGCGGCTGTCGGTGGATCTCGGCCCGTCGACCCCCCAAAGCTACTCGATCGAGCAGATGTATCCCCACCAGGGCGCGCTGCCGCGCCAGGACGACCGCTACAACACCGCGCCCTACCGCTACGGTTTCCTGGCCTGCCCGGACCCGTACGCCGAGAGCCGGCGGGAGGCGCGCGCCTGCTACGCGCGCTTCGACCACCAGACCCGGCAGGACACGCTGTACCGGTCGGAAGAGGCGACGTCGCTGGCCGAGTGCTGCTTCGCCCCCCGGAGCGCCGACGCGCCGGAAGGCTCGGGCTACCTGATGGGCCTGGCGACGCGCAACGACCAGAACCGCCGCTCCGACCTGGTGATCCTGGACGCCGAGCACCTGGACGAGGGTCCGGTGGCCACGGTCATGCTGCCCATGCGCGCCCCGGGACAGGTGCACGGGTGGTGGGTGCCGGAAAGCCAGATGCCGGGATAACGGGTGCGGTGTCTCACGAATTCGCGACCGGAGACGGGGACGGTCATCGGACCGGACGATCGAGGGGAGGTTGGGGCAAGGGAGCCTCCTCGCGCCCGCCCCAAGGGTACCCGCGGCGTTCCTCGCCGCGGGTGGGCAACGAGGCGGTAGCCGAGGCGACAGTCCAAGAAATGGATTCGTCGGGATGGCCGCACGTCGGGGGTTACGGGACCTGTCGGCCGAGCCTTCCTGGGGCGAGGAAAGAGATCATTTTATTGGGCCAACGCCTCGCTCCGCTCGTTGTTCAGTCGCGGCGAGGAACGCCGCGCCTACCATGGGACAGGATTCGGACGGCGGTGCGTAAGCCTCGGGGATCTGGCGGACCAAGCACCGGAGGTTCGGTCACGGGAACCTTCTCGCGCCCGCCCCAAGGGTACCCGCGGCGTTCCTCGCCGCGGGTGGGCAACGAGGCGGTAGCCGAGGCGACAGTCCAAGAAATGGATTCGTCGGGATGGCCGCACGTCGGGGGTTACGGAACCTGTCGGCCGAGTCTCTCCGACCCGAGGGAGGAGATCATTTTCTTGGGCCAACGCCTCGCTCCGCT
>JAJEEA010000082.1 GCA_022821235.1 Vicinamibacteria bacterium
GGTACGCCTCGCGGTAGGTCAGCAGCGACATCGGGCCGATGCCGCCCTCGACGTGGCAGCTCCCGCACTGGCGCTCGAAGATGGGGAAGACGTGCTCGTTGTAGGTGAACCGGGACGCGATGGGGGTGTGCCCCCGGGTCACGCTGCCGAGCAGCACGACGGCCCCGACGGCCGCCAGAAGGAGCATCCCGGACGCATGGCGTCGCATCATTCATCCTCCCGAATTCGGCGCGGGAACGCCGGCCGGCACGAGGCGCCGCGGCGGGCTTCGCGGCCGGCGCCGGCGTTCACTGGATGTCGTAGACCGAGTTGATCTCGCCGACGGCGCCGCCGAAGACGGCGTAGGCGCTGTCGACGTTGTTCTTGTTGCCGAGATCGCCGTACCAGTCCAGCAGGTAGGCCGAACGCACCAGGTGACGGACCGCGATGCGCACCTGGTTGCCGCTCGCCGGCGGCAGGTCGGTCGCCGCCTGCTGCAGGGCCAGGGCCAGCTCCTTGGCCTGGAGGGCGGGGATGAAGATCTCGGTGAACGCCCCGCGGGCGATCAGGTCCTGAATCTGCCGGTCGCGCGACGCGATCTCGGCCGCGATGCCGAACGCGGTGTCGGGGATGTCCGGCAGGATGCGCTGGGCCAGGGGCACCGCCTCGGGCGCGGCCCCGCCGAAGACGGCGGACGGCGGGGCGTCGGCGACGGCCGCCTCGGTGGTCAGCGCGCCGAAGATGAAGTCGAAGCGCTCGGCCGGGAAGTCCTCCTGGAAGATGACCTTGGCGGCGAACTCGGCCGGGGCCTCGTAGTTGGGGTCCGAGGTCGGGATGAGGGCCTCGAGATACTCGCCCCTCGGGCCCGGGAAGAGATCGAAGGCCCGGACCTCGACGAACTCGTCGGTCGCCTCGTCGTACTCCTCGAGGGTGACGGCGCGGCCAGTCCAGCCGCTGACGTCCACCGGCTCCCGGTAGTTGTCGGTCGCGTAGATCCGGAACAGGCCCGGCTCGGGGAACGTGCCCTCGATGTGGTGGAAGCTGTCGGGGGCCATGAACACGGTGCCGCCGTGCCGGGGGCTGTGGTCCATGTGGGCGCCGGCCGCGGCGTCGACGACGCCGCAGGTGAGCATGAAGGCGCCGTAGTAGGGATTGCGGACGGGACCGTCGCGCTGCACCCAGGCCGACCCGTTGTCGTACATCGGGCAGTAGGCCCGCGCGAACCCCTGGGGCAGGGCCTGCTCGGTCAGCGACTCGGACAGCGGCTTGAAGCGGGCGCGCATCTCCTCGATGCCGCCGGCCTCGAGCGCGTGCAGCGCGAGGGCCCGGGTCGTCTCGTCGGTGATTCGGGCGAACTCCTCGAGCTCGGCCATCGCGGTCTCGAAGTCGTCGGCGGCCAGCGCTTCCTGCACCTGCACGTACTCGTTCAACTGGATCGCGAAGTCGACCGGCGCGGCCTGCGTCGTTCCCTCGGCGACCGGCGCCGCCGCGACGAGAGCCGCAAGAAACCCGGAGAGAAGAAGGAAGCGTCTCTGCATTGCTCGCACCCTGTCCTGGATTCGGTCGCGGGGACCGCGCGCGCTGCGGCTCGCCCCGTCGACCCTTCCTGCCGATAGAATCTGAGGTGGAAAGTATACAACGCGCGAAACGGCCCGGACAATCGATGCCCGACCTCGAGGGCGCCCCGCCGGAGGTGCTCGGCTTTCTCGACGAGATGCGCGTGTCGCGCCGCCTCGCCGCCAACACCGTGCTCGCCTACCGCCGCGATCTCGCGCGCCTGTGCGCCTTCGCCGCGCGGCTGGACCTGGCGCCGGCGGCGCTCGATCGAGGCCATCTCGAGGCCTTCGTCCGCGAGCTCATGGTGTCGGGGCTGTCGCCGCGATCGGTGGCGCGCCACGTCGCGAGCGTGCGGGGGTTCTACCGGTTCCTGGTCCTCGAGGGCCGTCTCATGGCGAGCCCCGCCGACGACGTGCACGCGCCCCGGGCGTGGCCGGCCCTGCCCCGGTTCCTCTCGCTCGACGAGGTCGACCGCCTCCTCGATCAGCCCGACGCAGGCCGCCCGGCCGGCCTGCGCGACCGCGCCCTCCTCGAGCTGCTCTACGCGACGGGCTTGCGGGTCAGCGAGCTCGTCGGCCTGCGGGTCGGCGACGTCGACCTCGACCGGGGGCTGCTCACGTGCCTGGGGAAGGGCGCCAAGGAGCGGATGGTGCCGGTCGGGGAGGCGGCGGCCGCATGGACCCGCAGCTATCTCGCCTCCGGACGGCCGGTCCTGCTCAAGCGCCGCGAATCGGCCTTCCTCTTCCTGAACGCACGGGACGGGGGAGTCCTGACCCGGGTCGGGTTCTGGAAGATCGTCAAGAAGTACGGCCGTCAGGCCGGGCTCTCGCGCGAGCTCAGCCCCCACACGGTGCGGCATTCCTTCGCCACCCACCTCCTGGAGCGGGGAGCGGACCTGCGCGTCATCCAGACCCTGCTGGGCCATGCCGACCTGTCCACCACGCAGATCTACACCCACATTCTCGACGCGCGGCTCCGGGCCATCCACGACGAGTTCCACCCCAGGGCCTGAGCCTTCCGACGCCGGGACCGATCCGCTCGGGATCGGACCGTGACCGCCGGCTGGTAGAGGTGAGGAGGTCGCGGTCCGGCAGGTCAGTCCGGGGACGAGGCGGCGGCAACGCGGCGTGCATCTCCACGTGCCTGTCGATGCGGGTGTCGTTCCCCTGGATTTCCGCCTTCAGCTCGGTCCGCACCGCGTTGACGGCGGTGGTGAGACGGGCTTCGAGGGCGTTGAGATCGGCCTTGGTGGCGACGCCGCGGATTCCGCTGAACAGCACCACCAGCAGCGCAACCACGCTGACTGCAAGGGTGCCGACTCCGTCCCAACTCCCGTCCTTCTCGTACGCCTCCCGACCTCCAGGTCTTCCGGTCTCCGGAATCGAGCGCACCACGCCGTTGACAGCGTCCCACTCCTTCGTTGCGCACCCCGCGGCAGCGTGAGGTGCGTTGATCCCCGCCGCGGGTCGATGGTATCGTTAGCGGTTGCCAACGCGACCCGGGGGTCGGCCAACGGCCCGGGGACGCCTCGCGGCAAGCACTTCCGCAGACCGGAACGAGACCGCGTCATCCATCCGGCGCCGTCGGCGCCGGACGCCCGCAGTCGTCACCACGCAGCAAGGAGCACACTCTATGCGCCGGACCGGGCAGTATCTCTTCACGTCGGAGTCCGTCACCGAGGGTCACCCCGACAAGATCGCCGATCGGGTCTCGGACGGCATCGTGGATGCGGTCCTCGCCCAAGACCCGCAGGGCCGTGTCGCCTGCGAGACGCTGCTGACGACCGGACTGGTGGTGATCGCCGGCGAGATCACCTGCAACGGCTCCACCGACTTCACCGACGCGGTGCGGGACGCGATCCGCGACGTGGGATACACGCGCGCCAAGTTCGGGTTCGACGCCGACACCTGCGCGGTGCTGTCGGCCATCCACGGGCAGTCGCCCGACATCGCGATGGGGGTGGACCCCGGGGGCGCCGGCGACCAGGGGCTGATGTTCGGCTACGCGTGCCGCGAGACCGAGTCGCTCATGCCGCTGCCGATATCGCTGGCCCACGACCTGTGCCGGGGCCTGTCGCGGGCCCGCCGCGACGGCGTCATCGACTACCTGCGGCCCGACGGCAAGTCGCAGGTGACGGTCGAGTACGACGGCGACCGGCCGGTGCGGGTCGCCACCGTGGTGGTGTCCAGCCAGCACGGCGACCATGTCGGGAACGACCAAATCCGCGAGGACGTGCTGGCGCACGTCGTGAAGCCGGTCGTCCCCGCGTCGCTCCTCGACGAGAACACCTGCATCCTGGTCAATCCGACCGGCCGGTTCGTGACCGGCGGTCCGCACGGCGACGCCGGCGTGACAGGGCGGAAGATCATCGTGGACACCTACGGCGGGGCCGCGCCCCACGGCGGCGGCGCCTTCTCGGGCAAGGACCCCACCAAGGTCGACCGTTCGGCCAGCTACATGGCCCGCTACGTCGCGAAGAACTGCATCGCCGCCGGCCTCGCCGACCGCGTGCAGGTGCAGTTGGCCTACGCCATCGGCGTCGCCGACCCGGTGTCGGTGCTCGTCGACACCTTCGGCACCGCCAGGATCGACGAGCAGCGCATGAGCGGGCTCGTGCGGGAGCACTTCTCACTGACCCCCAAGGGCATCATCGAGACCCTCGATCTCCGCCGGCCCATCTACCGCCGGACGGCCGCCTTCGGCCACTTCGGCCGGTCGGAGCCCGACTTCACCTGGGAACGGACCGACAAGGCCGACGCCCTTCGCAGCGCGGCCGGTCTCTGACCGCGGCGGGCTGCCTGCCGGGCACCCGCGGGCCACGCCTTCACCGCACCGCGGGGCCGAGCGGAGCCGCGGGCGGCGAATTGGGGGGACAGGCATCTGCGCCGCGGAACGCCTTTCGCCGCCACCGCGGGGCAGAGCGGAGCCGCGGGCGGCGAATTGGCGGGCCGGGATTCTGTGCAATAGAACGGCGCGGACTTCTGGCGGGTTGGTTGGGCCGTGGAGCGGAGCCGCTGCGACGCGCTCCGGGCTACGTCCGCGCCGCGAGCAGCAGGTACGCGGCAGAGCCGCCGAAGAGCACGTTGGGGGCCCAGGCCGCGAGGAGGGGAGTCACGATCCCGGCGCTTCCGATGGCCGCGAAGATGCTGATGACGACCCAGTAGGAGAGCGCGAGAACGAGGCCGATCCCGACGCCCGACAGCGCCCCGTGCCGGCCCATGGTGACCGCGAACGGCACCGCGATGAGCGTCAGGATCAGGGTGACGAAGGGGAACGACAGCTTGCGCTGAAGCTCGACGCGCAGGGGAACCACGTCCTCTCCGCTGGCCGACAGCGCCGCGATGTAGCGATCCAGCTCCCGGTAGTTCATCCGCTCGGCGTCCGGGCGTTCCGTCGCGAACGACTCCGGCGAAGCGAGCCGCAACGGAAGCTGCGCGCTCGTCTCGAACGGGCCCGGACTCCTGTCGTCGTCGAACTCCCGCGCCCAGACGTCCCGGCCCTGCCACTCCGCCTCGTGGAGGGCCGCCCCCGCGAACACCCGTTCGGCGAGCCGCCATTCGTCCTCCACGAACCGGTACGCGGTGACCCTGTCGAGCGTGACGGCGGTGGGGTCGAAGTGGGCGTAGTTGTAGATCGCACCGTCCTCGCCCATCAGCCAGCGCCGCTGCAGGATGTCGACGTACTCCGGGGAGCCCCCGCGAATGACGCGGTTGAGCTCGCCGGCCCGGCGGTTGGCGTCGGCCAGGAAGCTCTCGCTCATGCCGAAGAGCGTGCCGCCCCACAGCATGGCGAAGAGGAAGAGGGGCATCGAGACCCGGTAGAGGCTGATGCCGCACGCCTTCATGACCGTGAGCTCGCTCGTCTTCGTGAACAGGCCGACGGTGACGAGCGTGGCCACGAGGGCCGAGATGGGCAGCACGTAGTAGACCCACTGGGGCGTGGCGTACCAGAAGTACTCGAGCACCATGTCCAGCGTCGTGTCGCCCCTGAGCAGCCGGTCGTAGATCTCGAGGAACGTCACGATGTAGAAGATGCCGAGCAGCCCCACGAACGACAGCGCGACGAGCTTGAGGTACTGCTTGGCCACGTAGCGGTCCAGCAGGCCCACGCCCCAGCCCATCCCGCCCCCCAGGCTCACCCCGCGCCCCGGCGCCGCGTCGGCGGATGAGGGCGAGGCATCGGCTCCGGCGGACGGTGGCGACGGCGGCCTGCGCCGCCAGCGGGGCAGGGCAGGCAGGAACCGATGCTCGCCGTAGCGGGCGCGCCACGCCAGCAGCGCCACGCCGAGGGCCCCCAACACGATGTTGCAGATCCACACCCCCCAGTGCGGCGGGACGATCGCGCTCCTCGCGAGCCCCTGTCCGCCGTAGAAGAGAATGTAGTACGCGAAGATGACGCCGATGCCCACCGCGAAGCTGGCGAGCTTGCCGTCCCTGCGGGTCGTCACGCCGAGGGCGAGGCCGATGAACGCGAACACGAGGCAGGCCACCGGAAACGAGAACTTCTGGTGGAGCGCCATGATCGGGTTGTGCGCCGACAGCCCGAGGGCCTCCAGCTCCGCCGCGCGCGCCCGGAGATCGGCGACGGTCATCTCGTTCAGCCCGCGCGCCAGCCCGCCGTCCGGGAAGACCTCGTCGAAGTCGAGACCCAGCACGATCTCGTCGAAGCGGTTGACGTTGTAGGTGGCGGGGTCGGCCGGGTCGACGTCGTGCGCGGCCCCCGACGCGAGGACGATGTCGACCTGCCGGTTCGCCAGGTCGAGCACGATGCGGCCCTCGTCGGCGACGTAGATCCGGGGCGCGTCGTCCCGGGTGTCGGCCAGGAAGACGCCCGACCAGCCGGTGCCCTGGAGGTCCACCGCGTCGACGTAGAGCACCATGCCGGGCAGGCCCTGGTAGAAGACGCGCGCCTTGACGTCGTTCTCGGTCGCCGCCGCCACGTTGCGGTCGGCGATTTCCCGGAACGCCTGGTTGGCGTCCGGCATCAGCACGACGAGGGTGTAGCAGGTGGCCGCGGCGGCCACCAACGCCAGCGCGACAACCGGGCGCAGCAGGCGGTAGATGCTCACGCCGCACGCCTGCATCACGACGATCTCGCGGTCGCCCGACAACCGGCCCAGGCCCATCAGGAGCCCGACGAGCACCGCCACCGGAATGGTGATGCCGAGCCCCTGCGGAATGAGCCACAGCATGAGCTCCATGATCGTCCAGCCGTCCACGCCCTTCTCGATCAGCTCCCGGGCATAGCGCATGATGGGGTCGATCATGAGCACGAAGGTGAAGACCAGGAGGCTCAGGAGAACCGGCGACAGCGTCTCCCGCAGGACGTAGCGGTCGAGGATGCGGAACATCACGTCCGATTGTACCAAGTCGTCCGCCCGCCGCGACCCCATGTCGGCCGGCCGACCGGGCCATCCGGCAGGCCCTGGCAGTCGTCGCCTCCAGGAAGGAGGCCCGCCGGACCACGCCCTCTGTCCTGGAACCCGACGCGCCTCCCCGCACCCGGGCACGGCCCGAAGGGCTCGCCATTGGACAGACGACGATCCCGCGGCGGGTTCTGGAGCAGGGCTACTTGTGGAAGCCGGGAGCGTTGACGTGGGCCGTCAGGTTCCGGCTGATCTCGTCCACGCACCCCCTGAGGATGCTGAACTGGGTAGGCGTTCCAGAGGCTCGCCGCCGCCGCGAGCGCCGCCGACACCGCGGCGAAAATCTCCATCCCGGCAACGATGCCACGTTCTCCCGGAAGGGCTCGACGGGCGGCTCGGCCGCGCGATCGACCAACCACGCGACACCTCTCCATCGTTGGCAACCCTCCCTCAAGGCAACAATTCCAGAGTCGGAGCGCCATTCGACGGCAGATTCCAAGAGTCGGAGCGCCAGATAGCGCCAAAGCCCCAGCAAACCGGAGATTCGGACCAAGCCGCAGACCCCTTGATCGGACCCACGAAGTGGTTCCGATAAGGGATGTTATGTTAACTTCGGCATCAGACTCGCCGCTTTTTCGCCCCTCGTTCCCGAGAGACTCCGCTCGAGCGTCGCTCCGGCCGACGATGGCGCCGTATCGCCGACCTAGCGTCAGTCGGCCCGTCTCAGCTCTTCGATGATCTCGGTGAGGGCGGAGATGATCTCCTCGCGCTCGACCTGGGACTTCCGGAACTTCAGGTTGAGATTGAAGCTCTTGGCGGGCGGGACGTACTTGAACACGAAGGCCTTGGGGCGCGCCGGCTTCTGCCGGTCGCCCTGTCTCGCCGCGACCGCTCTCGCCTGCTCGCGCGTCGCCGTGCCCCCGCTTCGGGTCAACTGCTCGACGAAGGCGACCATCTTCTGGGGCTCGCCCTGCCTGACGACCTGCAAGAGCAGCGACTTGGACGTGATGTCGGCCAGCCGACACAGCTCCCGAACCTCTTCCGGCATCGCCTGGAGGGCGAGAGACTCGGTGACCGAGGTGCGCGACTTGCCGATCTTCCTGGCGATCTCCTCGTGCTTGTAGCCGTGCCCGAGGACGAGGGACTGCAGCGCCTCCGCCTCTTCGAACGGGCTGATGTCCTTGCGCTGGAGGTTCTCGATGAGGGCGATCTCGATCATCTCGTCGTCGGCGACGTCGCGGATGACGGCCGGGACCTCCGCGAGCTGCAGCCGGACCGCGGCCTGGTAGCGCCGTTCGCCGGCCACGATCTGGAAGCGGCCGCGCCGCTGCCGCACGATCAGGGGCTCGAGAATGCCCTTCTCCGAGATGGAGGCCATGAGCTCGGACAGATCGCCCATGACTTGCCGGGGCTGGTCGGGATTGGGGTCGACCTGGTCGATGGGGACCATGCGGCCGAGGGGAACGCCCGCGGAAGCGGCCAAGGCCTCCACGTAGTGCTGATCGTGGCGCATCTTGACTGCGCTGGGGAGTCCTCTTCTAGGCACGATCAATGACCTCCTCGCACAGGCGGTAATAGTCCGATGCGCCCTTGGAGTCCGGGGCGAAGGAGAAGATCGACTCGCGGTACGCGGGGCTCTCCTCCAGGCGCACGTTCTTCGTGATGACGGTCTTGAACACCTTGCTCCCGAACACCTTGTTGATCTGGGTGCGGATGTCCCGGCCGAGGGAGGTCCGCCGATCGTGCATGGTGATGAGCACACCGATCATCTCGAGGCTCGGGTTGGCCCTCGTTCTGACCTTCTCGATCGTCTCCAGGAGGTCGTCCGTGCCTTCGAGCGCGAAGTAGGAGGACTGAATCGGAATCAGCAGATGCGTCGCGGCCACCAGGGCGTTCACGGTGAGGAGGCCGAGGGTCGGCGGGCAGTCGATGACGACGTAGCGGTAGGTGTCGCCGAGCGGCGCCAGCAGGTCCTTGAGCTTGAAGTGGGCGTCGAGCTCGCCCACCAGGCGCGCCTCGAGCTTCGCCAGCGAGATCTGGGCCGGCGCGACCGACAGGTTCTCCTGCTGCTCGGCCGGCAGCACGATGTCGGCGAGCGAGCAGTCCCGGTCGGCGAAGGCGTCGTAGACGGATCGCGTGATGGTGGTGCGGTCGACGAACGACAGGGTGCTGTTGCTCTGCGGGTCGAGATCGATCAGCAGGGTCCGTCCCTCGCGGAGCGACAGCGCGGCGGCGAGGTTGATCGCGGTGGTGGTCTTGCCGACGCCGCCCTTCTGATTGGCGATCGCGACGATCATGTCGAGCGGCTGCTGGCAGGAAACGCGCCGAGGACTTGGTCGGACGCTCGATCCGACTGCGGCCCCATTTTAGGAACGCTCGCGACGACGTGTCAATGGCCCCCGTCACATCTTGTACTTGCCCAGCTCTTCCGGATCGAGGGCCTCGAGCCACTTCTGCAGGCGCTCCGAGTCGGCCTTGTCGGGCGTGATGTTCAGCGACTTCGCGCGGTCGATGACGGTGTCCTCGGCGAAGATCGGGGCCCGGACGCGAAGCGCCAGCGCGATGGCGTCGCTGGGGCGGGCGTCGATGGCCACCGGCTCGCCCTGCGCCATCAGGTGGATGACGGCGTAGAACGTGTTGTCCTTCAGGTCGCTGACGACGACCTTGCGGACGTCGGCCCTGAGATCGTGAATGACGTTGCGCAGCAAGTCGTGCGTCATCGGCCGCGGGGTCGACACGTTCTCGATCTGCAGGGCGATGGCGTTGGCCTCGAACACGCCCATCCAGATGGGCAGGACCCGCTGCCCCTCGGCGTCGTGCAGGATCACGATCGGCATGTTGGTGATGGGATCGACCATCAACCCCTTGATGGACATCTCGACCTGCATCGATACCTCCGCTGCTCGCGGGAGAGCGCGCCGCGACCGCGCGGGCTCCCGGCGGGTTGGTCGGCCGGCGCTCGGAGCCGCCGCGCGGCTCCGCGGTCGCGCCGGGAGTCCCGCC
>JAJEEA010000385.1 GCA_022821235.1 Vicinamibacteria bacterium
AATTCCGCATCCCTCTCCCGGCTTCAAGCCAACCAGTATCGGATGCAGTTCCCCGGTTGAGCCGAGGGATTTCACGTCCGACTTGGCTGGCCGCCTACGAGCCCTTTACGCCCAGTAATTCCGAACAACGCTTGCCCCCCCCGTATTACCGCGGCTGCTGGCACGGAGTTAGCCGGGGCTTCCTTCAGCGGTACCGTCAGGCATGCGGGGTATTAACCCGCATGCTGTTCTTCCCGCTTGACAGGAGTTTACAACCCGAAGATCTTCGTCCTCCACGCGGCGTTGCGTCGTCAGGCTTGCGCCCATTGCGAACAATTCCTTACTGCTGCCTCCCGTAGAAGTCTGGGCCGTGTCTCAGTCCCAGTGTGGCCGTCCGCCCTCTCAGGCCGGCTACCGATCGTCGCCTTGGTAGGCCGCTACCCCACCAACAAGCTAATCGGACGCGGGTCCCTCTTCAAGCGCCAGGTCCGAAGATCCCCGACTTTGATCACCACCCATCCAAGGGCGGGATGTTATGCGGTATTAGCCCTCCTTTCGGAAGGTTATCCCCCACTCGAAGGCAGGTCACCCACGCGGTACTCACCCGTTTGCCACTCTACTCGCGGCCCGAAGGCCGCTTTCGCGTACGACTTGCATGTATAAGGCACGCCGCCAGCGTTGATTCTGAGCCAGGATCAAACTCTCAAGTTAAAGGCGTGGCCTCGGGCCGCCCTCACGGCCGCCCTCGGACAACTTCAACGAGAGAGCCATGATGGCTCCGTCGTTCAGTCTGAGTGTCAGGCTGATACTCGACGAGTGTGCTTCTCGTCGTCCTATCCAGTTTTCAAAGAACCGACGCCGGTCCGGACCGTGCCGGCCGGGCGTTCCACCGCGGGCTCAGTCCGCAGGGGAACCGTGCAAGATTACCACAACGCGCCGGCGTGTCAACAACTTTTTTTACGCGGGCGGGGCGGGGACCACCCGGACGACCCGGCGCTTGCCGACCTGCAGCACGAAGGGCCCCGCGTCCGGCGGCAGCCGCACGGCCCGGTCGGCGATCCGCTCGCCGTCGACCCGCACGCTGCCCTGCTCGATCAGTCGCGTGGCCGCGCTGTTCGACGCCGCGAAGCCGACCTCGACCATCAACGCCGACAGCCGGGCCCCGTCCGGGGACAGGGCCACCACGCGCTCGCCCAGCTCCGCCGGGAGGGCCCCGGCCGCGAACCGGCGCTCGAACTCGAGCTCCGCCGCGGCCGCCGCCGCGGCGGAGTGGAAATCGCCGACGATGCGGCGCCCCAGCGCCTGCTTCGCCCGCTTGGGATGGAGCCCGCCGCCCGCCACCTCCGCGCGCAGCCGCTCGATCTCGGCCGCCGAGAGGTCGGTGAGGAGCTCGTACCAGCTCCACATCAGGTCGTCGGACACCGACATGACCTTGCCGAACATCTCGTCCGGAGGCTCGGTGACGCCGACGTAGTTGCCGGCCGACTTCGACATCTTCTCGGCGCCGTCGGTCCCCACCAGGAGGGGCACCGTCATCACCACCTGAGGAGACAGGTCGAACGACGGCATCACGTCCCGGCCCACGTTCAGGTTGAACAACTGGTCGGTCCCCCCGAGCTCGACGTCCGCGGCCAGGTGCACCGAATCGTAGGCCTGCGCGAGAGGATAGAGGAACTCGTGGATGGCGATGGGCCGGCCCTGCTCGTACCGCTGCCGGAAGTCCCGCCGCTCGAGCATCTGGGCGACGTTGTAGCGGGCGGCGAGCCGTATCCAGTCCTCGCCGCGCAACGCGCCGAGCCAGCGGCTGTTGAACTCGACGACCGTCCGGTCGGGGTCGAGCAGCTTGAACACCTGCGCCCGGTAGGTGTCGGCGTTCGCCTCGATCTCGTCGCGGGTCAGGGGCGGGCGGGTCTTCGACCGTCCGGTCGGGTCGCCGATCAGCCCGGTGAAGTCGCCGATGAGGAAGACCACCGCATGACCCAGATCCTGGAAGTGCTTCATCTTCCGGATCAGGACCGTGTGCCCGAGATGCAGGTCGGGGGCGGTCGGATCGAAGCCGACCTTGACCACCAGCGGCCTCTCCCTCCGCCCCGCCTCGTCGAGCTTCGAGCGGAGCTCCGACTCGCGCACGACGTCGACCGCCCCCTTGGTCAGGTAGGCCATCTGCTCGGCGGCGGTCCCCGCGGCGACAGGCATCCCATCAGTTTAACCGAAGAGCCGCGCGCCGGATCACCCGCCGGGGCCGCCGCTCGACCCTCCGCGCACGAACCGGCGCCCCTCGACCCGCCAGCCGCCGTCCAGGACGACACCGATGGCCTCGGGATAGATGCGGTGCTCCTCGGCGAGGATGCGGGCCGACAGCGTCTCGGGCGTGTCGTCGTCGTGCACCGGCACCGCCGCCTGCCGCACGATCGGCCCCGCGTCGAGCTCGGCGGTGACGATGTGCACGGTGGCCCCGGCGACCTTGACGCCGTGGCGCCACGCCTGATCCTGGCCGTGCAGGCCCGGGAAAGCGGGCAGCAGCGAGGGATGGACGTTGAGGATGCGGCCGCGAAAGGCGGACACGAACGCCGGGCCGAGAAGGCGCATGAACCCGGCTAGGCACACGAGGGCGACGTCGTGGCGGCGCAGGGCCGCAGCGAGCTCGCGGTCGTAGGCTTCGCGCGACCCGTACGCGGTGTGGTCGAGCACTGCCGTCTCGATGCCCTCGCGGCGGGCGCGCTCGAGCCCCGGAGCGCCGGGCCGATTCGAGATGACCACCGCAATCTCGGCAGCCAGCCGTCCCGCCGCAATCGCGTCGATGATCGCCTGCAGATTGCTGCCGCGCCCCGAGATCAGGACCCCGAGACGGCGGCTCGCCCCCCGCACGCCCCCCGCGCGGGGACCCGGGCCCCCGGCGTTCGACCAGGTCATGGGTAACGCACCGCGCCGTCGCCGTCCGTGACCCGGCCGATGAGGGCAGCGCCCGGCTCGCCGCACCGGCCGAACCACGCGAGCAGGGCGTCGCACTCCTCGGGGGCGCAGAAGACGACGAGGCCGATGCCCATGTTGAACGTGCGGAACGCCTCCGCGTCGCTCAGGCCGCCGTGGCGCTGCAAGAAGGCGAACACCGGCGGCGGCGCCCAGGCGCGCCGGTCGATGTCGACGCCGGCGCCGGGGGGCAGCACACGGGGCAGATTGTCGGTCAGCCCTCCCCCGGTCACGTGGGCCATCGCCTTCACGGCCCCCGCCCCCTCGGCGAGGAGGGGCGACACCAGCGGCAGGTACGAGCGGTGCGTCCGCAGCAGCACGTCGCCGACCCGTCCGTCGAGCCCCTCCGGCGCCGAGTCGACGCTCAGGCCCAGGGTGTCGAACACGATGCGCCGGGCGAGGGAGTAGCCGTTCGTGTGGAGGCCGCTCGACGGCAGGCCGATCACCCGGTCGCCGGGGAGGATGCCGCCGCCGTCGACGAGGCGGCCGCGGTCGGCGATGCCGACGATGAAGCCGGCGAGGTCGTACTCGCCGTCGGCGTAGAACCCCGGCATCTCGGCCGTCTCGCCGCCGAGGAGGGCGCACCCGTTCTCGCTGCAGGCGGCCGCGATGCCGCGCACCACCGCCTCGGTGACGTCGGGCGCGAGCCGCCCGGTCGCGAGGTAGTCCAGAAAGAAGAGGGGCCTCGCGCCCTGCACGAGGATGTCGTTGACGCAGTGGTTGACGAGGTCGCGACCGACGGTGTCGTGCCGGCCGGCGAGGAACGCCACCTTCAGCTTCGTCCCGACCCCGTCGGCGCTCGACACCAGCACGGGGTCGGCCAGCCCGGTCAGGTCCGGCCGAAACAGGCCGCCGAAGCTGCCGATCTCCGAGAGGACGCCGGGGGTGAACGTCCCGCGCGCGAGGGCCCGGATTCGCCGCACCGCCTCCGCGCCGGCGTCGATGTCGACGCCCGCGGACCGGTAATCGAGGGCGGCCCGGGTCGTCATGGCACGTCCGGCAGCTTCAGCGCCATCTGCATGTAGGCTTCCGCGTCCTTCGGGCCCGCGACCGGGTACGTGCCGGTGTAGCACGAGGTGCAGTAGTCCCCGTTCCGGGCCCCGACCGCCTCGCGCAACCCGTCCAGGCTGAGATAGGCGAGCGTGTCCGACTTGACGTACCGGCAGATCTCCTCGACGGCGTGATTGGCGGCGATGAGCTCCGACTGCCTCGGGGTGTCGATGCCGTAGTAGCACGGAGACACGGTCGGCGGGCAACTGATCCGCATGTGGATCTCGCGGGCGCCGGCGGCGCGGATCATCCCGACGATCTTGCGGCTGGTCGTCCCCCGCACGATTGAGTCGTCGACGAGCACGACCCGCTTCCCCTCGAGAACGCTCCGCACCGGATTCAGCTTCACGCGCACGCGGAACCCGCGTATCTCCTGCTGCGGCGCGATGAACGTCCGGCCCACGTAGTGGTTTCGGATGAGCCCCATCCGCAACGGCAGACCCGCCGCCTCGGCGTATCCCATGGCCGCGCACATGCCCGAGTCGGGTATCGGCACCACGACGTCGGCGTCCACGGGCATCTCGCGCGCGAGCAGCCGACCGAAGTTGGTCCGCACCTCGTGGACGCTCTGGCCGAAGACCACGCTGTCGGGCCGGGCGAAGTACACGTGCTCGAACACGCAGTGCGCGGGCGCGGCGGACGGAAACGGCCGGAACGAGCGCGGGCCGTCGCGCCCGATGACCAGCAGCTCGCCCGGCTCGACGTCCCGCACGTACTCCGCCCCGATCAGGTCGAGGGCGCAGGTCTCCGAGCACACCACGGTAGCGTCCCCGAGGGCGCCGAGCACGAGGGGGCGGAAGCCGTAGGGGTCGCGCACGGCCATCAGGTAGTCGCGGGTCAGGACGACGAGCGAGAACGCCCCCCGCACCTGCCGGACCGACTCGACGACGGCGTCGGGGGGCGCATCGGCGGCCGACCGGGCGTAGAGATGCAGCACGACCTCGGTGTCGCTGCCGGTCTGGAAGATCGACCCCTGCCGCACCAGATCTTCGCGCAGCTCGGCCGCGTTGATGAGGTTCCCGTTGTGGCAGAGGGCGATCTCGCCGTGCGCACAGTCGATGAGAAGCGGCTGCGCATTGACGATCTGGCTGTCGCCCGCCGTCGAGTACCGCACGTGACCGATGGCGGTGTCGCCGCCCAGGGCGGCGAGGGTCGTCTCGTCGATGGCCTCCGACACATGCCCCATGGCCCGCGTCAGATGCAGGTGCTCTCCGTCGCTCGTGGCGATGCCGGCGCTCTCCTGGCCCCGGTGCTGCAGCGCGTACAGCCCGAGACGGGTAAGGGTCGGCGCCTCCGGATGCCCGTGAATGCCGAAGACGCCGCATTCGTCGTGGAACTTGTCGTCGTCCATGACCAGCCCGCCAATCGTCGCCTGCCGCTCCGCTTGGCGCCCCAACCAAACGCTCGTGGCCACGCTTCGCGCAGCTACCCCGACCGCATGACGTGAGGACGGTGACGAGATTTACCTTGCCATGTGTCGGGTGCGCAAGGCGGCAGTCTGCGAGGCACGCCTGAGCGTAGTTGGCAACGCCATATCGATCACTGTCCTTACAGTAGCCCGTCCACGCTCGCGCGCACCGTTCGGCGTCGAGGCCGCAACGGGGCAGCCCGACCGGCCGAACGTCGCCACAGGCGCTTGACACGGGGTTCCGCTCTTGCGAACTCCCGTCGCGCGGGGGTTCTGTGTCTTCACCCCCCGTGTACTGTCACGGCGACCTCTCCAGGCGTCCACGCCGTCTACCGCGCAGACTCCCAGGACGCCGAACCCTGCACCGCGGCCGGATCGAGATGACGGGTCAGGCCGGTCGCCCAGGCGTGCTCCGCCGTCTTCAGCGCCACGTCGGCAACCACGCCGCCGGCCACCGAGACGGTCAGCCGATCGCCCCCGGTCCGGCCGATCGCCGCCGCCGGCACGCCGGCGGAGCGCGCCCGCGCGAGCAGCTCGTCCCCCCGCGCCGGAGTCACCGAGACGATGATCCGGGACGGCAACTCCCCGAACAGGGTCCGCACCACGTCGAATCCGTCGTTCGAGGCGGTCGGCCCCGGCAGATCGACACGCGCGCCGATGCCGCCGCTCTCGACGCAGCATTCGGCCAGGGCCACCGCGAGCCCGCCCTCCGCGCAGTCGTGGGCCGAACATACCATCCCGCAACGAGCCGCATCCACCACCAGGCGCTGCAGCGCCCGCTCGCGGTCGAAGTCGACGGGGGCGGGACGTCCCCGCACCAGCCCGTGCACCCGCTTGAGGTACTCGCTGCCGCCGAGCCCGCCGGCCCCGGCCGGATCGGGAACCGCGTCTCCGAGCAGGACGACGTCGAGCCCCGCGGCCGGGAAGAGCCGGGTCAGCACCCGCCCGGCGTCCTCGAGCAGCCCCACCACCCCGAGCACCGGCGTGGGGTAGATGGCCTGTCCGTCGGTCTCGTTGTACAGGCTGACGTTGCCGCCGGTGATGGGGATGCCGAGGGCGCGGCACCCCTCGGCGATGCCCTCCACCGCCTGAACGAACTGCCACATGATGTCGGGGCGCTCCGGGTTCCCGAAGTTCAGGCAGTTGGTCGCCCCGATCGGATCGGCCCCGGCGCAGGCCACGTTGCGCGCCGCCTCGGCCACCGCGAGCCGGCCGCCCTCGCGCGGGTCCAGCCAGGCGTGGCGCCCGTTGCCGTCCACCGACATCTCGAGGGCGCGGCCGGTCCCCTTGATGCGCACGACCGCGGCGCCGAGGCCCGGCAGGGCCACCGTGTTGGTGCGCACCATGTGGTCGTACTGGCGCCAGATCCAGCGCTTGCTCGCGATGACCGGCGCCGCCAGCAGGTCCAGCCACGTCCGGGTCAGGTCGGGAGGAGCGGACAGGGCCGACAGGTCGAGTCGCTGCGCCTCGTCGAGCCAGGCGGGACAACGGATCGGGCGGTCGTACAGCGGCGCGGCGTCGGCCAGCTCCCGGTTCGGAATCTCCGCCACCACCCGGCCGCGGTCGCGCACGCGCAGCAGGCCGTCCCCGGTGACCTCGCCGATCCGAACCGCGTGGAGGTCCCACTTGTCGAAGATCCGCTCGACCTCCGCCTCGCGCCCCCGCCGGACCACGAGCAGCATCCGCTCCTGCGACTCCGACAGCATGATCTCGTAAGGCGTCATGCCCGTCTCGCGCTGCGGCACCCGCGAGACGTCGATGTCGATGCCGGTCCCCCCCCGGGCCGCCATCTCGCAGGTCGAGCAGGTCAGCCCCGCCGCCCCCATGTCCTGGATGCCGACCAGCGCGTCGGTCTCCATGACCTCGAGGCAGGCCTCGAGCAGCAGCTTCTCCATGAACGGGTCGCCGACCTGCACCGCCGGCCGGTTGTCGGCGGAGGAGTCGTCGAACTCGGCCGACGCCATGGTGGCCCCGTGGATGCCGTCGCGCCCGGTCTTCGCCCCCACGTAGTAGACGGGGTTGCCGGCCCCCGAGGCGACCCCCTTGGCGAGCCGCTCGGCCTTCGCCACCCCCAGGCAGAACACGTTCACCAGGGGGTTGCCCGCGTAGCCGGGCTCGAACGCGACCTCGCCCCCCACGGTGGGGATGCCGATGCTGTTGCCGTAGCCGGCGATGCCCGCGACCACGCCGTCGACGAGGCGGACGGTCTCCGGGATCGGCCGGCCGTGCTCGCCCTCGAGGGCGCCGAACCGCAGCGAGTCGAGCAGGGCGATGGGCCTCGCCCCCATCGTGAAGATGTCGCGAATGATGCCGCCGACGCCGGTCGCCGCGCCCTGGTAGGGCTCGATGAACGAGGGATGGTTGTGGGACTCGATCTTGAACACCGCCGCGAGGCCGTCGCCGACGTCGACCGCGCCCGCGTTCTCGCCCGGCCCCTGCAGGACCCGCGGACCGTCGGTGGGGAAGCGGCGCAGGTGCCGCCGCGAGCTCTTGTAGCTGCAGTGCTCGGACCACATCACCGAGAAGATCCCCAGCTCGGTGAGCGTCGGCTCGCGGCCGAGAATCTCCACCAGCCGGCGATACTCCTGCAGGCTCAGCCCGTGCGCGTCGATGGTGGCCTGCTCGATCACGCGGCACCCGGCGCGGCCATCGCCGCCACCACCGACTCGAGCACCACCCGGCCGTCCTCGCTCCCGAGGGCCGATTCGCACGCCCGCTCGGGATGGGGCATGAGCCCGACGACGTTGCGGCGGCGGTTGCAGACGCCGGCGATTCCGCGCAGCGACCCGTTGGGATTGGCGCCGTCGGTCGCGGCGCCCTCGGCGTCGCAGTAGCGGAAGACGACCTGCCGGTTCGCCTCGAGGGCGTCCACCGTCTCCGGCGCGGCGTGATAGCTGCCCTCGCCGTGGGCGATCGGCAGCCTGAGCACCTGCCCGGCCGCCGCCCCGCAACTGAAGGGGGTGTCGGTCTCCTCGACGCGGACGCGGACGTGCCGGCACAGGAACTTCAGGCGACGGTTCCGCAGCAGGGCGCCTTCGAGAAACCCGGCCTCGAGCAGCACCTGGAACCCGTTGCAGATGCCGATCACGGGCCCGCCGTCGTCGGCGAACTCGCGGATCCGCCCCATCACCGGCGAGAAACGGGCGATGGCCCCGGTCCGCAGATAGTCCCCGTACGAGAACCCCCCCGGCAGCACGACGGCGTCGGCGCCCCGCAGGTCGGTGTCCTTGTGCCAGACGAACTCGGCCTGCTGGCCCAGCACGTGCCTGGCCGCATGGTAGGCGTCGTGATCGCAGTTCGAGCCGGGGAACTGGACGATGGCGAACTTCATGGGCAGGTCCCTTCGTCACACCGGGACGGGGCCGGACGAGGTCCGCCCCGCGGCTTCCGGAATCCGAATCCCCCCGATCCCTCGAACGTCTTCAATCAACCCCCACACCGCTGCCGGCTCTACCGGCGGCGCCATCAGTCTCCGAGCGTCACCATCCTGGTCACGCGCCGCCGGCCGGGTTCGACCGGCGGCGAAGTCTCCTCGCCATCGACCTCCACCCGGTAGCTCTCGATCACCGGGTTGGCTAGCAGCCGGTCGGCGACCTCGGTCACGAGGGTGCGCGCCGCCGCCGGCGTCTCCGCGTCGACGTCCAGCTCGAAGTACTTCCCCTGCCGGACGTCCCGAACGGCGCCGTACCCCATCGACCCGAGCGCCTCGACGATGGTCCGGCCCTGCGGGTCGAACACCGAGGGCTTCAGGGTCACGAATACTCTCGTTCTCACGCCGCGGGTCCCCCGATCCGGTGCCGGCGCCCCGATTCCAGCCGGCCCGTGTCTACGCCTCTACGCCCTGCCCTGCGGAGCTTCCGTTTCGGCCGGGTCTCGACCACTTCGTCCGCCGCCGACGCTTTCCGACTCCACGCCGGCCAGCACGCGGTCGACGATGGGGCCGACGTGACGCAACTGCCGCTCGAGGTCGAACGCCGCGTCGAGGTCGGCTCCCGACAGTACCGCCATCACCTCCCGGTCCTCGGCCAGGAGGGCCTTGAAGTCGAGCTGCTCGTCGTGCGACCGCATCGCCGCCCGCTGGACCCGGGCGTAGGCCTGCTCGCGCGACACCCCCCGCTGCGCGAGCTCGAGCAGGACGGTGCCCGAGAAGACGACGCCGCGCGACCGCTCCAGATTCTCGCGCATCCGCTCGGGATGCACCACCAGCCCCCGCACGATGCGGGCGAGCCGCCGCAGCATGTGGTCGAGCGCGATGAAGCTGTCGGGGATGACGACGCGCTCCACCGACGAGTGCGAGATGTCGCGCTCGTGCCACAGGGCCACGTTCTCGAGCGCGGCCATGGCGTTGGCGCGCAGCACCCGGGCCAGCCCCGTCAACTGCTCGCACCCGATGGGGTTGCGCTTGTGGGGCATGGCCGACGAGCCCTTCTGGCCCTTCGCGAAGCCCTCCTCGACCTCGCCGATCTCGGTCTTCTGCAGGCCCCGCACCTCGACCGCGAACTTCTCGATCGAGGCGCCGGTCAGGGCGAGGGCGCCCAGCAGCTCCGCGTGTCGGTCGCGCTGCACGATCTGCGACGCCACCGGGGCCGGGGTCAGCCCGAGGGCGGCGCAGACCCGCCGCTCGATCTCCGGCTCGAGGTGGGCGTAGGTGCCGACCGCTCCCGAGATCTTGCCGACGCTCACGACGTCGCGGGCACGCTCCACCCGCGTCCGGGCCCGCCCCAGCTCCGCGTGCCACAGGGCGAGCTTCAGCCCGAAGGTCATCGGCTCGGCGTGCACGCCGTGAGTGCGGCCGATCATCGGAGTGTCGCGATGCTCCCGGGCGCGCTCGGCCACCGCCGCGACCGCCCCGTCGAGCCCGGCCAGGATTAGCCCGCACGCCTCGCGCATCTGCAGGGCGAGCGCGGTATCGAGCACGTCGGACGACGTCAGCCCGAAGTGCAGCCAGCGGGCCGAGGGGCCGACCTGCTCGGCCACCGCGGTGGTGAACGCGATGACGTCGTGCTGCGTGGTCCGCTCGATCTCTTCGACGCGCTCGGCCCGAACGCCCGCGCACGCGGCAATGTCGCGCGCCGCCGCCTCGGGCACGAGCCCCGTGGCGGCCATCGCCTCGGCCGCCGCCACCTCGACCCGCAGCCAGGTCTCGTATCGGCGCTGGTCGCTCCAGATGCGACCCATCTCGGGGTTCGTGTAACGTGGAATCATGACGTTGCGGACACCTGCAGGGGCAGGGCAATCTGACGCCCCGCGAGGGCGTCGGGGCGCGCGGGCCGGGCATCGAGGCGCACCGTCTCCGTCACCCGGTCCTGGCGAGTCACGACGACCCGCACATCGGATCGGCCCGACGCCTCGAGGGCCTCGCGGCACGTCATCTCGGCGAGCTCGGGCAGGTTGTTGACCCGGCTGAGGTGGGCGAGCACCAGGCACTCGACCGAGGACCCGAGGTCCTCACGGACGAACCGGGCGAGCGCCTCGTTGGACAAGTGGCCGCGCTCGCCCGCGATGCGCGCCTTGGTGGACGCGGAGTACGGGCCGACCCGCAGCAGGTCCTCCGCGTGGTTCGACTCCATCACCAGCAGGCGGCACCGCCGAAACCGGGACCGCAGGGCGGCGGTCGTCACGCCCACGTCGGTCGCGAGCCCGATACCCCCCGCCGCCGTCTCGACGTGGAACGCCACCGTCTCGGCGTCGGCGTCGTGGGAGACCTCGAACGGGGTGATGCGGAAGGCGCCGATGTCGGCCGGGACATCGCACTCGAGCCCGCCCCACGACCGGACGTCGGGACCGGGCCAGACGGCGCGCGTGGCCTCGGTCGCGTGCACCGGCACCTCGTAGCGGCGGGAGAACAGGGCCGCGCCGCGGGTGTGGTCGCCGTGGGCGTGGGTGATGACCGCGGCGGTCACGCTCTCCGGCGCCACCCCTATCGTGCCCAGCCGGCGCGCCGTCTCGCGGCAGCTCAGCCCGACGTCGACGAGCAGCCGCGACTCGCCGTGCTGCAGCAGCGTCGCGTTTCCCGCGCTCCCGCTGCCGAGGACCGTCAGCAGGACAGGCATCACGCGGAGAACCCGTCGCCGACCGCCGGGCGTTGCGGCGCGGCGGGCCGGCGGCCGGCCCGGAGAGCCGTTCCACGGCGCAGACTCCTACGCCAGGGCAAGCTGATCGTCACCGAGCCCAATCCCGTTCACCGGCCCGAGCACCGTCGCCGAGAGCGATCCGGGCGGCAGCAGGTCGCGCGCCACGCGCCGGACGTCCTCGCGGGTCACCGCCTCGACCCCGCGCAACGTGTCTTCCAGGGTGAACTGCCGGCCGAAGTACATCTGCTGGCGCGCCATGTGCGACATCCGGCTCGACGAGCTCTCGAGGCTCAGGACCAGGCTGCCCTTCAGATGGTCCTGGGCGCGCCGCAGCTCCTCCTCCGAGACGAGGTTGTCGCGCAGGTTCCGCAGCTCGGCGACGACGAGATCGACAACCTCGCGCACCGCGTCCGCGTCGCAGCCCGCGTAGATGGTCAGCGCGCCGCCGTCCTGGTACGACACCAGGCCGCTGTGGACGGCGTAGGCGAGCCCCCGCCGCTCGCGGATGTTCTGGAAGAGCCGCGAGCTCATCGAGCCGCCGAGCACGATGTTCAGCAGATAGCAGACGTAGCGGTCGCCATGCTGTTGGGGGTAGCCGCTCACGCCCAGGCAGACGTGGCACTGCTCGATCGCCTTGTCGCGCACCGTCAGCCCGGGCACTGCCGTCGGCGGGGTGACGGGGGTCGCCTCGCCGTTGGCGGGCAGGTCCGCGAACGCCTTCGCCACCAGGTCCCGGACCGCCTCGTGCTCGACGTTGCCGGCCGCCGCGATCACCAGGTTCCCGGCGGTGTAGACGCGCGAGAAGTAGTCGCGCAGGGTCGCGCTGTCGATGGGGCCGACGGTGGCGGGCACCCCGAGAATCGGCCGGCCCAGGGGGTGCCCCGACCAGAAGCGCTGGGTGAAGAGCTCGTGCACGAGATCGTCGGGGGTGTCCTCCACCATCTTGATCTCTTCGAGCACGACCTTCTTCTCGCGCGCCACCTCCGCGGGATCGAACGCGGGACGCAGCAGCAGATCCGCCAGCACGTCGACGGCGCGGGGCAGGTGCTCGTCCAGGACCTTGACGTAGTAGCTCGCGCACTCCTTGGCCGTGAACGCGTCGAGCTGGCCGCCGATCGAGTCTATCTCCTGCGCGATGTCCTGCGCCGACCGGGTCGCGGTGCCCTTGAAGAGCATGTGCTCGACGAGATGCGCGATGCCCGAGTGCGCCGCGCGCTCGTGCCGAGACCCCCGGGTCAGCCAGACCCCGAAGCTGACCGAGCGCGTCCCGGCCATGGACTCGGTCAGAAGACGCAATCCGTTGTCGAACTGCTCGAAGACGACCATGGGTGATACAGTCCGTCCACCGTCGGAGCCCGCAGGCTGACGTTCAGCGTAAATGGTTTTGATAGAGATACTTAGACGCTGGCCACGACGACGGAAGTCTATCACGAACCGCTTCGGGCATCAACCGGCGGCGGAAGCCCGGGTGCACGTCAGATTTGTTGGAGAGCCTGAGGCTGGCTTGGCGGCTCTTCGTTCCCGGAAGTCTCGAAGCAGCCGCG
>JAJEEA010000155.1 GCA_022821235.1 Vicinamibacteria bacterium
GGCGGCTGCGCCCCGGCCAGGCCGCCGGCTGCGGGCGCAGCCGCCGAACCCGAGCCGCCGGCCGCCGCCGTCGCCTGCTCTTGCGCTTCCGCCGGAAGGAGACACGTGCTCGACAAGACAAGGGCCAGGACCCTCGCCAGAAGCGGGGAGAAACCGGCCCGGCCGCCGTTCGTCGACATCATGGGTGTGATCGGGCGCGCCGGGCGCCGCGGCGGGTCAGTCGTTGGTGCCGCCCTTCGGGCTCTCCGCCTCGACCCCGAACTCGAAGAAGGGGTTGAACATCTCGTCCCAGCTCTGCTCGGCCCAGTAGACCTCGCGGTCGGGCGAGGGGTTGTAGCGGTTGCGCACCGAGTTGTCGTAGTAGCCGACGGTCACCAGCTTCGACCCCGCCGGGAACACCATCTGCTCGGTCAGCTCGTAGAAGGTCTGCCAGTTGAAGTCGTAGCTCGGCACCGTCAGCAGGGTCTGCTCCCGACCGTCGGGGTGCACCAGCGTATAGGTGAAGCCCTTGCCCCGCAGGTGGGCGTGCGGCGACAGCGAGAAGACGGTGGTGTCCTCGGGGAAGACCTTCATGGTGACGATCTTCCAGTCGTCGGCGAACGGCGGGATGTTGGGGATGACCGGCCGGCGCTGGCCGGCCCCCGTCACCACCTCGACCCCGCCGACGATGGCGATGCCGTCGCTGGCCACGATCTCGTGCACGTCGGTGTCGACCGGCTCGTCGTGGAACCACAGCCCCAGCTCGGACCGGTCAGTCTCGGGCCGGCCGGTCGGCTGGTAGTGCTGGTTCAGCACGAAGTACCAGCCCGGCGGCAGCACCCGCCCCGCCCCCTCGGGATAGCGCTTGTACCCCTTGCCGGGGGCATAGCCGGTCAGCTTCACCGACCGCTGCGCGAACTCGAACGACGCGTTCTCGTCGACCTCGATCGACGCGTCGCGCACCGCGAGCCCCTTCTCGTTCAGGCGGGTCCCGGGGGGCAGCCCCGACCGGATGTACGCCACGGTGTGGTGCGTGACCTCGCGGTTGCCCGGCTTCGACTCGAGGGCCCGCGCGTACTTCGGCTCGTCCCACGGCACCGGGATGTAGTAGTTGGTCATCGGCAGCTCGCCCGAGGCCGGAATCTGCTCGGCCACCGGCATCCGGATGACCGCGTCGGGCTCGCCGAGGTCCCGTATCTGCCAGCCGGCCGGAATCGGCGGCAGCGCCGGCAGGTCGGCGGGGTTGCCCCGGGGCGCCCCGCCGTCGGCCCACGCCGCGATGGTGTCGATGTCGGCCTGGCTCAGCCGCCGGTCGTTCTTGAAGGCGAGCGAGCCGGCGGGGTCGGCGTGCCAGGGCGGCATCTCGCGGCTGACCACCTTGTCCTTGATGGCCCGCGCCCACGGCCGCACCGCGCGGTACGACGTGAGGGCCATGGGGGCCACCTCGCCCTCGCGATGGCAGACGACGCAGCTCTCGAACAGGATGGGCGCCACGTCCGCCGTGAACGTCGGCGTCTCGGCGGCGGCGACGGCGGGCACGAGGACGGCGAGCGCGATGATCGACCGCATGGCTTCCCCTCTGACTGGCCGGTTGGCGGGCGGGAACTGCACACCGCCCGCACGGGACAGGTTACGCCGTCGGATCCTATCAGAACGGTCCGAGGGGCGCAGCCGTACCGTGCCGTACCGCCCGGCGGCGGTGCCCGAAGCCGGCATGCTACGATACGCGGCCGGCGGCACGTGGCAGCACCGCCCGGCCGCTCCTGGGGCTCTACGTCCTGATCGCCGCCTCCCACCTCTACCTCTCCGATCGCCTCGGCAAGATCGAGCGCCGGCTCGACCAGCTCGGGAAGCGCCCCAAGCCCCGCGGCGTACCGCGGGCGTGAGCCCGGCTCGGCGGCCTTGACGCACTCCCGTGTGGAGGTTCCGCGAGAAAATCTGTAACCGATCGGCCCCTTCCCGCCTCTCACTCGTAGAGGAGGCAGATCATGATGCATACGGGCATCGTCCTTCGTTTTCGGAAGGCAGTGATGCAGTTGCGACTCATCGCTCTGGTGTGCGCCCCCGCGGTCACGTCGATAGCGGGGGCGCAGCCCGTCGACTCCTTCGAGGAGCTGCAAGGGCTGATCGACCGCGGGTCGGACGTCGCAGTCACCTACGGCGGGCGGCAGATCGAGGGGCGCGTACTCGGCCTCTCGCCGTCCTCGCTGACCTTGGTGTCCGAAGGGCACCTGCTCGAACTCGGCGCGGCGGACGTCACCCGCATCCGCCAGCGCTGGCACGATCCCACCCGGGACGGCGGCCTCAAGGGCCTTGCGTGGGTCGCCCTCCCTCTCGGGGGGTGGTACCTCAGAATCGCGGAGTTCGAGGGGGAGCTGCCCGCCCCCGGTCTGCTTGCGGTGATGGGCCTGAGCTGCGTTGCCGGGTACGTGATCGGCGAGCGCATCGACGCTCGGAAGACGAAGCTGAGGGACGTCTACCGGCGGCCGGCAACGCGGGTGCAGGTCGGCCCGCTGCTCTCCAGAGAGCGACTCGGCGCCGCAGTAGCAGTCTCGTGGTGAGGGGGACCGGATGCGAACGGCGAGAAACACGTCACGAGGCGCCGCGCTCGCGGCGGCGTTCTTGTGGGGAGGGGCCAACGCCGCCGCACAAGAGCCGCGGAGGTTCGATGTCTTCGCGGGCGGCGGTGTCTTGCACCACGAATCCTCCACCCGCACTGTCCAAGTGGGCGGGGGCGTCTGGGTCACGCCGCATTGGAGAGTCGGCGCCCGGCTCGAAAACGGCGGCCTCCTGGGTCTGCTGTCCACACATCTCAGGGCCCCAATCGACGATGGCGTGGATCTGCTCGTGGGTGCCACCCCCGTCTGGTACTCGCCCGGGAATAGCTTCGTCTTGCCGGCCGCGGAAATCCTCGTGTCGGGGAGAACCGTGCCGCGCCTACGGGTAGAGTTCGGCACGAGCTTCACCCTCCTCGCCGCCGGTGGAGGGTTCATCCACTGGATGGGTAGGGCGGTCTACTCCTTCGACTGATCCGCACCAGACGTCGTGTGCCGGGGCCTGACGGGCCTCGGCACGCATCGAGACAGGAGGTGAGCCGTGAACCACAGGATCGTCGTCGTCGTCGTGCTCGTCCTCGCGACGAGCACAGCTTCGGCGCAGGGCCGCAAGACGCAGATCGTGACGGGCCTCGGCCTGGCGTCGCTCGGCGTCTACGCCGCGGTCATGGATCGGGACTGCGACATCCACGCTCAGACCACCTTGATGAACGGCCAGTGCGAGTGGCGTACCCCTGCCGGCCATCTGACCGGCGATCTCCCCGAGCTACCCGGGGAGCAGTTGGCCACCGGACTGACCGTCGCCGGGATCGGCGGCTTGATGGTGGCCGGGGCCTGGGAGCCGTCGAAGGGCGTCGACACGCTCTTCACCGCTGGTGCGGGATTCCTCCTCCTGGCCACCGCCTACGACGACAACTACCCCCGCGGCACCGTGCACGAACGCACGAGCGACGGGCGGACGCTCACGACCTGCCCAACGCCCGAGGGGTCCATGGGCTACGACTCCGATGTAGCCGCGCTCGCCGACTTTTGCCGCCGCGACTCGTTCAGTCGCATCCACATGATGTGGTCGGGCATCGCGGCGCTCGGGCTGGCCGCCGGGCGGGCCCTGTGGCGCGACGATCCGCCGCTGAACGTCAGCGTGCGGCCGGGCGGCGTCTGGGTCGGCAAGACGATCGGGTTCTGAGGGAGGCGACCATGACGCGCGCAGTGATCCTCGGGATGATCCTGGTCTTCGCCGCGGGGACGGCGGCGGCACAGCACCCGTACGAGGTCGCGGTGGGCACCACCTACTTCGGGTCGCGGCCTCCGATTACGCCCGGCTGGGCCCTGTCCGCCGCCTTCGATGTCGACGGGCACACCTACGTCATGGAGGGGTCGTGGTTCCGCCGGTCGACGGTCCGGCTTCACGACGACTGGGACCCGTCTCAGGGGCGGACGACGTCGCGCTCCATGGCCATGTTCCTGGCCGCCGGCGTCCGCAGTCCGAAGTCGACGGCGCCCGTCGCGCCGTTCTACCAGGTGTTGGTGGGCGGGTACCACGGTCGGTTCAGGCGCGACATCGTGTATCCGGCGGACATCGACACCGGCGCGGAGAACGCACGGTGCGGCAACTACTCTCGCGGCGCCAAGGTGTACTCGTGCCTGAACGTCCCGTACCCCGAGTACGAGGAGACTCGACGCAACTGGCTCCTCCTCCAGCCGAGCATCGGGCTGCATGCGCGCATCTGGCGCGGCATCGGGTTCCGGGCTCGGCTGGACGTGCTCGGCCTCGTGAACCGCGATTGGGGAATGGAGTGGGCGCCGCGGATGTCCACCCAGGTCGTCATCGGGTTCGGGGACTGACGCGAGGAAGGGAGGTGGCAGATGAAGTTCTGTCGGAGCGTATACGTTGCTCTCGCGATTCTGATCCTCCCGCCGGCCGCCGACGCGCAGCGGCGGTTCGACGTCTTCGGTGGAGGGCATCTCTCCTACAGGCCGCCGGAGCCGCTCACGCGCGAGTGGCTCGTGACGGGCGGCTACCGGATCAACGAGTTGTTCGACTTGGTGGTGGAGGTGGCGTGGCATCAGCGCAGCGATCTCAAGCCGATCCTCAGCTCAGATGCCCAGTGGGGGAGAAGCCATGCAGATAGCTGGTTTCAGGTGGCCACCGGTATCCGCGGAAGGCCGATGCGGGGGCGGCGGTTCGAGCCCCTCTACCAGGGGCTGATAGGTCTGTTTTCGTTCAATCCGACACGGCCTGAGAAGCGCTTCTTGCTGTTCAACCCCTGGAACCGCTCCGAGTACTCTCCGTCCATCCTGCAGCCCGGTGTGGGCCTGGATGTGGCGGTCCGGCCTGGACTCAAGGTCCGCTTCACCGGCGACCTGACGATGGTTCGCTGGCTGGGGCACTGGCACAACTTGCCTCGGGCGTCGGTCGGCGTCGCCGCCCAATTCTGAGGATCAACACGGCCGGACGTGTATGGACCATCCCGGCCACGCGCATGAAGATGCACCGCGAGCACCGGGTCCCGCTCAGTACGTGGGCCGTCGAGGTCCTCGACGCGGCGCGGACGGCAATCCGCTCGTGTTCCCGAATGTCAATGGCAACCGCTATGCGGAGTTCCGAACTATGCGGAGTTGATTGAGAGGTCTGCCCTCAAGTACCTGTCAGAACGAGGGTTACATGAGCTGACCAGTTCGGGGTACTCCGCATGGTTCGGGATGCTCTGTCCGGCCTGATTGGCCGGAAAGGAGCATTCCATGACCCGTTCACGGCTCGTGGACCGTCGACCACCTCGTCGACGCGTACACGCACCACCAACGACGTACGCGCGGCTTGCGCCCTGACACGTTGCGCAACCGCGCCTGGTTCGGACGCTATGCGGAGCTCCGTATAGCGCCCGAAACTGCACACTTCAGGGGAGGAGGTCTCGGGCGGATTCGTACGTGCTCCTGTCAAGTTCCCCCCTGGCGACACCCAAACTGACCCCCGAAGAAACGGCGTATTGGATCGACGGCCGGCTGCAACCCCGAGACGGCGCGGTTCCGGTCCGGCGTGCCCCGAATCCGGCGGTCCACCGCGTCCCGTGGCGTCGTCGACGGCCGGGACGCCCCGTCCAGGCCGGGCCGCAAGGCCCATGACTGCCATCTGAGCCGCGGGGCGGACGGGGTGTCACCCTGTACGCCCCGCCGGTCGTTCTTCGCGCCCGCCGGCGAGAGACAGTCGCCGTACCGGGCCGTACCGCTCCGTGCCGCCCGGTGGGTGGCCGTTCGGTCGCCCCGGGAACCCACGGCGGAGACGCCCGCGTTGGACCGGGGGTCGGCCGAGGAGCCGAAAGCGCCCACGCGCGCAAGGCGCGACGAGGGGCCCGACGACCCCAATATCTTGTGGCCCGACAGGTTTTCCTTGACATGGCGGCCGTTGTCCTCAATCATCGCTGTGGGGTACCGGTCATCGCTCCTCCTTCCCCCCGGACGGTTCCCAGCCGCCGGGATCACGTCGTGCTCCTCTCCTCCGGAACGAGGCATTCGCGTGTCGCGGGCGGCAAGGTGCGTTCGAACGGCCGCCGCGGCAACCGTCGACTTCGACAGCGACCTCGTTCTGACATTCCATGTCTTTCACCCTTGTGTCGGCGCCAACGGCCGGGCGGATGATCCGCCGGGTCGGCCCGCGCCTCTCGCTGACCCTGTAGGAGGGGACCATGACGACCACACCGAACCAGCCCGAGCCGGCCAAGGCGAAGACCGTTCAGCCGCCCCCGGCGCCGCGACCCGAGCCCGAGATGCGCCGGCCGTCGCGGGTCGGTCGCTTCTTCAGCCGCCTGATGATGCTGGCCGTCTTCTGCGCCGCCTCCTTCGTCGGCGGCTACTACGTGATGGACCAGGAGGCCCAACTGCACCGCGACGTCCTCGTGCAGGACCAGATGGCGGCCCAGGACCGCATCGCGGCCCTCGAGGAGCAGATCCGCGAGATGCAGCTCAGCCGGATGCAGGAGAACAGCGTCGAGATCGACCTGACCGAGGTGTTCGCCCCGATCCGAGAGGCCGTCGGCCGGCTGGCGGAGGCCCAGATGACCATCGTGGCGCGGCAGATCTCGGCCGAGATCGCCCAGCGCGTGGACGTCGACGTGCAGAACCTGAACACGTCCGCGCCCCTCGCGGCGATTGCCGAGACGGCGGCGGCCGCGCTGCCGTCGGCGATCGCGGCCATGCCGCCGACGGCAGGGAAGGCTGCCGCGCCGCCGGAGCCGGTGG
>JAJEEA010000141.1 GCA_022821235.1 Vicinamibacteria bacterium
GGCGCCGGAAGAGGCCGCCATCGAGGCTCCCGGCCGCACGGCCGGCGCCGCCCGGTCCGCCCGGCCCGCTCCCGATGCCTCCGGGGAACGGAGCCGCCGTACCCGCGGCGCCGGGGTTAGCCCCCTGCCCCTGATGGACGAAGAGCCACTGGTCGTAGCGGGTGGCGCCGTTGTAGTCGCGGAGCGACTCCTCCGTGGACCGGCTGACGACCCCGACGATGCCTCCCAGCTCCTCGTCGTCCCCACCCAGGGCCCCCGAGAACGGACCGGGGGAGACCCTGCCGGCCCTGCCTCCCAGGCCCGAGCCGGGGAGGCCGAACCCGCTTCGGCCGTCGCGGTCGGAGGGCCGGCTCCGCGAACCGCCATCCTCCGCGTCGGCCTCGGCCGCCGTTTCGCCCGCGGCCGCCGCGGCCGAGCCCTGGGTCAGGATGCGGAACGGCTCTCCCGTCATCGGGTCCGGATAGAGACGGCGGAGAAAGCGCTCTTCCACGAGCATCTCGACGTCGGTCGGGTAGGCGCCGGGAAACTGACGCTGATACAGGTCGATGGCCCGCACGTACTGCTGGCCGCGAAACAGCAGCTCGGCTTCCTTCTCCCGCTTGGCGAGGGTGCGCCACGCGGGCATCGCCACCGACATCAGGACGCTCATGATCCCGATGGCGACGAGCAGCCCCGCCATCGCATAGCCGGGCTCGGACCGGTGGTCTTGCCAGTGGCCGCGCGCGCGCACACCGCCATGTTAGCAGCCAGCGGCCCGATACGAGCCGCGTCGAACCGCGTCGCGACCGACGAGGCCGGCGGGTCGCAGGAGGCGGCGACCGGACGCCGGGGCGATGCCCGGCCCCGAGAGGAAGTCACGGTAACACCCGCGCGGCGGGCGGGCCGCCAACGACGCCGGCGGGTTGCAGGAGGCGGCGGCCGGACGCCGGTGTGACGCCTGGCCCGGGAAGAAGGAAGTCACGACGATGCCCCGCCCCGGCGCGCAGGCCGCGCCGCGACCCGGAAGCCGGCGTTGCACCGCGCCGGCCGGCAGCCATGAGACGCGTGCGACCGGACGTTGAGGGCGCGGGCGGATTCAGCCCGCCGCGTCCGCCCATCCGCGCGCGCCGATGCGGCGATAGAGGACGGCCCCGCTCGCGACCGCGGTCGCCAGGTACGGCCAGGCCGGCCCGCCGGCCGGGAGCACCAGCGCGCCGACCCCCAGGAGCGTGCCGTAGACGAGCCCCAGCCCTGCGAGCCAGTCGGCCACCTGGCCCCGGATCGGCGCCGGCGCCGGGGCGCCGATCCGGGCGGCCAGGCTCGCCCATCCCGGGCCGCCGGGGCGCACCCGCCGGTAGAACGCGGCCAGCGTCGCCTCCGGCTCGGGCGGGGTGAGCCACGTCACCACGAGCCAGCAGGCCGTCGTCCACGCCACGAGGTACAGCAGGGACTCGGGGAACGCGACGTCGGTGAACCGGACCAGCGCGAGGTGGCCGAGGAGGGGGGCGACCATCGCCGCGACCTCGGACCAGGCGTTGATGCGCCACCAGTACCAGCGGAGTATCAGCACGAGCCCGATGCCCGCCCCGGCCTGTAGAATCAGCTCCCACGCCTGCCGGACGCTGTCCAGGTACAGCGTGACCCCGGCGCTCAGCACCATGATGCCGAGGGTGGCGACGCGCGCGGCGCGGACGTAGTGGGCGCTGTCCGCCTCCGGCCGCACGAAGCGGGCGTAGACGTCGTGGACGAGGTAGGAGGCGCCCCAGTTGAGCTGGGTCGACATGGTCGACATGAACGCGGCCGCGAGGCTGCCGAGCACCAGCCCGCGCCAGCCCGCGGGCAGGTGGTCGCGGACGATGAGGGCGTAGCCCGCCTCGCGGTCGGCGATGCCCGGGTACAGAATCAGCGCGGCGAGGGCGGCGAGCACCCACGGCCACGGCCGCACGCAGTAGTGGGCGAGGGTGAACCACAGCGTGGCCAGCGTCGCCTGCCGCTCGTCCCGCGCCGCCATCATCCGCTGCGCGAGGTACCCGCCGCCGCCCGGCTCCTGGCCGGGGTACCAGCTCGCCCACCACTGCACGCCGAGGTAGGCCACGAACGCGGCCGCCGACAGGCTCAGCGTCGACGCGGCGCCGGAAGCGGACACGCCGGCCGCCGGGAGCATGAGGAACGTGGTTTCCGGGAGCTGCTCGCCGAGCCCCGGGAGCCCCCCGACCTCCGGCGCGCGGAGGGCGAAGTACGCCACGGCGAGGGCCCCGGTCATGGCGAGGGCGAACTGGACGAGGTCGGTCAGCACCACGCCGCGGAGGCCCGAGACCGTCACGTAGGCGCCGGTCAGCGCGAGGCCGGCGAAGACCGCGGTCAGCCGCGTCCACCCCAGGGTGACCTCGAGGATCTTGGCCATCGCGAGGTTGACCCAGCCGATGATCATGCAGTTGACGGGAAGGCCGAGGTAGAGGGCGCGGAACCCGCGCAGGAGGCGCGCGGCCCGCCCGTGGTAGCGGATCTCGACGAGCTCGACGTCGGTGAGGATGCCCGCCCGCCGCCACAGCCGCGCGAAGAACAGCACGCTGAGCATGCTGCCGAGGGCCCCGTTCCACCAGATCCAGTTGCCCGCGACGCCGTCCCGGGCGACGATGCCGGTGACCGCGAGCGGGGTGTCGGCCGCGAACGTGGTCGCCACCATCGACGTCCCCGCGAGCCACCACGGCAGGTCGCCGCCCGCGAGGAAGTACTGGCGCAGGTTCCGGCCGGCGCGCCCGGCGACGGACAGGGCGACGGCGGCGGGGAAGAGCAGGAAGCCGGCGAGGATCAGCCAGTCGAGCGGCGTCAGGGACATGGCCGGCGTGTCAGCTCCCGCGGGTCAGGGCACGGACCACCGCATCGTGCACGGCGGGGCGGACCCCGAGTATCGCCTCGTTGCTCCGGGTCGGATGGACCCGGTTGGTCAGCAGCACCACGTACAGGTCCTGCACCGGATCCACCCACAGGGACGTCCCCGTGAACCCGGTGTGGCCGAAGGCGGCGGGGGACAGCGACCGCCCGCACGACGAGGTGACGAGCATCGTATCCCACCCCAGCGCGCGCGAGCTGCCGGCGACGCGGCCGCGCCGCACGAACCGTGCGAGGGTCTCCGGGCGGGCCAGCCGCGGCCGCCCCCGCAGCGTCTCGAGGACGGCTTGGGCGAAGCGGCCCACCGCCGGGGCGGTGCCGAACAGGCCGGCGTGCCCGGCGACGCCGCCCAGGGCCCACGCGTTCTCGTCGTGCACCTCGCCGCGCAGGAGGCGGCCCCGCCACGGGTCGACCTCGGTCGGCGCCGTCCGCGGCCGCCATGCGGCGGGAGGGCGAAAGCGCAGATCGTCTATCCCGAGGGCCGAGACGATGTCGTCGAACTGCTCGTCGAGGCCGGCGCCGCCCGCGTCGGCGGCGATGAACGCGAGGAGCATGAACCCCAGGTCGCTGTAGACCGACCGGCTCCGCGGCGCGTACTCCAGGGGCAGGGTGCAGATGGCGTGCTGGTAGTCGGCGCGCCCCCGGTGGTCGCGGAAGAACGGCAGGTGGGCGGTCAGGCCGCCGGCGTGCTCGAGGAGGTCGGCCACCGTCACCGCGTCGCGGTCGCCGCCCCGCCACTCGGCGAGCCGGTCGCCGAGGGGGCCGTCGAGGGTGACGGCCCCGGCGTCGACGAGCCGCATCAGGAGCGTGGTCGTCGCCAGCACCTTGGTCAGGGACGCCAGGTCGAAGGCGGTGTCGAGCGCGGCGGCCTCCCCGCCGTCGTAAGAGAGAGCGCCCGCGGCATGGCTCCAGACCGGTCCGCCACTGCCGCCGACCTCGACGGCGGCGCAGGGGAAGGCGCGCCGGCGGACCGCATCGTCGATCAGTCGCGCCACCGGGGCGAACGCCGACTGTCTCCCCATTTCCGTCTTCCTCGATCTCCAATCCCGAGGGTCTGGCCGTCCCCTGCACGTTGCCTGTCGAGAGGGGTCGCGCTGCCCGTGCCGCCCGACTCCCCGACCCCGAGCGCCTGGCCGCCCCTGTACGCCGTCTCGAAAGGGCCGCGCTGCCCGTGCCGCCCGATCCCCGACCCCGAGCGCTTGGCCGCCCCCTGTACGCCGTCTATCGAGAGGGGCCGCGCTGCCCGTGCCGCCCGACTCCCCGACCCCGAGCGCCTGGCCCGCCAAGCGCCGCCTGCGGCTCCGCCTGGCTTCCTGCCGACCCGCCGGGAGTTTGCGCCATTCTACGGTGCGGACTCCCGGCCGTCCCCTCCGCTCCTCCCGGCGGCGGCGCGGTCCGCCGTCCAACCCGCGGCGAGCGTGAACGCGGCGCCGATGAGGACGTACCACTGCCAGGACACGTCGGTGAACAGCCGGACCGCGAGCATGACGGCGGCGCCGCTCGCCATCCCCGCGTACGCGGTCGCGTTCCGGCGGTAGCCGGCGAGGCCCAGCAGGAAGACGCCGAGGATGACGCCGTTGGTGAACGAGGAGATCCCCAGCACCTCGTCGACGATGCGCTGCGAGACGGGAATCGCGGCGAGGGCGACCGCCGTCTGCACGACCCCCCAGCCCAGGGTGGCGCGGCGCGCCACCGAGAGGTAGTGCCACGCCGGTCTCCGCCCGCCGGTGGCGGGCAGGTAGAAGTCGGCCAGGGTCGTCGATGCCGACGCGGTCAGGGACGACGACAGCGTCGACATCGCCGCCGCGACGATCGCGGCGACCATGAGGCCCCGCAGCCCGGCCGGAAGCTCGGTG
>JAJEEA010000179.1 GCA_022821235.1 Vicinamibacteria bacterium
CCGGTTCGCCACGTTCGCCGACCGAGCCGTCAAGTCCGACCGGAGGCGGCGACGCCCTGAACGCGCCGGACGCACGACCGCGCCCCCGCTCTTCCACGGGGGCCGGCGCGCTCGACGCGGGCGGCAGGACGCGGCCGAGCGCGCGGATCGCGACGCTCTCTCCACCGGACGCACGACCGCGTCCCCGCTCTCCGACGGGGGACGGCGCGCTCGACGCGGGCGGCAGGGCGCGGCCGAACGCGCGGCTTCCGACGCTCTCTCCACCGGACGCACGACCGCGTCCTCGCTCTCCGACGGGAACCGGCGCGCTCGATGCGGGCGGCAGGGCGCGGCCGAACGCGCGGCTCGCGACGCTCTCTCCATCGTCGCTGCCGATCCCGTCTCCGAAGGGGCCAACCCGCCTCCCGGCGGCGCGGCCCCCCGTCGCGGACGCGAGCGCGGGCCCCAGCCCGTCCGCCACCTGATCCTGAAGCGCGAAGAGATCGCCGACCGCACCGTCGACCTTGACGCTCGCCGCGACGGCGCCGGTCGCGGTGTCGACGAGACGCGCGGTGATGCGCATCCGATCGCCCAGCCGCTGGTAACCGCCGGTGACCAGCCACGTCGCGCCGAGCCGTCGGCCTGCCGCCCGCGCCGCCCGTTCCGCGTCGCCACCGCGCGGGTCGAAGGCGGCCCCCGCCACCTCGCCGCGCAGCGCCTCGCGCGCGACGACCCTCACCCCGGCGAGCCGCTCGAGGTCGGCCGACACCGTCTCCGCGATGCCCGTGCCGATCCAGTCGTCGGTCGGCTTCGCCGAGATGTTCAGGAAAGGCGCGATCGCAACCCCCTCGGCGCGCGGTACGCTCCGGTCCGGGGCCGCTACGGCGCCGGGCGGCGCCGCCGGCTGGGCGTGCGACGCGCCGGGCGCGCCGACCACGAGCCCCACGATCACGACGACCGGCAGCCGCGCCAGCGCTCGCCGGACGACGACTCCGGTAAGGCGGATCTGCAAGATGGTGCCTCGGGCCTCTATCCGGTCAGACGCCGGACTCCGCGCCTCTGTTTACGCGTGAGGGGGACGTCCGCGTCGCCTGGACCGTCACCCCGCGAGCGTCGTCCTGCCACGGCTGGCCAAATCCGCGGCGCCAGCCCGGAGGGCTCGGCCCGCGACCCGCCCGGCGCCCCGGCAACCTCCGCGCATCCGTGCCGGCCCGGGTCGCGGGCTCGTCGCTCCCGGACGGCCGCCCCCCGGCATGCGACCACGAGGGCCGGCCCAGGAGTATGCGTTGTAGAACGGTGCAGACTCCTGGCAGGTTGACCCGAGCTGTAGGTACGCTCGGTCTAGGATGCGGACTCGTCGCTCTCGGACGGACGGCCCCGGTACGCGACCACCAGCACCGTCACGTCGTCGTTCTGGGGCGCCCCCGCGGTGAACTGCTTCACGCTCGCGAGCAGGTGCTCCATCTGCGCCGGCGCCTCCCGGGCGGGGGCGCCGGCGATGCTCTCGAGGATGCGGGCGTCCTCGAACTCGTTCCCGTCCGGGTCGAGGGCCTCGGACACGCCGTCGGAGAAGAGCACCAGGAAGTCGCCCGGCTCCATCGTGACCGACTCCTCGGCGAACGGCAGGCCGTCGAACAGCCCCATCGGCATGCCGCCGGTCTCGAGCCTGCGCACCGAGCCGCGCCCGTCCACGAGGAACGGCGGGTTGTGACCGCCGTTGCAGAACGTCAGCGTGCCGTCGGGGTCGAGCTGGGCATGGAACAGCGTGACGAAACGGCCCTCGATGGCCCGCCGGACGAGGGCGGTGTTGAGCCGGGTCAGGGCATCGGCGGGACCCGACGCCACGGCGGTCTGCGCGGCCAGGCTGCCCTGGGTCAGCGCGCCGAGCAGCGCGGCCGGCGGTCCCTTGCCGGAGACGTCGCCGAGCGCGAACCCGAACCGCCCGTCGGGCAGATCGATGTACTCGAAGAAGTCTCCGCCGATGGACCGGCACGGCAGCATCTCGGCGACGGCGTCGAAGAACCGCCCGGTCCGGCTGCGGGTCGGCAGCAGGGCCTGCTGTATCTGCGCCGCCGTGGCCATCTCCTGGTCGAGCCGGGCCTTCTCCACCGCCGCCCGGTAGAGCCGCGCGTTGTCGATGGCCACCGCCGCCTCGGCGGCCAGGGCGTCGAGGGTCGCGCCGGTCTCGGGCGACAGCAGGTCGCCCTTCGTGCGGCTGTCGAGATAGAGCACGCCGATGCGCTTGTCGTCGGCCGCCGCCTCCGTCGACTCGACGTACCGCACCAGGCGCAGGGGCACGCAGAGGACGTTGCGGATGCCGAGGGCGACGGTGCCCACGTGCTGGTCGGCGAGGTCGCCGTCGAGGAGATCGGTTTCGATGCGCGCCTTCCCCGCGCGGAAGACCTCCTCCGGAATCTTGCGGCTGGTCTGGAACGTGTCCCCGGGCAGGGTGGCCTGATCGCGCGAGCGGCCCAGCTTGAACTCGAGCCGGTCGTCGTCGCCGGCCAGCATGATGAAGCCGCGCTCGGCGCGGCTGACGGAGATGGCCGAATCGACGACCATCGCCAGCACGTCGTCCAGCACCTTGCCGGAGCTCAGCGCCCTGAGCCCCTCCAGCAGCACCGCCACCTGGTGCATCTCGCCGACGGCGGCGCGCTCCGGGAGCCCGGCGCCGGGGCCGTCCTCTTCCGTCAGGAAGACGAACTCGGTTCCGTCGCCATGACCCAGCCTGACCCGGTCGCCGTGGACGAGCCGATGCTCGGTGACCGCCTCGCCGTTGACGAAGGTGCCGTGGCGCGATCCGCGATCGCAGAGGCGGAAGCCGCCGTCGGCGGCGGTTATCTCGGCGTGGACGCGCGACACGTCGCCGCTCGTCAGGTGCAGGTCGCTGCCGATGCGCCGCCCGATGGTGAACGGATCCTTGTCGAGCGGGACCACCCGCCGGCCGTGCTCGTCAGCGACGTCGAGTCTGGGCAGAGCCATTCGGAATGCCTCGAATCAGGCGAGCGACGGGCGCCCCGGGATCATGCTGCACGCGCCCGGCGGGGGCCCGGTCCGGTTCCCGGAACCGCTCCCGCCACGCGTCGCCGAACATCACCCAGCCGAGCAGGGCCAGAACGACGAACCCGAGCAGCACCGCCCACGGCCAGCGCCGGCGCCGGCCGAGCCGAGCCGGCTCCCGGCGGCGGCGGGCGGTCGCGGCGCCGCACCGGAAGCAGATGAGCGCCCTCTCGGCTATCTCGGTACCACAAGTTTCACAACGCATTGGAGAACGAGAATCCTGCCTTGCGGCGCCCGTCGCCGCCTCACCAACCCTGCTCGGGGTCCGCGCGGTTCCATGGCGCAGACCCCTCGCCCGCCAATCGCCGCCCGCGGCTCCGCTCCGCGCCCGACCGACCCGCCCGGGATCCGTGCCGTTTCCACGGCGCAGAGCCCAGCCCGGAGAGCGTCGCTTTTCGGCTCCGCTCACCGCCCGACCAACCCTGCCAGGAGCCTGCACCGTTCTACGGCGCAGACGCCTAGCGCGCAGGCTCCCCGGGGCGCGATTCCAGACGGCGGATCTGCCGGGAGACCCGCGCCAGCTCGATGAGCGTGCGCTCGAGCTCCTCGAGGTACGAGGCCGCCGACATGCGCGGCCGGACCGCCTTCAGCTCGTGGACGGTCTCCTCGAGGGCCGCCCGCCGCGCCATCAGCGACGCCACCGCGGGATCCGTCGACGGGGGAAGCGTGGCCGCGGGGCCCGCGCCGACCTGGAGCCGGGCCGCCGCCAGCCCGTCCGGGCCCGGCTGACCGGCTTCCCGGCCGACGCCGTCGCCATTGTCGTCGATCAGCGGACGCTCCGTCGCCAGCCGTCCCCGTCGCCGATACCACTCCCGCACGCCGAGGCCGGCGAACTCGAAGGCCTCGAGCACCGAGACGCGGCCGTCCTTGTCCTCGTCGGCGGCGTCGTCGGTCAGCGCACCGATGAAGAACTCCGGGAACACCGTGTCGTAGCGCTGCGCGGCCGACTCGGTCGCGGTGACGATGGTGCGGCCCGGCCCCGACAACCGCCGGAGGAAGGGGAAGCTCGAGCTGCCGGTGTTGACCAGGACGAGCCGCCCCGGCAGCTCCCGCAGCCACCGGTCCCATTCGCGCGCCTCGAGGTCGGGGCCGACGAGGTTGAACTTGGCGTCGACGCCGTCGAACGACCCGTGGCCGATCAGGACGACGTAGAGCACGGCGTCCTCGCCCATGCGGCCGGCCAGTCGGTCCAGCGCCTGCCGGACGCCGGCGCGCGACGCGCGTCCCACGCCGGGGCCGGGGGTCTCGGCGAGCACGATCAGGTGGTCGTCGTCGAACCGCGGCGAGCTGCGCAGGGCGGTGACGAGGGCGGCGCGCCACTGCGCGTGCTTCTCCTGAAACGCGGCCCCGCCCGAGGCGCCGCTGACCACCAGGGCGTACCGATCCTGCGCCGAGAGGGCGACCGGCACCGCGCCGGCCAGGACGACCGCGAGCAGCCCCGCGACGCCGCGGCGTCGGGCCCCGCTCATCGCAGCCCCACCGGCGCCGCAAGTCCCATTCCGTGGCGAGCACGCCGCTGCCCCGCGACGCCGCCACGCCGGACCCCGCTCATCGCAGCCCCCACCGGCGCCGCAAGCCCCATTCCGAGGCGAGCAGGCCGGCGAAGATCGGCCCCGTCACGCCGGGCCCCGCTCATCGCAGTCCCCACCGGCGCCGCAGGCCCCATTCCGTGGCGAGCAGGCCGGCGATCAGCAGGAAGCCCCACACGGTGTCCCAGGCATCGCGCAGGACCGGGGCGGGCGGCGGGCCGAGACCGGCCCGCACCGCCCCCGCGAGCCGACCGGCGCCGCCGAGATCGAACGACCGGCCGCCGGTCGCCTCGGCGAGCCGCCGCAGCAGCCGCTCGTGGCGGCGGGGCTCGCTCAGCTCCGGGTCGGTTCCTCCCACCAGCACCGCGGCGCCCGCCGGCTCGAGGGCGCCGCCGGCGTGCTCGACGACCGCGGTCACCCGGTGCGGTCCTCGTCCTCCCGGTGCGACCTCCACCGCGTAGCGACCCGGCTCTCCCGGCCGGGGCGACGCGGCATGCTCCCGTTCCTCGCCGTTCGGATCGCGAACGCGCACCCGCACGCGGGCGTCGGTCAGCGGCGCGAACCGTTCGTCGGCCGCCGCGACCTCGATGCGCAGGGCCTCGCCCGCGAACCGCCCTCCGTCGACCCGCAGGGCGGCGCGATCGGGGGCGCCGCCCCCCAGCCAGCGTGCGGTCTGGCGCCAGAACCGCTCGTAGGTGGTGTCGGTCGAGGGGGCCAGCATCTGCCACCGCCAGGACGCCTCGCCCGCGAAGACCATGGTGCGACCTCGCCCGAAGCGCTGCACCGCGACGACGGGCCGGGCCGTCGATTCGCCGGCCGCGACCGCGAGCACCGCCGCGCCGGGGCGCGGCGGCCCCAGGGGAACGACGCCGCCCAGCGCCGGCATCGCCGCCCAGCCCTCGACCGTCTCGCCGA
>JAJEEA010000477.1 GCA_022821235.1 Vicinamibacteria bacterium
GCTGCTCACGGTGACCGAGCACGGTTTCGGCAAGCGGACCGGGATCGAGGAATACCGCGTGCAATCGCGAGGGGGAGTCGGTATCATTAACATCAAAACGACCGAACGGAACGGCTCGGTCGTCGGGATCGCCCACGTGGAGGACGAAGATGAGCTGATGCTCATCACCCAGCAGGGGAAGGTGCTCCGCATGGACACGAAGGACCTCCGGACCATCGGGCGCGCGACGCAGGGGGTGCGGCTGATAGGGATCGACAGCGAGGATCGGGTCGTGTCGCTCGCGCGCCTGGGCGACTTGAGCGCGGACGAAGCGGGAGACGACGACGGAAACGGGACGGCGTCGGCCGCGGACGAGAGTTGAGCCCGTCGGCGGTCTGGAGTGTTCGAGGGACGGAGAGACGCAGTCGTAAGAGGACAACGCGGTCAGCATGGAGCGGCCGGCCGCCGGCCGGCCGTTCGTGGTGGCTGCCAGTGCAAGGAGGCGGTGAGATGGCTCGATCGAGGATGAAAGTGCCGGTGCTCGCGCTGTGCATGGGAATGTTGTTCGGCGCCTGCGGCGGCGGGGGAGAGGAAGAGACGCTCATACGGTCGTACTTCCAGGCCGCGCGGTTCGGCGACCGCGACTCGCTGAACAACATCGCGATGTATGCCTGGGACACCCAGACGCGTGGCATCGTGTCCCGGCCCAGCGTCGAGAACGTGGCCGAAGAGCAGAGCCGCCCGCTCCGGATGGTGGAGTTGAGCCAGGCCCTCGCCGAGGCGGAGGAGGCCGAGGAGGTCTTCACGCAGGAGAAGATCGTCTACCAGGACGAGAACTTCGACGCGATCAACCGCGTCCTCGAGGCCGAGCGCGAGGGCAACAACCTGCGGCGCCGCGCCGACCGGGAGGTCCAGGAGGCGTGGACCGTCTGGCGCGAAGAGACCATCGAGCACTCCCGGGCGGTCGCGGCCGCGCGGGACGAGCTGAACGCCGAGGTGAACGAAGCCCAGCTCAGCATGTTCGATCCGAGCAACCCCATCGACGTCACGCAGTACGAGGGCGAGCTGGTGACGAAGGACGTGGAGCTCTCCGCGCGGATCGAGCTCGACGGCAACGAGACCGAGGAAACGCTGACCATCACCCTCCAGCGAACGATCCTGACGGGCGCCGACGGCCTGCCGATGGAAGGCCGCTGGGTGATCCGGAACATCAGCTAGGGGGAGGCGGCGCCGCAGGGCGGCGCGGACTTCCCGCACGGCTCGCGCACGGGCGTCTCGAGATCCTGCGCCGTTGGGGGCAGGTCACTGTTCGTCCGCGCTTCGCAGACATAACGGCTCGACACCCTGCCGCCGATGCGGCATGGGCGTCGGGCCGTTTTCGTTTCCGGCACCGTGAATCCGGGCCGGCGGCTTCCCGTCGCGGGCCCCATGCCTTGGTCGGCCGGCCGCTGCGCGGGCGGGGGCACCGTCAATCCGGCCGGCGGCTCCCGTCGCGGGGGGGAGAGCCGCGGCGGACGGCTTCCTGCGCGCGGCCAACCGCGAGGCGCGCCGCCCTGACTTCAGAGGGCCCCGAGCACCTTGTCGAGCAACGCCATCACGGGGGCGGGGTACAGGCCGAGGGCCATCGACACCGCGGCGACGACGAGCAGCGGGACGGTCATGGTCCACGGAGGATCGCGCAGGTCCTTGCCGCGCAGGCCCGGATGCAGCGGGCCGAAGAAGATCTTCCGGGCCGCCCCGAACGTGTAGGCCACGGTCAGGACGACGGCGCTCAGGCCGCCCACGGCCACCCCGAGCCCGAGGGGCCCCATCGCCGCCCCCCGCTCGAAGATCCCCGTGAACATGATCCACTCCGCCGCGAAGCTGCTGAACGGCGGAAACCCCGAGAGCATCAGGCATCCCGCGATCCACAGGGCGGCGGTCACCGGCATCCGCGAGGCCAGCCCGCCGAGGGCGTTCATGTCGCGGACGCCGGTCACGTACACCACGATGCCGGCGGTCGAGAAGAACACCGTCTTCCCCATGACGTGGCTGAGGAAGAACAGCATGCTGCCCTCGACGCTGGCCGCCGTCAGCGCCCCCAACCCCAGGACCGAGTAGGCGATCTGGCTGATCGTCGAGCAGGCGGCGAGCCGCTTGATGTCGGTCTGGGCCAGCGTCAGCAGCGACCCGTACACCATGGTGACGAGGGCGAGGACCATCAGCACCGGCCCGAACCGCGCCAACTCCGCCTCGAGCGGCAGCACCGCGACCCGGACCAGGATGTAGACGGCGAGGTTGGCGTAGACCGCGAGGAGGCCGGCGATGCACGTCGGGTGCTCGGCGTGGACCGACGGCATCCAGACGTGGAACGGCACCACCGCGAGCTTCATCGTCAGGCTGGCGATGAACAGGGCGACTGCGCCGGCCGCGAGCGGGGTGCCCGCCATGCCCGGCAGGTCCGCCATCGACAGGCTGCCGGTCTGGCTGTAGACGAGCAGGGCGGCCACGAGGAAGAGCAGGGCCCCGATGATGCCCCACGACAGGCTCACCATCGCGACCCGCACGCGCTCCCGATAGCCGTAGTACGCCATCAGGAAGAACAGCGTGACGGTCAGGACCTCCATGAAGAAGTACACCGCGACGAGGTTGGTGCTCAGGATGGTCCCGACGAAGCCGAGCGGAAAGAGGGGCAGGAGCGCGAAGAACCGGCTGTAGTGGACGCCCTTCGCGGCGGGGTCCGCGGCCGCGTACAGCACCGCGACGCGCCGCTCGATGTAGCGGACGGAGTAGAACGAGAGCGCGGTGCACAGCAGGAGCACGACGGCCAGCGTCGGCGCGCTGAGCCCGTCGGCGAGGAGCTGCAGCTCGATGTCGGGGGAGACGACCAGGTAGTCCTCGAGGACCGGCGTTCCCCGCGCGACGTCGAGGGTGACGGCCCCCGCCAGGCCCGTCGCGTAGAGGAGGGCGAGGCTGGCGATCCAGCCCGCGGCCCGGGGCCGCCGGCGCCGGGTCAGCACCACGGCCAGCGATGCGGCGGCCGGCGTGAGGAGGATCTGGAGCAGTACGGGCATCGTGGGGTCAGGCGCTCCGCGGCGCCGGCGACCGGCGCGTTCAGCCGGCCCCCAGGAACATGTAGGCGAGCAGCAGGCCGAACAGAATCAGCACGTAGGACACGTTGTAGAGCAACACCTCGGTGTCGGCGCGGAGGTGGTGCACGAGGTCCTGCATCCGCTCGGTCAGCCTCGCCGGCCACCGCCGGTGCACCGCCTCGTCGAGCTCCGCCTCCCACCTCCGCGCGACGTGCTGCGCGATGCGCCGCGTGCCGTCGACGAACACGCGGGCGAGGGCGGCGTCGATGCCCCAGCGGCCCCGGAAGAAGCGGTGGAGCGCCCGGGCCGTCCGGCTGCGCTCCAGGACCGCCCCCGGCGCGACGAGGCCCCGGCCGTACGCCAGCCAGGCCGTCGCCGCGCCGGCGAGGACCGCCAGAACCGAGAGGGTCGGGACGAGGCCCCGCCCGGGCGATTCCGCGGCGGCCAGCCGCAGCGGCCCGTCGAGGAGCAGCGCCTCGTGGAACCCGGCCATCTCGAAGGCGTGATGCAGCAGGCGCTCCAG
>JAJEEA010000396.1 GCA_022821235.1 Vicinamibacteria bacterium
CGCGGCGGCCGGCGACCGCGTCGGACCGGCCTCGCCGACGCGCCCGCGGCATCCCCACCATAACCGCCGCGCACGGCGCCGGGCTGCCGGGGCGCCTCGCCGGAGGGCAGACGCGACATTCCCACCGCAACCGCCACGCACGGCGCCGAGTTGCCGGAGCGCCCCGCCGCGCGCAGATTCTGCAACCCGCGCGGCCTCCGGGGCTGCCGGATCCTGCAGCAGCGCGCTACATGGGCGAAAGTCAGCGTATCCAGCAAAGCGTTTATTTTCAATGAATAACAAACAAAGTACGTTCTACTTTCGCTTGACATGGCGGATGGCACGGTCCTAGAATACGAAACCGTGACACCCTGGGTCCCGCCCCTCGCGATGCTGCGACGGTCGAGACTCCGGCCAGTCGAGACGCGGCGTCCTTATCGCCACACCCCGAACCGCTTCCGAGCGGTGACGCCGACAGGTCTCGGAGGACTCCATGCCCGAAGAACGGAATCTGCGCGAGCGCAACAAGGCCATCGACATGGCGGTGGGCCAGATCGAGAAACAGTTCGGCAAGGGCGCCATCATGCGGCTCGGGCAGGACGCGGTCACCGCCGTGCCGAACATCTCGACCGGATCGATCAGCATCGACCACGCCCTGGGCATCGGCGGGGTCCCCCGCGGCCGCGTCGTCGAGATCTTCGGGCCCGAGGCGTCGGGCAAGACCACCCTGACCCTGCAGATCATCGCCCAGGCCCAGCGCCGGGGCGGCGCCGCCGCGTTCGTCGACGCCGAGCACGCCCTCGACCCCACCTACGCCAAGAAGCTGGGCGTCGATCTCGACAACCTCCTCGTCGCCCAGCCCGACCACGGCGAGCAGGCCCTCGAGATCGTCGAGGTGCTGGTGCGTTCGGGCGGGGCCGACGTGGTGGTCGTCGACTCCGTCGCCGCCCTCGTGCCGCGGGCCGAGATCGACGGCGAGATGGGCGAGGCGCAGGTCGGCCTGCAGGCGCGGCTGATGTCCCAGGCCCTGCGCAAGCTCACGGGGGTGGTGGCGAAGTCGTCCACCTGCCTCGTCTTCATCAACCAGCTCCGCGAGAAGATCGGGGTCATGTTCGGCAACCCCGAGACCACCACGGGCGGGCGGGCGCTGAAGTTCTACTCGTCGGTCCGGGTCGACATCCGCCGCATCGGCGCCATCAAGGACGGCGACCAGGTCGTCGGCAGCCGCACCCGGGTCAAGGTCGTCAAGAACAAGGTGGCCCCGCCGTTCCGCATCGCCGAGTTCGACCTGATGTACGGCGAGGGCGTCTCGCGCGAGGGCGACCTGCTCGACCTCGCCGTCGCCAACCGCCTCGTCGAGAAGAGCGGCACGTGGTTCTCCTACGACGGCGAGCGCCTCGGGCAGGGGCGCGAGCGGGTCAAGCAGTTCCTGAAGGAGAACGCCGCGGTGTTCGAGTCGATCGACGCCCGGCTGCGGAAGACGCTCAATCTCGCCGCCGACGCCGAGCCGAAGAGCGCGCCGGCGGCGAATCTCCGAGCCGCCAAGTAGCAGCGCCGACCGGAGAGCGAGGGTGCTATGCTACGTACGATGTCCACGGACACGAAGTGGATCATCGGGACCGGCATCGCCGTCATCACGGCGATCGTCGGCACCGGGGGCGTGCTCGCCGGCCTGATGCTGACGCAGATCAGCGGCGTGAACGCCCGCATAGACGACCTGCGCGCCGACATGATCGACCTGCGCGCCGACATGCGCGAGATTCGCGCCACCCTGGAACGGTTCGACGCCCGACTCGACGCCGTTGAGGTCGCCCTCGCCAAGCTCGACCAGCGCCTCCTGACAATCGAGAGGATCGTGCTGCCCGCGGCCGAGTCCGGCGAGTAACCATTTCAGCCCGGGTCAGGGCGCCGGATACTCCATCGTGAACGGGTCGGGCAGCGGTATGCGCACGGCCTCCCCCGGGCGCAACGCGTCGAGTGAGTACTCCGGCCGGTCGGGGTCGCCGGCGAGAATCGCCTCGAGGTCGCCGACGACGAGGACGGCCAGCGCCTCGGGGTCGAGATAGCGCCGGGCCACGTCGAGCACGTCGTCGACCGTCACCGCCGCGATGTTCTCGCGGTAGGTGGCGAGATACGACGGGTCGCGGCCGGTGTACTCGTCCCGGGCGAAGAGGCCCGCCGTCGCGGCGGCGCTCGAGACGTTCCGCGAGAACGTCTCCACGAAGTACGCGATCGAGTTCCGCAACTCGTCGTCGGTCACCGGCTCGGTGCGAATGCGCTCTATCTCCTCGAGCACGATCGCGGTCGCCCGGGCCACCGTCTCGCTGCGCGACTGGAACCCGGCCTGGAACACCCCGTCGTAGTAGGTGCCGAGCGCGTAGCTCGACGAGGCGCTGTAGGCCAGCCCCTCGTCGGAGCGGACGCGGGTCAGCAGCCGGGCGCTGAAACCGCCGCCGCCGAGGATGTCGTTCATCACCAGCAGCTTGTAACGGTCGGGGTTGTCCCGAGTGGTCGCCAGGTGGCCGATGGCGACCCGCCCCTGGTTCACGTCGTCCTTGTCCACCAGGTAGAGGCCCGGCGACGGCGTGAACTCCGGCGCCGGCACCGCCGCGACCGCTTTCGTGCCCGCCTCCCATCCGTCGAGCCGCCGCTCGAGCTCGGCGAGGATGCCGGCCGTGTCCACGTCTCCCGACGCCGTGAAGAGGAAGTTCCCGGGATGGTAGTACTCGCGGTGGAACGCCGCCAGGTCGTCGCGCGTGATCGCCTCGAGCGTGGCGCGGGTCCGCGGCCGCGTCGAGAAGTGCGCGTCGCCGCGCATCAGCCGCCCCCACTCGCGCCGCTCGATGCTCGCGGTCGCGTCGTTGCGCCGCTCCAGTTGCTGCAGGGCCTGGCTCTTCGCCAGGGCCAGCCGGTCCTCGTCGAACCCCGGGTTCCGGAGCATGTCGAAGAAGAGATCGAGGCAGGCGTCCAGGTCGCGGGTCAGGCAGTTCACGCTCGCCCCGCCCGACGTGGCGCCGACGTTGCTGCCGATCTGCGCGGCGAGGAAGGCGGCCTCCTCGTCGAAGTCGGCCGCGCTCATCGTCGCGGTGCCCCCGGCCCGCATCTGGCTGCCGGTGAGGCCGGCGAGGCCGACCTTGTCCGGCGGGTCCAGGTACGACCCGGTGCGGACCGTCACCCCTACCGTCGCCAGCGGCAGCTCGTGGTCCTCCACCACGAAGGCGACGACGCCGTTCGACAGCTCGTGGCGATGGTCCGCAGCCACCGGCGGGGTGAAGTCGAGCAGCTCGTAGGTCAGGTCCGAGGGATGGGCGGGAATCGGCTGCGCGGCCGCCGGCGCCCCGAGCAGCAGCGCCGCCAGGGCCGGCAGGGCCGCTCCGGCAGTCCGCGCCGCCAAACGGCTCAGAGTCCCGCCGAAGTGGGAAGGACGCTGAGCAGAGCCGAAGACCACGTTCTCCGCGCCGGCGCCGCGCAGAAGTCCGCGGGGCACTGTCGGCCGCGAACGGTCGTGTGAACACCGAAGCGGGAACCACTGAGAGCCCGCGAGCCCCGGACCCCGAACACGGGAACCGGCCGCACGGTCCATCGGCCGCTCGTCGACGCGCGTCATCGTCCGCCCTCCTCCGCCGCCTGCCGCTCGCGCAGCAGCTCGAGCACCACCGCCACCATGTCCTGGCTTTCGGGCGGCGCCTGCGACGACATCTGTTCGAACTGCGCGATGAACTGGGCGAGCTGCTCCGCGTTCAACTGGCCGATCATCGCCTCCATCTGCCGGACCTGCTGCCGCTCCTCGGGGTCGAGCCCCGCGAGGCGGGGGTCCGGCGCCTCGTCCGATTCCTCCCGGTAGTAGATGGCCACGGTCCGGTTCTCGGGCTCGAAGTAGGTGCCGGCCACCCGCATGATGTCGTCGGCGGTCACCGCGTCGTAGAGCGGCGGGTCGGTGTTGAGGGTCTCCCAGCCGCGGTACGCCTCGCGCATCAGCATCGAGTACATCAGGAAGAAGTTGCCCTGAAGCTGCCGGAAGTTGGACGCGGCGTTCTGGTTCTTCACCTTCTGCAGCTCGCGCTCGTCCACCGGCTCGGTCTTCAGCCGCTCCATCTCCGCGTACAGGGCCTGCTCGACCTCCTCGGGCGCATGTCCCTCGGCCGCCGTTCCGCGGAGCTCGAACATGCCCTCGAACTTGAACCCCGCCTGCCCGCCCGACGCCCGGGTGGCCACCCCCTGGTCCTCCACCAGGGCCCGGTAGAACCGGCCCGTCCGGCCGTTCAGAAGCTGGCCCAGCACCACGAGGGCGGGCTCGTCGACGTGGCCGTCCGGCACCGAGTGGTAGCGGACGACCACCTGCGGGTTCGTCTCCGCCCAGGCGTGCATCCGCTTCTCGCTCAGTTGCGGCATCTCGCGCGTGCGCGGCTGCGGCGGGGGCCGGTCGCCCCGGGACAGGCGGCCGAAGTAGCGCTCGGCCAGCGCCTTCGCCTCGTCGGGGTCGAAGTCGCCGACGAGGGCCGCGGTGAGGTTGTTGGGCGCGTAGTACAGGTCGAAGAACTCGAGCGCCTCGGCGCGCGTGATGCCCTCGAGGTCGCTCGGCCAGCCGATGACCGGCCAACTGTAGGGGGACGACTGCCAGAACAGCGAGTTGAACTGCTCCTCGAACTTCCCGGTCGGGGTGCTGTCGGTGCGCAGCCGCCGCTCCTCGTGGACGACGTCGCGCTCGGCGTAGAACTCGCGGAACACCGGGTTCACGAGCCGGTCCGACTCCATCCAGAACCACAATTCCAGCTTGTTGGCGGGGACGTTCACGAAGTACAGGGTGAAGTCGTAGCTCGTGCCCGCGTTCATCCCCGACGCGCCCTGCCCCGAGTAGGTACGGCTGAAGTCCTCGGGGATGAGCAGCTCCTCCTGCTGCGCGAGCAGCGTCTCGAAGCGGTCCATCAGCGCCTGGTGGCCCTCGGTCCGGTGCGCGGGGTCGCCGGCGTCGTCGATGCGCCCCAGCCGCTCGGCCTCGAGGAGGGCCGCCTCCTCGACCCGCAGGGCCGCCTTCACCTCGTCGAGCTGGGCGATGATCTGCAGGTCCTGCTCGATGTTGCGCGTGCCGATGACGGAGGTCCCCTTGAACATCATGTGCTCGAAGAGGTGCGCGACGCCGGTGATGCCGGGCCGCTCGTGGACCGATCCGACCTTGGCCACCCAGCCCGCCGCCACGTTCGGGTCTCCCGGCCGCGGCAAGAGCAGCAACGTCATCCCGTTGTCGAGCACCACCTCCTCGACCGGCACCTGCTGTGCCCCGGCGGCGGCGCCGGCGCACAGCGCCGCGAGCGCCAGCGCTCCGATGCGTTTCCTCATGATTCCTCCCAGACGGCGCCGGCCGGGCGCCCCGGCCGGTACCGTCCGAGTGTGTCACAACCCACCCGCCGAGCCAAGCGACCCGCCGGCGGCGCAGTGAGGGGTCCGGGCGTCCGGCGGGGTCCGGGAGCGCGGGGTGGGGCCGGGGGCGTCCGACTGCGTCCGACCCGGACTTGCGCTACACTAGGCTTGCCGCGGAAGGGCTCGAGCTCCCCGGGGCCGGCCGGGCGCCCCGCGAGCCGCAAGGCGAAGATGGCGGGCCGGTCGGCAAGACGTGCGCGGCCTCGCCTTCGGCCTGTGGCGCGTCCGGAACCCGACGCCGTCAGGCGCCTCCTCCGCGGCCCGGATGCCCGCTCGACCGGAAGCGACGAGCGCCACGGCGATCGAATCGCAGCATCCCTTGCGCAACGACCACGCCTCCCCCGCCTCGCCGGAGCCGGCCCTGCCGGGCTGGGTGCGGGTCGCGGACGTCCTGACCCTGCTGCTCGGCGCGGCCGCGCTGCAGGCCGCGGTCTTCGGCGGCTTCCAGACCCCCGGCCTCTCGGTCACGAATCCGTGGCGGCCCCTGGTGATGGCGTTGGCCGTCGCCGGCCTGCGTCACCATCTCGTGCGCACGCCGCCCGCGCATGCCCGTCTGTGGGAATGGTCCCGGAGGACGTGGCTGGCCGACGCGGCCCGGGCGACCCGGGACGAGGACTGGCCCCGGGCGGACCTGACGTTCTTCCGGACCGTCGACTTCATCGTCCTCTCGGTGGTCTCGATCTCGGTCACGGCTATTTCCCTGCTGGCCGTGAGCCGGTTCGATGCCCGAATCGCGGTCATCGCGGGGCTCATCCTCGCCACTGTCGTCCGGTGGTTCACCCCGGCCCGGTTCGACGCGCAACGCGCCTCGGCCGGAAAGCCGGTCGGCCCCGTCCTCATGCTGGTGCTCCTCGCGGCCCTGTTGTTCCGCACCGAGCCGTTCCCGACCCTCGACGGCGACCGGGAACCGGGCGTCCACGCCAGCATGTCGGCGCACCTCCAGCGCGAGGGCACGGCATTCGTCGACGACCGGTTGCCGGAGGCGCTCCCGGACGAGCGGTCGCGGGAGATCTACCGCGCCGACGGGCTCGACGATTCGGAGCCGGGGAGCCCGGTGCGGCCCGGGCTCGACCTCTCGCCCGCGCGCGACGGCGACGTGTTCCGGCTCCTGCCCCTGCACCCGTTGTGGATGGCCATCTTCGGCGAGGCGTTCGGCGACGCCGCCCGCTTCCATGCCGTCGCGTTCTTCGGCCTGCTGGGGGTGCTGGGCCTGTCGCTGCTGGCGTTCGAGCTGACCGGCTCGCGCCCGGCCGCGTTCGCAGCCGGGATGCTGATCGCGACCAATCCCCTGCACGTCTTCTTCAGCCGGTCCCCGGCCCCCGAGGCGGTGGCGCTGGCGTTCTCGTCGTTGGGCTTCTACTACTTGGCGCGGGCCTTCCGCGGCATGCGGCGCGCCGCGCCGGAGGCGACCGGGTCTCTCGTCACCCTGGCCGCCGCCTGCGTGTCGCTCGTCTTCTTCGTCCGCGACGCCGGATTCCCGTACCTCCTGGCGTCGGCGCCGCTCTTCGGGCTCGGGGTCTGGCTGAAGCTGAGGACCCGGGACGCCGGGGGTCGCCGCATCCTCGGGTTCTGCGCCGCCGTCGCCGGCCTGTACGGCGTGTCCGTGCTCTACGGCCTGAGCTACGCCACCGGCGACGCGCCGAGCATCTTCGAACGGACGCTCGGGGGCCTGCTGGGCAGCGGCTGGCCGCTCGTCGTCGCGGGCGTCCTGGCCCTTGCGGCGGTGGGCCTGGCCGAGGTCGCCAGGAACCCGCAACGCCCCGCGGTGCGGCGGCTGATGGCGACGACAGCCGATCCACGACCGTGGATCAGGCTGGCCTCGTTGCTGGTCGCCGTCGCTCTCGCCGGCAGCCTCCTGCAGGCGTACCTGATTGGGTTCACCGAGCTCTACGCGGCCGACCCCCGCTACCGGGAGCTCGGCATCGTCGGGTCGGGCGCCCACGTCTTCCTGCGGTCCGGCGCGGCGGGCTGGCTGCTGTACCTGACGCCCTGGCTCGCCGCGATCGCGATAACGGGCATGCACCGGCTCCCGGCGCGATGGCCGCTGGCGCTTCTCTACGGCCTTCTCGCCGTCTGCATGGCCGCCACCCTGCCGGCGAGCATTCCCGTCGTCCACCGGCACTACGACCACGCCCGCCTCCTGCTCGGCGAGATCGTGCCCTACGGCCTGATCATCGCCGTCGCGGTCGCCTTTCGCGCGGCCCCCGGCCGGTTCCGCCGCCTCGGCATGGCCGCGATGCTGGCCGCGATTCCGTTCCAGCTCTTCTTCACGGCGAAGCAGATGCCGGTCCGGGAGGGCGTGCAGCCGTACCACGTCATGAGCCGGATCGCCGACCTCGTGGGGACCGACGTCCTTCTCTTCGACGTCGACGGGTTCCGGGGAGAGGAAGCCCCCCCGAGGCATGCCCGGCTGCGGACGCCCCTGACGCACTATTTCGGCCTGCACGTCTTCCCCTACCGGGGAACGGGCCGGCTCGCGGACATCGTCCCGTCGTTCGAAGGCGTGGTCGGCAACCGCCTCTGGCTGCTCACCCCCGCCGCCGACACCCACCGGCGGCTGGAGCTGCGCGAGACCTTCGTCTACGAGGACCGGAGAATGGGAAGCGCGGCGACGATTCCCGTGACCGTCGACGATTGGGATCGGCGGCAGGTCCTATTCCTGTACCGGCAGCGCTGAGTCTCGTCCCGTGAGCCCGTGTCCTGCGCGGGCCGCGCACGGGTTTCGACGGTGTTCCGCGCCTGACATCGGACAGGCAGCCGCCCGACACCCGCCCGCCAACGCCCAGCGAACACCCGGCCCGCCTCGGTGAGTGAACGCCGCGGACACTCTGACCGTTCTTCTCGATGAAGTGGATCCGAGACCGCTTCTCTTCCACTGGAACGTTGCAGTCGCGCGTAAGGACTGTCCCGGTTCAGCCATGACCGGGCTCGACGTGTGGCCAGCAATGCCGTAGCAGGCGGATCCCACCGGTCGCCGGCCTCGAACCCGCGGCGGGCGAGCTCGCTCAAGGCGCGGGAACGGCCTCGCGCAACTCAATCGAGCTGACCGCAACGCCCAGCGTGCGCGTGTCGCGGGTTCCGGGAACGTGCGTATCGCTCTGCAGGACGATCTCGACCTCGGGCGGCGAGAGCCGGCAGCCCCCCAGATCGAACGTGGCGTCCCAGCGCCCACGGATGGTCTGATCGAAGAGCGTGCATCCGTCGACCGAGATGCGGAGCTGCTTGGGCGGGCCGGTCATCAGCACGTCGATCGCGATCTCCGCCGGTCGAGAATCGAGCGGCGTCAGCAGGCGCGCATCTCCGCGGGTCCAGCGGAACGGCCGCGCCCCCTCCCATTCCATGCCGTAGAAGCCCGACGCTTGCGCCCCGAGCATCTGAAGCTCCGCGTCCAGGACGAGATTGGGCCACGCACCATCCGGGCCGGAGCCCGCCGCGGCCGCAAGCGCCATGGAGCCGCCGACGGGCTCGCCGAGAATCTCGAACACCTCCAGCGCGTTGACGCCGGGCTCGAGTCGGGCCGGATCGACGATCGCTTCCCAGGCGGCACGGCGACCGAGGACGGGAAACGGGTACGGCCGGGTGATCGCCGCGACCACCCCGTTGAGAGCGACCGCGAGCATCGGGGCGGGCGCATCGTCCGGCAGGTCCGGCACGGCACCGGTTATGTGGACAGGGAGGAACTCCGCTTCCGGATCGACGTCCTGCAGCAGCCGGAAGGTGTCGACGACCACCCGAAGGTCGGAGGGCCGCGCCGCACGCAGCGGGTCGGCCGGCCGGCCGATCAACTCGCCGTAGCCGCCGTGAAAGGCACGAACATCGAGCGGGTCACCGGTCGCGAACCACTCGAACTTGCGGGACGCGCTCTCCACCACGGCGGCAAGGGTGTCGCGCGGCCCCTCGACGCGGCTTCTCGCGCCGTCGAAGAACATCACCTTGCCGCGTCGCGGCAGGAGCGCCGGATCGAGGATGTCCGCGCCGTCGGCGGCCCACGGCAACTCGACGCCCAGCGCAACCGCCAGCGTCGGGAGTATGTCGATCACCTCGACGTTGGCGTCGACCACCTCGCCCTCCCGCTGCCCCGGCCGCTTCGCGAAGAGCGGCACCGCCGCGATGTCCGCGAAAGAAGCTCGCGTCGGCCGGCGGAACGACGCGCCGGGCTGCAGGCTGGCGCCATGATCCGCGGTGACGACGATCAGCGCGTCGTCGTAGACGTCCACCTCGCGCAGGCGGGCCACCAGACGACCGAGCAGCGTGTCGACGTATCCCAACTGAAGCAGGTACCGCTGGTGGTTGATCGCGGCGGCCCACCGATCGTCGACCCACCGGCCGCCCTGAAGGCCCACGCTCTGCCGCAGGGCCGTGAACTGCTGCCCCGTGGGCAGGTACAGCCACGGCTCGTGCGGGAGCAGCACGTGCATGAAGTGCAGCGTCGGACCGGCGCCGGTGATCGACTCGATGAAGCGCGTGACCGTCTGCCGCCGGTCGTCGACCCGCGCCGCCCGCCAGCGGTTCTGGAACGTATCGTTGGCCAGGAAGTCGTTCCAGTTCTGATCCACGGGCGGCAGCCAGACGGTCAGCTCGTCCGGCAGCACGATGGTCAGAAACACGACCGCGAGGTCGCTCACGACGCCCGCGAGCCAGGCGCCCACCGCACGTTCGACCGGGCACAACGATTCCGGACAGAGCTCGGACAGCGGCTCCTCGACGTGCAGCCGATACCGGCTGCCCAGCAGCGTGAACAGGTTCCCCGGATGGTCGGCGGACACCGGCAGGAGGTCGGGCGACGGGTACTGGCCGGTCAGAATCGCGGGCAGCGCATACTGGGTCATCTCGCCCACGGCGGTCGCGTTGCGAAACCACGTGGCGTCGTCGGCCAGCGCCGCGAAGTGCGGGAAGTTGGCGCGGTCGACGTTCCCCTCCCCATCCAGCAGCGCCGCAAGCTGGAGTTGATCGAAGACCACCACCACCACCGGCGGCGTGGCGCCGAACGTCACACCGTCGAGCGCACCGACGTCCTCGGCCGGCACGAGGAAGCGACCGACGCCGGGGTTGAGCAGGAACAGCGACGGCACGACGACGACGGCCGGCGTCAGAAACGTGGCGAACAATGGGACGGGGGGGAAACGGCGGTACGAGAGCGCCGCACCGGCGCCCGCGGCTGCCGCCAGCGCAACCAGGAAGGCGCCGGGCGAACCGCCGAGCGACGTGAGGGCCGCGAGCGCCACGACGCCGGCAAGCGCCCCGACGACGACGGTAGCGACACGTCGCCGCCACGCCGGACCACCCGCGAGGCCGGCCGCCCCGATGGCGAGGACGCAGCCGGCCGGACCACCGAGGCAGACGACCGCCACCAGCAACAGAAGGCCGCCCGGCCACATGTCGTGGGCCACCAGGAACTCGGGGCTGCGCCCCACCAGATCGAAGACCGGCTGCGCGACGGCGAGGCTCCACAGGCCGGCAATATGCAACAAGGCCCACCTGGCGTCGGCAACCGACTCTTGCGGTGTCGACCCCGGTCGCCACCGCGCTTCACGCAGCCATTGCCAGACACGGTGATGCAAGGGGCGCGTACGTACCAGGCCGTGCCGCAGGCCAAGAACGACGAGCAACGCGACCAACGCCCGCCAGGGCGTGGACATGGAGAACAGCGTGCCGATGCGGATCGCCCCGAAGACACCGGAGACGAGCACGGCGACGGTCTCGCCGCGGTCGTGAAGCGCCCGCGGGTTGCGCCGCAGACGCGGCGTGGGGTATCTTGGAGGAACCTCCAGAACGGACTCAGCCCCGTTCCCGAGCGTAGCACGCCGCCGGTCCGCGTGCGTTTCGTTCCGCCTGCGATGTGCCGAGGTAGCTCAGTCGGTAGAGCACATGACTGAAAATCATGGTGTCGCCAGTTCGATTCTGGCCCTCGGCACCATTCCCCTTCGTGCAGACCACGTCCGGTCGTAGTCGCTATCACGCTACAGTCCGGCCTCCCCGCGACCGAAACGTCGCACAGCGGCCATCGCACGATGGGCCGCCGCGAAACCGGAGGCCCTCCGGCCGGGGGCCCACGCCTGGAAGAGAACGGACCGAATCATGATCGAGAGCAACGACTTCCGCCTGTTCCGCCTGGCGCTCGTCCTGTGCGGCATCGTGCTGGCGGCGGCCTGCCAGAGCGCGAGCCCCACCGCCCCGACGGAACCCGAACCCGAGCCCGAGCCGGTCACCCTCAGCGGCACCTGGACAGGGTCGGCCACCGGCAACTTCATCGCCTCCGATGCCGTCACCGCGACGCTCACGCAGACCGACGCCGCCGTGACCGGCGAGTGGTCCACCCCGATGCCCCCCACCCTGGTCGGGTTCGGGGCGCCCGCCAACGTGAACCTCTACGGCCCCGTGACGGGCACGGCAACGGGAACGACGGCGGACCTGTCCTTCGCATTCACCGATGAGGTCGAGGTGTTCAGGCAGTACTTCCCCGAGGGCTGCGCGCTCACCGTGACCGTGACGTCGTTCTCGGCAACGACGATGGACGCGACGTGGATGACCAACGCGTCGTGCCGGGCCCCGGTCATCGACAACGGCACCCTCGCCCTCACCCGCCAGTAGCCGCGACCCGCCTCGGGCAGTAGCCCGCGCCTCTGCCCGAGGCGGCGCCGCCCCGCGCCGACGCCTACTCGGCCAGCGGATCCGGCCGAATCTGGAACCGGACGATCTCGCTGGTCATCCCCTTCCCGCCCTCGAGGTGGAAGGTCGAGCCGGTGTTGAAGCTGGCCCACACCCCGCGGCCCTTCCAGCCCGCGTCGGGATCGTCGATGCGGCCGTCGAGGCCGCGGCTGTAGAACCCCAGCGGATAGGGCACCCGCATGGTGACCCACTCGCCCGTCTCGGGCAGCAGGACGAGCAGGGCGTCGGACGTCGTGCCCGTGGTGATGGGCACGTTCTCGCCGAGGCCGAGGGTGTCGAACTGGTCGACCCAGTGGTAGTAGTGGTAGTCGGCGTTGGCCGTTCCCTCGACCCCCTTCATCCGCGGCCCCGGCGTCTGGTACAGCGTCCACCCCTCGACGCAGTGCTGCCCGGTCGCCTCGGGACCGGCGAGCACCCCGCACTTGCCGCGGTCGAAGCTGGCGACGTGGCCGCTGCCGCCCAGCGCCGTCCACACCAGCCCGTTCCGGTCGACGTCGATGCCGCGCGGGCCGTACCCCCACAGATCGGGGTCGCCGTCGGGATCGTAGGGCGGCTCGTAGACCTCGGCCTTGCAGGTTTCCGGCGGGTTGTCCCCCCGCTCGATCCGGATGAGCTGCCCCGGCACCGGGAAGCGCCGCGTGATCCAGACCGAGCCGTCGGGATGGGGAATGATGCCGTAGGCCCGCCGGAACTTGTCGAGGCTGCCGATGCGGGTGTCCCGCGCCGGGTCGATCTCGACCGCGCCGTCCCGGTCGGGCTCGTTCCACGGCCGGGTGATGACGCCGTCGCCGTTGGTGTCGATGACGGTCGGGCACCACCCCTGGGCGGCCCGTTCGTCGCCGGTCTCGTCGTAGAGGCGGGTGTTCAGCCAGCCCACCGCCTCGGTCGATCCGCTCAGCCAGAGGGTGTCGTCGGCGTCGTCGGCGAACTGCAGGTGGTGGGTGAAGAAGCAGGTGTCGATGAGCTCGAACTCGCCCGTCTCGGGGTCGTAGTACGACACTTGGCGCGACTCGTCGCGGTGCTGAATCGGGTAGTACCGCGCGAACGGGTGGTCCGACCCCTCCAGGCACCAGCCGGGCACATCGTTCGGTCGGACGGCCTGGGTGATCCAGAGCCGGCCCCGGTCGTCCATCATCGGGTTGTGGGCGCTACGGCTGACCAGCCCCGCCGGCTCGTCGCCCCAGTAGAGCGACGGCACGCGGGTCGACGAGCCCTCGTAGTTGGTGGCCTGCCGGGGCCGCTCGATGCGGGTCGGCAGGTCCATGCGCACCGACCGGCGGGCGGCGACGTCGGTGATGACGAGCCCCGCCCCCCCGACGCCGTAGACGGGCCCGTTCGGATAGAGGGTGGGGTTGCGCTTGTCGGTCGAGACGTTGTCGTGCACCATCCCCCGGGGGTGGCCCCAGCCCCAAGAGGTCAGGACCACGTTGCGCTCGACGCCCTGCGGCCGCGGCGGCGCGGGCGGCACCTCGCCGGCGCGGATGCGGTCCGTCCACTCGGCGTAGAGCCGGATGGCGCGCGGCCGGCCGATGCGGTTGATCTCGGCCGCCATCGCCGGCCCCGCCCCGCCCGCCTGGATGCGGTGGTTCCAGGCGTCGGCGGTCGAGTCGAAGTCGTCGAGGTCCAGCATGGGCATCTCGCGGGTCGCGTGGTTGCCGAGCTGGTGGCAGAGCTGGCAGCCGTCCTTCATGCGGTCGATCCAGTCGGCCTGGGTGCGCATGGCGGCGCCGATGCCGTTGCCGCGCGGGCCGGTGCCGGGAAAGTCGCTCGCCGGCGGCACCTCGAGCAGCGAGTACCAGTAGTTGGCGGGATAGACCTCGGCCGCCTCGCGGGGGGTGGCGGCGGCGCGCACCGTCAGCTCGAGCTGGCCGCCGGGCCGCGCGGAGGTCTTCTCCGAGTCGACCAGCCCGTAGCCGCGCACCCAGACGTCGTAGGTCGCATCCGGCAGGTCGGGCACGAGGAAGCGCCCGGCGTCGTCGGTCACCACCGTCTTGCGGAACGACGTGTCGAAGTCGCCGGTCTCGGCGATCACCCAGACGCCGGCCTCCGGACCGGCCGCGCCGGCCACCGTCCCCGCGATGTCGTCTCCGGCAGCCAGGACCCCCGGGGCCGGGCCGCCCCCCAGCACCAGCGCCGCCGCCAGGCCCAGTCCGGAAAGACACGCCGTGCATCCCTTGGCGCTCATGTCGTCCCCCCCTTGCATGCGCTACCCGAAGGCCGCCGCTACGCGACCGACGACCCCCTTCCACCGTCCGAACAGGAACCCGCACGCCGTCGGATCACGTCCGCACTATAGCAACCCATGACTCTCCCGCGCCACGCAGAGTCGTTTCCCACGAGGAGTGAGCCTGAGGGGGGATCGACTCCATTTGTGTCCGCGCGGGACGAGTGCGCGGGGAACGGCGGTGCGCGGGGTGTCGCCGTCGAACGCGAAACGTGAACCGAGCCTGCACCCGATGCCTGCAGCCCCCGGACCGGGTTCGCGAGTTCCTGGCCGACGGCCGACCCGCTCAAGCTGGACCCGCAGACGCGAGCCGGGGCCTGTGCCTGCGCGGCCGAGACCCTGGGACAGTTCGACCACCCGCCGGGGGAAAGCCGACGGGGGCCTGCTCCAACGATTCCTGGTCAAGGTGACCGGCCCTCTCGCGAGCGCGGGTCACCCGCCTGCGCCAGCACCGGGCCACAATCGCCAACAACGACCGTCGCGGCCCCGGCCCCTTCCACCGCCGCTACACCCAGGCCGACATTGGGCTGGTCGCCCAAGTCGACGACTACGGCGCAGACGCCTGACCGTCCAGCGCCGGGGTCGTCGGCGGGGGCTCCCGCCGGTGGGTGCCCTGCTCGTAGGCGTAGCCCATGCGCAGCAGCGTCGCCTCGGCGAACGGTCCGCCCAGCAGCTCGAGACCGACCGGGAGCCCGTCGTCGGTGAGGCCGGCCGGCACGGTCAGGGCCGGGAAGCCGATCACGGGGCTGAGGTAACGGTTGTTCCCGCGGGCGTAGCCGTCCTCGGGGCTCGGATTGGTCAGGACGTCGGGGGCGATGAGCGTCGTCTGGTGGTCGAAGGTCGCGTAGACCAGCGCATCGAGGTCGTGGTCGGCCAGCACCGCGAGCACGGCGCGCCGCAGGCGTTCCCGGGCCTGGAGGACCGCCAGGTACTCCTGCTCGGAGGTCGACCGGCCCACCACGTTCATCAGTCCCCGGGCCCGCCAGGGGTTGACCCGTCCCGCCAGCAGGATCTCGCGCAGCGAGCGCATCGGCGCCTCGGGCAGCTCGGCCAGGTACGCGTCGGTCGCCTCCTCCGTCTCGAAGCTGTTCCTGACGTAGGTCGCCTGCGCCTCGTCGAGACCCGGCACCTCGACCGGATCCACCAACTCGGCCCCGAGCCGCCGGAGGTCCGCGACGGCTTGGTCCACGAGCCGGCGCACCTGCCGGTAGTCGTCCGACTCGGGGTCGGTCTCGGCGTCCATCGACTCGCGGACGACCCCGATGCGGGCGCCGCGAAGGCCGTCCGCGTCGAGGCCGTCGACGTACGATTCGGGCGTGCGGCCGGCGGCGTAGGCGGTCACCGGGTCGTTCGGGTCGTAGCCGGCGATCGCGTCGAGCAGGATAGCGGCGTCCCGGACCGTGCGGGTCATCGGTCCCAGCGTGTCGCTCGAGGGGTTGGCGGGCATCATCCCGTGGCGGCTGACCAGGGGCACGGTGGGCCGCAGTCCGACGAGGCTGTGCACCGCGGCCGGGCCGCGAATCGAGCCGCCCGTGTCCTCGCCGATGGCGACGAGGCCGAAGTTGGCGGCGGCGCCCGCCCCGCTGCCCCCCGACGACCCGCTCGGGTTGCGGGTCGGGTCGTAGGGGTTCCGGATGATGCCGAAGCCGGACCCGACGTAGCGCGAGGCGAACTCCCCCATGGTCGTCTTGGCGAGGATGATCGCCCCCGCCTCGCGCATCCGGGTGACGATGGTGGCGTCGCGCCCCGACATGAACCCGTCGAACAGCGCCGAGCCGTAGGTCGTCGGCATGTCGCGGGTCTCGACCTGGTCCTTGAGCAGCACCGGCACGCAGTGGAGAGGGCCGGTCGGCCCCGACTCGGCGAACGCGGCGTCGAGGGCATCGGCCTCCTCCGCCGCGCGCGGGTTGACGTGCTCGACGGCGTTCAGCGCGGGGCCGGCCTGGTCGTAGGCCTCGATGCGGGCGAGATAGCCCTCGACCAGCTCGCGGCACGTCAGCTCGCCCGCGGCGAAGGCGGCGTGCACGTCGTCGATGGTCGTCTCCATCAGGCGGAAGTCCTGGGCGCCGGATGCGCCCGCCATCGACAGCGAGAGCGAGAAGACGATCGCCGCCAGCCGTCGATGCGCGAGCTCGAGGCCGCGGCGGCAAGGGACCGTGGGGCCGGACTGCGGCGGCCGGCCGCACGGAAGCTCGGGGTCGCGGCGCCCGGCGGACGCCGTCGCGTTGATTGGTGTCACGGGCTCTCCTCGGAATGCGTCGGAGCGGATTATAGCGCCGCCCGCCGGTCCGCGGCGGCGCGGGCGCGGGCGAGGTGAGACCAAGTGATACCAGGTGAGCAGATCGCCGGCGAACGTGGTACGCTGGCCTCTCCGGCCGGGCGGCGTCGTCACCCCCGGGGGCCCCGAGGCCCGGATCGACCACCGCATCCGGAGCCCGTCCCGCGGCCCGAGGCGGCGCGCCGGGGTCGGCGCGCCGGCTCATGCAGCCATGTCCAACGAGATCGCCCTCGCCGCCGCCGTAGTCGCCGCCATCGTCGTCATCTACCTGCTGAGGCACGTCATCGTCCTCGCCATTCGGCTGATAATCCTGGCCGCCCTGGTCCTCGCCGGCTTCTGGGCCTGGGAGCATCGCGGAGAGATTATCGAGGCGGTCGAGCCGTACCTCGGGGACCTGGCCGACCGCCTTCGGGGACTGGATCTGCCGGACCTGCCGGGACCCTCCGGGGAACCGGGCGAGCCGGAGGACGGGCGCGCGCCGCGGGTCATCGGCGTCGTCGACGATGGCGCGGCGCCCGACGACCTCGCCGCACCGACCCGCCCCGCCGGTCCTGCCGCCCCGGAGCCAGGGCCGTGATCGACGCCAGGCCGCCGACCGCCCTCGAGCGCAGCCTGTCCACCGCCGCTTCAGGGCCGCGACACGGGCGGGACGATCGCCGTCGGCGTCCGCCCGGCCGGCTCCGCGGCGACGTGTCCGCGGGGAGCCGGGCGCCAGCAGCGGCTGGGCCCGGGCGAAGCCGGCGAGTCCGTCGACATCGGCCCGAGCGGCGGCGAGGCACGGAGGGGGGCGGCGCCGGCCGAACCTGCAGGAACGATGAGGGAGAACGATGTCAGAGCAGCAGATTGACCGACGGACGCTTCTGAAGACGATGGCCGCGGCCGGCATCGCCGGACCGTTCGCGGCCGGGGCGGCCCCCGCCCGGGCCGCGGCGGCGAGCGCGACGGCGGCGGCACAGGCCGACATCGCTCCCTTCACCATCGAGGTCGGCGACGAAGCGCTGGACGACCTCCGGCGCCGGCTCGCGGCCACCCGGTGGCCGCCCGACTCGCCGGGCGAGCCGTGGGGCTACGGCACCGACCGCGCGTACCTCGAGGAGCTGATCGCCTACTGGCGGGACGAGTACGACTGGCGCGCGCACGAGGCCGCCCTGAACGCCTTCGACCACCACACGACGGAGATCGAGGGCCAGCGCCTCCATTTCGTGCACCAGCGGAGCCCCCGCGAGGGGGCCCTGCCCCTGCTGCTGACCCACGGCTGGCCCGGCACCGTCTGGGAGATGCTGCCCTCGGTCGGCCCCCTCGCCGACCCCGCCGCCCACGGCGGCGACGCCGCCGACGGGTTCCACGTCGTGGCGCCCTCCATCCCCGGCTTCGGCTTCTCGGGCGAGCCCCTGGAAGGCACCGACATCGCCCGCACCGCCGAGCTGTGGGTGGCCCTGATGGACCGCCTCGGCTACGAGCGCTTCGGCGCCTACGGCAGCGACTGGGGGGCCGGCGTCACCCGCGCCCTCGGCGCCGCGTACCCGGACCGCGTCGTCGGCATCCACACCCCCGGCGCGCCCCCGCGGGCGCAGCGCCCGCCCCAGACCGACGAGGAGCGCGACTACCTCGCCCGCGCCGAGGCGTGGTCCGTCGACGAGACCGGCTACCAGCGCATCCAGGGCACCAAGCCGCAGACCCTCGCCTTCGGGCTCACCGACTCGCCGGCGGGCGTCGCGGCGTGGATCACCGAGAAGCTGCGGTCGTGGAGCGACTGCGACGGCGACGTCGAGAACCGCTTCAGCAAGGACCAGATCCTCACCCTCGTCTCCATCTACTGGCACACCCGCACCATCGGCACCAGCGTGCGCTACTACTACGCCAACGGCCTCGGCAGCTCGCGCCCCCGGCGGGCGCTGTCGCGGGGACCGGTGCAGGTGCCGCAGGGCTTCGCGCAGTTCGTGGGCATCCCGTCGCGGACGGGACCGCCCCGCTCCTTCGTCGAGGACGTGCCCGACAACGTCACCCACTGGTCGGTCTTCGACACCGGCGGGCACTTCCCCGCCATCGAGGAGCCGGAGCTGCTGGTGGGCGACCTGCGCCGGTTCTTCCGCACGCTGCGGTAAACGGGAGACCGGACTCGGATTGCGGGTGCGACTGACGCTCCGAGCCGCCGGGCGCCTTCGGGGGCAGGGGGCCGGGCAGAATCGCTCGGGGCACTACGAGCCGCCGAGGTCGAACGACAGACCGGCCGAGAATCGAGGGTAGTAGACGTACCACAAGTCCGCCTGAAGCCGAAGGCCCGCGCGACCGGCGACGGGGATGTCGATGCCGGCGCCCGGTTGCAGCATGAATCCCCCTTTCTCGCGGCTTCTCAGGCGCCCGGCGCGGCCCTGCGCGTCGGTGATGACCGAAAGGCCCGCCAGGAGGCGGACGAAGGGTCGAGCCGGGCCGAGGCGCAACCGGTATCGGTAGCCCGCCAGGAACAGGTGCGCGTCGTAGTCGACGACGTGCAGCCCGTGATCGGTCGGAAAGCTGTAGTCCATGCGGCCATGCGAGTACTCGAACTCCATGGCCCCGCGGCCGCCGGTACTCCGGGTGGCCGACGCGAACCATCCCGCCAGGCCGGGCTCGCGGTCGGTATCGCCGAACCGCGGTTGGATCTGGTAGCCGGCTGCGACGTCGACAGCCGGCGTCTGCTGGGCCCAAGCGCCCTGCGCGTCTGCCAGACACGCCAGGACGACGACCGCCAGAGTCGTTCGCGTTCGCCGCTTCGTCGCCGCGCCTCGCGCTTCGATCATGGAGAACCCCCTTGTGAGTCCCGTTGTCGACCGGCAACGGGGAACGGCGGGGTTCGATCGGAAGCCAGAGGCAGCGCGCTCGCGTCCCGCTGTGCGACCTCGGCTTCAGAGGCCGCTGCCGCAGCCCCCGCCGCTCACCGGGGAATGCGAGACCCGGGCAGGAACCGGCTCATCGGTCCGGGGGCTCAACGCTGCCACGCGGTCATCGGCGGATGGCGGCAGCACGACTCGCCGGGATGATGGCGGCGGCAAGCGCGCATCCCGCGAGCGAAGCGGCGGCGACGGCGAGAAAAAGGGGATCCCAGGGACGACACGCCGTGGAGCTGCGCCGCCATGCCACGACGGATGTTCTCGGCCGCATTCGGCTGCCGAAACGCCTGCAACGCCGCGTCGAGATCAGGACTCGACCCGGCCAGCAGCAGCGGGGTCGATGTCGGTTCGCGAGAAGTCGTCCCCGGTGAACAACAGCGGCAGCCCCCGCGTGCGGGCCAGCGCGTAGGCGAAGACGTCCCCGAGATTGAGTCCCGCGGGATGACGCCCCTTCCCGAAGCGGCGATACGCGTCCGCCGCAGCCGCGGCCTGGTCCCGATCGACCGGCTCGACCACGACGAACGGCGCGTTCAGGAAGTCCCGCACGGCCTTGTGCAGGGCTTCATCGCGACTCGACACCGCGACCAGCTCGACGGCCGACACCGCCGAGATGAGGATGCGCCCGGCGCCCGCGATCGCGGCTCGCAACGCCGGCCCTTCGGCCTCCCGCTGCAGGATGGCAACGATAGCCGACGTATCGACCACGATCACCTCGGCAGTCCGCGCTCGTCGTAGAGCTCGTCCTGCCACACCTGCGACAGCGGCCGGTCGACGGCGGGGGATCGCCCGAACCTACCCTCCCGCTCCCGGAAACGGTCGCCCGCCTCGGCGAGGCGTTCAAGCGCCGCTTCGACGTCGGCCCGGTCCGGTCGGCTTCGCTCGGTCTGCTCCTCGAGCGCACGCAACGCCCGCTCGATGACCGCCGTCTTGCGGCCGCGACCCCGCAGATCGAGGCGCGCAGCCAACCGTTCCACGAGCGCGTCAAGGTCTCGCCGGTGAGCGATGTTGATGGCCACGCCTCATTGTAGCTTTCGTTGTAGTCAACGAGCAATGCGGCGGAAAGGCGCCACCAGCCCGGCGCGGGCGCACAGTACGCCGGCGAGCAGACCGAACAGGTGGGCCTCCCACGATACCCCGGGGTCGCGCGGCAGGATGCCCGCGAGCATGCCGCCGTAGACGACCGCCACGAGGACCGCGACGGCTATCGACTGCAGGCCGCGTTCGTAGTAGCCGCGGCCGACGAGCAGGCCGAAGTAGCCGAAGATCAGACCGCTGGCACCGACGTGCGCCGCGCTCCGCCCGAACACCCACAGGCCCAGGCCACCGAGCACGGCGATGGCCAAGGTCGCCGACACGTAGTAGCCGACACCGCGGACGGCCACCATGCCCCCGAGGATCAGCAGCGGGAACGTGTTGGCAGCGAGGTGCGCGAACGAGCCGTGCACGAGGGGCGCGCCGAGAACACCAGCGAGGCCGTCGAACCGACGCGGGACGACCGCGAGGGCGTAGACGAGGCCCTCGTCGACGAGCAGACCGTAGAGGGACACGACCCAGACCAGGGTCGCGACGGTGCCCAGCGCAGCGGCCCGCGGCTTCCAGGTGGACAGGTCAATCACGAATCACGCTCCGGCTCGCCGTGGTTTGCAGTGCCACGTCCAACCGACCGCAGAACGCGTCGCCGGCGACAGGTGGCGGGCGGCGTGTCGGTGATGTACACAATATCCCGTCCGCGGGTGTGAATCGACGCGAGTCGTCGCCCACGGAGGTCCCAAGCGGCACCGGTGATCGCAACACTCGGTCTCGCTGCCCCCCCCGCCCCCATCGACACCGAGGCAACATGGACCTTCAAGCGCACCCGGTGATCGACGAGCTGAACCGCATCGCACCGGAACTCCTGGTCAAGGGCGGCTCCTTCTCGGAGTGGTTGCCGCACCCTCGCGACGTACCGCCCCGGGGCTACCCCCGGACTGCTGCTTGCGACGCAACGACGGGCGACGCGCGAGTGCCTGATTGACCTCCTTGCGACGGCCGGTCTACCCGCTATCGAGCCGGAGCGCCTGGCCTCGGGGGCTCGCGCATGGCCCTCGGGGTTCATCGGCAGCGTAAGCCACAAGGGTACGACCGTTGCCGCCGCGATCGCGAGAACCGACAGGATGACCTCGATCGGCATCGACATCGAGAGACTGGACGGGAAGGGTGTCCCCGAACTCTGCGGTCTGGATGCGCCCGAGCATCCGCCGTCGTTCTCCGACGCCGCCAGGACGCGAAATCCTCTTCTCCGTCAAGGAAGCCGCGCACAAGGCCCTCCATCCGGTGCATCATCGTCAGCTCGACTTCCCGGATGTGGCCGTGTCCTGGCTGTCGTCAGGTGCGCCACGTCTGCTCGGCGTCGCCCGCGCATGCGGCTCCGTACTCGAAGTCCGCTGCTCCGTTGCCGTACCGCCGTGGATCGTGTCCGCAGCTCTGTGGCCGATCTGAGAGGCCGCGCCCGCGGGCGAGCCGAGCAGGTCAAGGCAGCCATGACAGGTCCACTCGAAGATGTTTGACTATCGGACATGTTCTGTGACAGGATCTCGATTATCGCACATTCGCTCACCGATCATGCTGTCTGAAGTCATCGCCCGCGCCTCGCCGAACACCTCGGGCGTCCGTACGCAACTGGAGGCGGAACTCCGCGCGTGGTGGAAGGAGGAGCAAGAGGACTGGGACGCGCAGATCACGGGCGACCCGCCGGACTCGGATCTCTGGACCGGGATGCCCTGCGTGGATTCGAAGACCGTGGCGCGGATGGCCCCCATCTTCAAGAAGCACCTCGGACGATTCAGCGTGCGGGACATTCGCCCCGGTGGATACGACAGCATCGACGAAGTAATCCAGCATCTCGTTCACCGGAAATGAGGTGGCAGCGAGTGGCAGCGGTCGCCGCAACGCCCGGAGGAGGCCGAGTCATGAGCGACGAACGCACAATGCAGGACATTCTCAGCACGCGACTGAAAGAGGCACGGGAGTACCGCGGATTCTCCCAGGAGGACATCGCTCGCTACCTCGGAGTGCCGCGGTCCGCAATCTCCCTCATCGAGAACGGGTCTCGCCGGGTCAGCGCCACCGAGCTCAGCCGCCTCGCCAGCCTGTACCAGACGACGATGGAGAGCCTCACCGGGCATGACTCCGAGGAATCGGAGCCTGACTCCGTCCGCATGGTGGCCCGCGCCGCCGCTGAACTGTCCGTGACGGATCGCGACGAAGTGCTGCGCTTCGCGCAATTCCTGCGATCGAGGAAGTCCAATGACCAGACGTAGCGAGACGCTGCGCGCCATCGGCATGGCGGCGACGGTGCTGGAGCAGTCCCGGCACTGCGTCCGCACAAGCTTCGACATCATCGGCGCGGTCGCCGAACGGAATGTCCCACTCCTGTTCCGTCCCCTCGACAAGTTGTGGGGTGCGTTCATCACCGTCAACGACGAAGCGCGCGGAATCATCGTCACCACGAAGCTCGGACTGCCGGTGCAGCGGTTCACCGTGGCGCACGAACTCGGCCATCTGTTGCTGGGGCACCGCTCCAGTCTCGACGAGACGGTCGGATTCGCCGGGCGCAACGCCCCGGCCTCCCGCCCCGCGGAGGAAGCAGCAGCGGACACGTTCGCCTCCGAGCTTCTCGCACCGAAGCAACTGCTGCGTGCGTCGGCGAAGCGTCACCGCTGGACCCGCGCCAAGCTCCACGACCCCGCCCACATCTATCAGCTCTCCCTCCGCCTCGGCATCAGCTACCAGGCTGCGTGCTGGGCCCTGGCAACCGCCGATGTCCTCGAACGAGCCGAGGCCGAGCGACTCCAGTCGACGCCGGTCAAGCCCTTGAAGCAGGCCGTGGCTCCGGCGGTTCCGATGCCGAATCCCTGGGCCGACGTGTGGGCACTGACCGAGGCCGACAGTGGGACGTCGCTCGAAGCCGGACCCGACGACATCTTCGCTGTGCAGGTTCAGGACCATGCCTCCGCCGGATACATCTGGCGTCTCGTGGACGCGAACGCTGAATCCGAACTTCTCGGTGAACGAGCACCCGATCTCCTTCGCGGCTACGGTGCACCGACGGCCCGGGTGTTGTACGTGCGATTTCGCGCCGCCGGCGTCCATCAGCTCGTCTTCGAGCACATCCGGCCGTGGAGCCGCGCTACACTTTCGCGCATCGAAATCGACATCGACGGACACGGCAAGGAACGCGACGGCTGGGCGCGCCGTGCTCGACTCGACGCACTGGGGCACGCGGCATGAACTTCGTCGTCCACCTCGACTACCGCACCGAGCTCGGTCCCGCCCGGGATCAGGGCGCCCGACCGACTTGCGTCGCGCACGCATCCACCACGGCTCACGAACATGCCCGTGGATCGAAACTGCCGCTGTCACCCGAGTACCTGCACTACTTCGCGTCTCCAAACGACGACTCCGAGGACGGCGTCGACTTCCCCGAGGTCTCCCGCGCCCTCTTCGACCCGGGACAACCGGCCGAGACCGATTGCCCGTATCGAACGCACGAGCCGCCGCCCGAATGGGCTCCTCCCTCGAACGTCTCGCTGTACCGACGAAGCAGCACATCCGGAGCTCCGAACCCCGCCGGCGTCGAGGCCCTGCTGAATGCGGGCCGTCTGCCTGTTCTCGGCATCGCGACGACGAGTGCGTTCTACGATCCGACGCCGCCGTGGGTCATGTCTCACGCCGGCCCCATTGTCGGGTTTCACGCCGTCGTGGCCGTCGGTGTCGGAACGGCCTCCGCGTCGCGTGGTTTCCTCATCCGGAACAGTTGGGGAACAGACTGGGCGGACGCCGGTCACGCGTGGCTCGATGACGCGTTTGTCCTCCGGCATCTGCAAGAGGTGCTGGTGTTGACGGACGAGGTGAGCTGATGGTGACCCTGATCCAGGCCGCCACACGTCTCGAAGCGTGGATGAGAGGCACCGAGTATCTCCTGGCCCACGACTCCGCGCTCAATCTCGTCCTGGCGATCGCATTCCCGACGCACGGCCCCAACGACGACGCCGCCACGAAGCGCATAGACGAGTTCCTGACGGCCGAAGCTCAAATTCCCACCCATTCCGTGGCCGAGACCATCTTTCCCGGATCCGAGTACCAGCGGCGCGGTCTCCGTGGCGTCTTCGAGACCTATCCGCAGCAAGTATACCCATCGATCAAGAATCACCCATCATGCACGTACGCCCACCGACTGCTTCATCGGGAGCGTGGCGACGGCCAGCAGATCAACCCCTTGAAGCAGATGATTGAGAAGATGAGAAGCGAACTCGCGACTCCAAGACCGAAGAAATCCTGCTATGAACTCGGCATAGCGGAAGGCGAGTACGATCTGCCGGTGTACAGTCCCGCGCGAGACGCCAAGTGCCGAATGGGCTTCCCGTGTCTCTCTCATCTGTCGTTCAAGCTCTTCGACGGCGCCGTCCACCTGACCGCTCTGTCCCGCAGCCACGATTACGGCTACAAGGTCCCGGGCAACCTGCTCGGCCTCGCGCGACTTCAGTCCTGTGTCGCCACCGAGACCGGCCAGCGCATCGGTAGCTTGGTTATCCACTCGTCGTATGCGCTCTTGAGCGGCTCGAGAACCCGCTTGCGGACACTCCTGAGCAACCTCCACCACACCGCCGAGTCGAAAGAGGTGTCCGATGTCATGGTTCGCTGACTATTGCGAAAGCCGCGCATACGGATCAGCTTTCGCGCGACGGGAATCACGTGGCCCTTCTGGCGACCGGTCTCTTCGGCGAAGCGGGCAGCGTGTTGGCGGAGCTGAAGAAGACGGTACGCGAACGAGGCGCTTACCCTTCGTACCAAAATCGACTCACGGAAGAGGTCGGAGATCTGCTGTGGTACTTCGCCCGCCTTGTGTCTGTCCTTGCGCCATCTGACGTGCGCAAACTGGACGAGTTCGCCGAACCTTCCCGCCAACATGATGACCATGCCGACGACGAACCCATCCGCGACGCGCTGGAACTCGGCGGCGCTGCCGGCGCTCTGCTCACCACGCTGCAGCACAGTACCGACAATGTCATCCCATCGCAACTCGGCACGATCTGGCGCGCTCTCTTTCGAGTGGCCGCGCGAGCCCGTATCGATGTTCGCCAAGCGGCTGACAAGAACCTTGACAAGACGCAGAGCCGCTGGCCGTCAGAGCGGGATTTCACTCCGTTGTTCGATGAGTGGTTCGATGAAACGGAACGGATTCATCGGAGGCTGGATGTCGAGTTCCGCCAGATCCGGCGTGGCGACAAGCACGCCGTCCTCTTGCGTTGCAATGGCCTGAACATCGGCGATCGTCTGACCGACAACATCGACAATTCGGATTTCTACAGGTTCCACGACGTCTTCCACCTCGCTCACGCAGTGTACCTGGGATGGTCGCCGGTCGTACGCGTCTTTTTGAACTGCAAGCGAAAGAGCGACCCCACGGGTTGACGAGAATCAGGACGGCGCACGTGCGAGAATCATTGAGGAAGCCGTATCGGCGATCGTGTTCAGCCGAGCGAAGGAGACCCGCTTCTACGACGGGATCGACCAAGTCGACTACGACCTTCTCAAGACGGTCACCGAATTCGTGCGCGGTTTCGAGGTGCGGGACGCGCCTCTCTGGCAGTGGGAAGCCGCCATTCTGAACGGCTATCGTGTGTTTCGGGCACTACGAGACAACGGCGGTGGCGCGGTGACCGCGGACTTGGTCAACCGCAACCTCAACTACGGGACGCCGAGTCCGAGTTGGAAAGCGGGAGATGCCGTTGGGTCTCTGAAGGACGTGGACCCGTAACCGCCCGGTCGACGAACCAGTCGTCGGCCCGCTGGTTCAATTTCCACCTCGGCGGAAAGAAGGGTCGCGGCAAGGCGCCGGCGGGCTTGAAGCGCTGCTTGATGCGGGTGCGCCCGGACTGTCCCTCGATCTCGGGATGCGTGACCCGGGTGTACTTCGAGACCTCGCACAGCAGGTTCTGCACGTCGATCGGCTGCAGGCGCCGGCCCCAGAGGCCGTCGAAGCGCAGGCCGTGGCGCTCGAACTCCTCCTCTTGGCGCTCAGTGAGCCAGAGGATGAGTTCGTCGAGTGTGTAGTCCCCGATCGCATCGAAGCACTTGCGCAGGCCGTCCCGCGCGCCCGGCCCGGCAACCACGAATCCGTGCTCCTCGTGGGTCAGCAGGGGTGCACGTCAGCATTGTTGGGACCGGCGCGGGCTGGACCATCGCAGAGGCCGACGCCGCCATCGCGCTGCACGGCCGGAAGCTCCGCGGCTGCTTCGAGACTTCCGGGAACGAAGAGCCGCCAAGCCAGCCTCAGGCTCTCCAACAAATCTGACGTGCACCCGGTCAGCAGCGGCGTGTAGTTCAGGTCGATGGCATACTGAAACGCGAGGAAAGGTCCCAGGGTCCGCCAGCCCACCAGCAGCGTGTACGCGTCCTCCAGCGATTTCGTCTCCATGAGTCGCGGCGCCAACCCATAGGTGATCATGTCGCGAAGCAAACGGAGGTGCATGCTGTGCTTGGAGACGCCGCGTCGTCCGCCGGACGGCATGATGTACGCGGCCGAGTAGATCGGAGCGCCGGCGCGGAGGCGTTCGCCGAGCAGTTCGTCGCACGCCGCGTAGTCGAAATGAAAGGCGACGGGAGAGCCGAGATTCCTGACGATATGCTCCCAGGTGTCGATGCGATTGAAGATCTTGAACAGCAGGGTCCGCAGCAGCAACGTCTGGTCACTCGCCAGAGGATCGGCATAGACCAGCCGGATCAGGTACTGGCTGACCCGGTCCGCAGCGCGGAAGGCGTTGGTGAACCGATACGCCGACAGTACGGGGTCGTCCGTCCACGGCGCGCTCTCGCCGGCCAACCGCCGCAAGTAGATGCGCTGGCGCTCGACCGCGAAACGCCAGAGAACCGGATAGAGCTTCGACGGCCGAGGCTGGGAACGCCGAGCTACCGGAGTCACGCCCGACTGTTCACTCATCGGACATCTCCCGGAGCGGGTATGGTCGACCACCCGGGATGACCGCCCTGGGCAGCACCTTGTTCACCAGGACATCCAGGATCGATGATGACGTGCCGAGTGGACCGCGCAGAACCGACGCGAGGAACACGGCAGTCGGCGAGAGCGGACCTGCCGGCGGCCGGGGAGTGCCACGGCGGCCGGCAGGTCACGAGTCGCAGCCGAGGCTACCCGTCGGTCGTCCGCGACAGCTCCGACAGCTCGGTGAGCCGCTCGCCGGTGCTGTCGCCGAACCTCTCCACCGGCA
>JAJEEA010000057.1 GCA_022821235.1 Vicinamibacteria bacterium
GTAGATCGACGGCACCGGGACGTCGTTCATCCGCAGGTAGACGCCGAGCTGGGCGCGGTGATGGATGAGGTGGTTCATCACGAAGCTGCGGATGACGGCGGCCTTGGGCAGGGTCATCAGCACCGTGCCGTTGCTCAGCAGCGACCACGGCTTCATGAAGTCGGCGTCGCTCGCCGCCGCGAGGGCGGCCCGCGCCTCGGCCGCGTGCCGGTCGAAGGTGGCCACCAGCTCGTCGACCGAGGCCGGCGTCGGGGGCGGCGGCATCTGCTCGCCCCCGGGCGCGAGGTCGAGCTCGTCCGCCTCCATCGTCAGCTTCGCCCACTGCGGCAGGTTCGCGAGGTGCCCGGCGAGCCAGATCATGGTCCCCGACTTCTCGTGGGGCCGCCACTCGAACTTGTCGGCGGGCACCCGCTCCAGCGTCCTCCGCACCCCCGCCGCCTCCTGGTCGAACTCCGGCAGCAACGCCTCCGCAATCGCCATTTTCCGTCTCCTGTTCCGCACGTCGGAAGCCGCCGCCCCGCGGCGCCGCTCTCCGCGCTGTCAATCCACCAGGATTCCACACCTTCCGCGGGCGGCTTCCTGCTGTTCGAACGGTCTCCGTCCCGCCAGGAATCCGAACGCCCTGGCCTCCTCTGCGACCGCCCGTGCCGATTCCCGCTCGCCGGCCCCTCGGAAGCCGACCGCGGCACTGGTCCGGCGCCGGTCCCCGGCCCCCTCCAGCACGTCCTCTGCGACCGCCCGTGCCGATTCCCGCTCGCGGGCCCCTCAGAAGCCGACGGCGGCGCTGGTGCGGCGGCGGTCCTCGGCCCCCTCCAGCACGTCCTCCTCCGCGTCGTAGTAGATGGCCGACACCGCCCCCTGCACCCGCGTCTCGACCATCGCGTGGCCCCGCTGCTCGAGCAGGGCCAGGGTGTCGGGCGACAGCCCCCACCGCTCGTAGCGCGTCGCGTCGGGCAGCCACTGGTGGTGGATGCGGGGCGCGTCCACCGCCTCCTGCACGTTCATGCCGTGGTCGACGACGTTCAGGATGGTCTGCAGCACGGTGTTGATGATGGTCCGCCCGCCGGGGCTCCCCGTCACCAGCACGAGGCGCCCGTCCCGGGTCACGATGGTCGGCGACATGCTCGACAGCATGCGCTTGCCGGGCCCGGCGAGGTTGGGCCCGGTCCCGATGAGCCCGAAGTCGGTGGTGATGCCGGGGCCCGCGTTGAAGTCTCCCATCTCGTTGTTGAGCAGGAACCCCGCCCCCGGCACCGTGATCTTCGACCCGTAGCCCTGCTCGAGGGTGTAGGTCAGCGACACCGCGTTGCGGGCGCCGTCGACCACCGACAGGTGCGTCGTCTCGCCGCCCTCGCGCGGCCACTCGAACGAGTCGGGCGACGACGCCGACGCCCGGTCGGGGTCGATGGTCCGCCGCAGCTCCGACGCGTAGGCCTTCGAGGTCAGGCGCTCGACGGGCATCGCGGGGTTGAACGCGGGGTCGCCGAGGTGGCGCGCGCGGTCGGCGTAGGCGCGCCGCATCGCCTCTATCATCAGGTGGACGGTCGCGGCCGACCCGAACCCCGACGCCGCCAGGTCGTCGTGCTCGAGGATGTTGAGCATCTGGACGATGGCGGTCCCCCCCGAGCTGATGGGGGGCATCGAGAGCACCTCGTGGCCGCGGTAGGTTCCCCGGATGGGCGCCCGGCGCACGGCGCGGTACGCGGCGAGGTCGGCGCGGGTCATGATGCCGCCGTTCGCCGCCATCTCGCGCTCGACGAGGGCCGCCGTCTCGCCCCGGTAGAAGCCGTCGGGGCCGTCGGCCGCGATACGCTCCAGGGTCCGCGCGAGGTCCGGCTGTCGCAGCACCTCGCCCGCCGCGTAGGACTCGCCGTCCTTCGAGAACTGGGCCACCGAGGCCGGGTACGGGGCCATCCGCGGCAGCACCCCGGCCAGCGACCGGGCGAGGGCGTCGGACACCGCGAAGCCCTCGCGCGCGAGCCGCACCGCCGGCTCGACCAGCCTCGCCCAGGGCAGGCTCCCGTGCCCGGTCCACGCGAGGTGCAGCCCCGCGACGGTGCCCGGCACCCCCACCGCGAGATGGGAGCTGTGGTGCAGCACCGGGTCGTACTCGCCGTCCCGCAGGAACATGGTGGGCGACGACCCGGCCGGGGCGGTCTCCCGGAAGTCGTAGGCGGCGGGCTCGCCCGCGGCGGGGCGGTAGACGAGGAAGCCGCCGCCGCCGATGTTGCCGGCGGTGGGGTAGGTCACGGCGAGGGCGAAGGCGGTGGCGACGGCGGCATCGACGGCGTTGCCGCCCTCGCGCATCACCTCGGCCCCGACCGCCGAGGCGATGGCGTCCTGCGAGACCACCATCGCCTGGCGGGCCCGTATCGGCTGGCTGCTTCCGGTGAGGACCGGGGCCAGCGCCAGCCCGGCGGCGAGGACCAGCCCCGACCCCGCGACCCGGCGGCGTATTGCGTTCGGCATCCGCCCATCATGGCAGGCGACGCGGGGCGAGAGCAAGCGCGCGACCGCGCGACCTGGCGGTCGCGTTGGAAGTTCCGCTGGCGCGGAACTTCAGGCGCGGTGCCTGCGATGGCGTTGGAAGTTCGCAGGCGCGGAACTTCAGGCGCGGGTGCCTGCCATGGCGTTGGGAGTCGCTGACGCGAAACTCACGGCGCGGGTGCCTGCGATGGCGTTGGGAGTTCGCCGACGCGACACTCACGGCGCGGGTGCCCGCGATGGCGTTGGGAGCTCGCCGACGCGACACTCACGGCGCGGGTGCCTGCGATGGCGTTGGGAGCTCGCTGACGCGAAAACTCACGGCGCGGGTGCCTGCGATGGCGTTGGGAGTTCGCTGACGCGAAACTCCGGCGCCGCGAACCGCTGCACCGAAAGTGACGTTCGCGCACGGTCGGACGGGGTATATTCTGGTTTCGACCCGTCCGCGGGAGTCGGACGGCAAGGAGGTTTCCGAGATGAGCCGACGACTGTTCACGCTGCCGGCGGCGGTGCTCGCGGCCGCGGTGATTGCGGCACCGCTCGCTTTCGCCCCCTCCGCCTCGGCGCAGCCCCCGGCGGCGGACTACGACGTGCCGCGGACGCCGTGGGGCGACCCCGACCTGCAGGTCATCTGGAACAACGCCACCATCACCCCGCTGGAACGGCCGGCGGACCGCGCGGACCAGGCGTTCCTGAGCGCCGAGGAGGTGGCGGCGCTCGAGCAACAGGCCCAGGCGCGGGTGGACCAGCAGAACGCGCCGAGCGAGGTCAGGACCGAGCCGCTGCCCGTCGGCGGCAACGTCGGCGCCTACAACAGCGGCTGGACCGAGCAGAGCACGTCGGTGGTGGGGACCGCGCGCACGTCGCTGATCACGGACCCGGCCGACGGCCGGCTGCCGGCCCTGACCGCGGAGGCCCTGGCCCGCATCACGTCGCCCGAGTCGGTGCGCATCGCCGACATCCGCGAGGGCCGCGTCCCCGCCGACGGGCCCGAGCAGATGGGGCTGAGCGAGCGCTGCCTCTGGTACCGCGGCATCCCGACCCTCCCGACCGGCTACAACAACAACTACCACTTCTTCCAGACGCCCGACCGGGTGATCATCCTGCAGGAGCACATCCACGACCTGCGGGTCATCTTCCTCGACGGCCGGCCGCACCTCCCCGACGGCGTCCGGCAGTTCGCGGGCAGCTCGCGGGGCCGCTGGGACGGCGACACCCTCGTGGTCGAGACCACGAACCTGCGCCAGCCGTTCATCCGGCGCTGGGCGCGGCCCGAGCACTCGCTGTCGCGCGGCGACCTCAGCGAGGCGGCGCGGGTGACCGAGCGCTTCACCCGCACCGGCCCCGACACCCTCCACTACGAGTTCACCGTCGACGACCCCGAGACGTGGACGCGGCCGTGGTCGGGGGCCCTGCCCTACGCGCGGGCGGACGGCCCGATGTTCGAGTTCGCGTGCCACGAGGGCAACTACGGGATGATGAACATGATGGCGGGCTCGCGGGCCGAGGAGGCCGCCGGCGGGGGACAGTAGGGCTCGGGCCCGCGGCTTCAGGCCGCCCGCTTGGTGATGGCCTCGCGGAGGCCGTCGAGCAGGCCCTCGAGGTGGGCCATCCGTTCGCGGAGCAGGCCCATCTGCTCGCCTTGGGCGTCGATGCGCTCGCGCAGGGCAGCGCTTTGGGCGTCGATGCGCTCGCGCAGGCCGGCGCCCTGGGCGTCGATGCGCTCGCGCAGGTCGGCCAGGCCCTTCCTCTGGTCGCGCATCTCGCCACGCTGGCCTCGGAACGATGTACCGAGCGCGACCAGGATCGCGATGGCCGCCCCGACGACCGTCCAGGCGGTAGCGTCCATGTCCCGTATCTTACCGGACCCGACCGGCCCCGCACGGCCCCGCCCATGTGAAACGGGACACGCGGCGGACCGCCCATGCGAAGAATCTCCCGCGCCGCCGGGCGCGGTGCTACACTGGCTTGCGCCTGGAGGACACCATGCAGCATCGGACTGTCGTCCGGACCCTCCTGCCCCGGCTCGCCGCCCTCTGCGCCATCGGTTGCGCCGTCGGCCTCCTCGGCAGCGGGGCCCCGACCGCGGCCCAGACCCGGGGCCTGCTGCCCGCCGACTACTACGCGTAGGTCGGCGTCGGCGAGGTGGCCATCTCCCCCGACGGCGGCCTCGTCGCCTTCACCGTCACCACCGTGGTCGAGGAGGAGAACCGCCGGCGCCGCGAGATCTGGATGCAGCAGCTCCGCGGCGGCCGCCCCGAGGGCGAGCCGTTCCGGTTCACCGACCCGACCCGCGACGCGAGCAGGCCCCGCTGGTCGCCCGACGGCCGGGTGCTGAGCTTCCGGTCGCCCCGGGGTGACGGGGACGCCGCCGGCGACACCTGGTTCGCGCGCGTCGCCTTCCCCGGCGGCGAGGCATACCGCATCGACGGGGTCCGGGGCGCCCCCACGTGGTCGCCCGACGGGGCGTGGATTGCCTACCCGGCGCCCCCCGAGGCCGGCGACGACGAACCGCGCGACCGTGCCGGGTGGGTCGCGCCCGACGCGATCAGCCGCACTCTCGACCCCAACCGGTTCGACGGCCGGGTCATCACCACCACGCGCTACAAGCGCGACGGGACCCCCGACCTGCTGCCCCACCCCTCGGCCCGGCCGCGGCGGCAGCTCTTCGTGGCGCCGGCAGCGGGCGGCGGGGCGGCGCAGCGGACCGACCTGGGGTTCGACGTGCGCGAGCCGGTGTGGTCGGCCGACGGCGAGCGCATCTACTTCACCGGCGACGAAGGGCAGGACGACGAGACCGCCGCCGATCCGGCGAGCGACATCTACGTGGTCGGGCGCGACGCCGGCGAGCCCCGGAGGGTCACCGCCGACGCGGGCAGCGAGACCTACCCCGCCGTCTCGCCCGACGGGCGGCGGCTCGCCTTCCTCCACAGCCGCGGGCGTGGCGAGCCGACGGACATCCGGGTGGTCGACGTCGCCGCCGACGGGACCCTGCGCGGCATCCCCCGCAACCTCACGCGCGACTGGGACATGCGGCCGGGCGCCCCCGCGTGGACCGCGCGCGGCGACGCGGTGCGGTTCCTCGCCGGCATCCGCGGCAACCGCCACCTCTTCGAGGTGACGGAGACCGGCGACCTCATCCGGCAGGTGACGAGCGGCGACCGGCAGGTGGGGTCGGTCTCGGCGACCCTCGACGGCCGCGTCATCGCCTACACCGTGACCGATCCCACCGCTCCCGCCGAGGTCTTCGTCAACACAGGCGACGGCAGCCGCCAGCGCCGGGTGACCTCGTTCAACGACGCGTGGCTCGCCCCCCTCAGCCTGCAGCCGGCCGAGCCGCTGCGCTGGCGGGCCGACGACGGCGCCGAGATCGAGGGCTGGATCATCGAGCCGGTCGGCTATGAGCCGGGGCGCTCGTACCCCATGGTCCTGAAGATCCACGGCGGGCCGCACGGCGCCTACGGCAACACCTTCTTCAGGACCTTCCACATCCTCTCCAACGCGGGCTTCTTCGTGCTGTACGCCAACCCGCGCGGGTCCACCGGCTACGGGCACGACTTCACCTACTCGATCACCGGGGGATGGGGCGAGATCGAGGCGGGAGATCTGCTGGCCGGGGTCGACGCCGCGCTCGAGGCCTATCCCGACATCGACGGCCGGCGCATCGGAGTGTCGGGAGGCAGCTACGGCGGGTTCATGACCAACTGGCTCACCGCCACCACCAGCCGGTTCGCGGCCGCCGTCACCAGCCGGTCGATCGCCGACTGGACCAGCCTCTACGGCTCGTCCGACGCGCAGGCCCTCCTCGAGTTCGGGTTCGGCGGCGCCCCGTGGGAAGAGCGCGAGCGGTACGACCGCCTGTCGCCGATCACCTACGTCGAGCGGGTCCGGGCCCCCACCCTCGTCATCCACGGCGAGAACGACTACCGCACGCCCATCGGCGACGGCGAGAAGTGGTTCATGGCCCTGAGGAAGCGGGGCGTCCCGACCGAGCTGGTCCGCTATCCCCGCTCGAGCCACGGCCTCTCGCGGACCGGCGAGCCGTGGCTGCTCGTCGACCGGCTCGAGCGCATCCGGAGCTGGTTCACCCACTGGCTGATCGAGCACGGCGGGCGCTGATCCGGGTGCCCGGCGCCACGGGCCGGGGCGGGCGCCACTCGGGCTGCCGCTGCCATCCCTCCGCCGCCCGCGGCGAC
>JAJEEA010000552.1 GCA_022821235.1 Vicinamibacteria bacterium
GTCGAGACCTCGCCCGTCGGGGTCGTGGTCTTCGACGCGAAGAGCGGGCAGCCGGCGAGGTTCAACCGCGAGGCGCGGCGCATCGTCGAGAGCCTGCGGATGCCCGGCGGTTCTCTCGAGCAGCTCCTGGAGCTGATCGCCTGCCGGCGCGCCGACGGGCGGGAGGTTTCCTTGAGCGAGTTCCCGCTGGCGCAGCAGCTGGGCAACGGCGAGACGGTGCGCGGCGAGGAGATGGTGTTGTCGGTGCCGGACGGGCGCAGCGTGAGGACGTTGGTCAACTCGACCCCGATCCGTTCATCCGGCGGCGCGGTCGAGTCGGTAGTGGTAACGATGCAGGACCTTGCGCCGCTCGACGAGATCGAACGGATGCGAACCGAGTTCCTGGGACTTGTGAGCCACGAGCTGCGCGCCCCGCTGATCGCCATCAAGGGCTCGGCGGACGCGCTGCTGGAGGAGGCGGCCGAGCTCGACCCGGCCGAGATGCGCGAGTTCCACCGCATCATCGCCGAGCAGGCCGCCCACATGCGCGGCCTCATCCGCGACCTGCTGGACGCGGAGCGCATCGACTCGGGCACGCTCTCGGTCGCGGCCGAGTCCTCGGACGTGGCCGGCCTGGTCGAGCGGGCCCGCAGCACGTTCCTGAGCGGCGGCGGTCGGCACGCCGTCCTCGTCGACCTGCCGGCGGGGCTGCCCCCCGTCATGGCCGACCGCCGGCGCATCGTGCAGGTGCTCAACAACCTCCTGTCGAACGCCGCGAGGCACGCGCCAGAGTCGACCCCGATCCGCGTGGCGGCCGTGCGAGAGGACGCGCACGTCGCCGTCTCGGTCTCCGACGAGGGTGGCGGGGTGGCGCCCGAGCTCATGCCGCACCTGTTCAGCAAGCACGCCGGCGCCAGGCAAAGCGCGGCGGCGGGCCACGGCCTCGGGCTCGCCATCTGCAAGGGGCTCGTCGAAGCGCACGGCGGGCGCATCCGCGCGGAGAGCGCCGGCCCCGGCCGCGGCGCCACGTTCACCTTCACGCTGCCGGCGGCCGGGGAGGCCGGCGCCCCGGCGGCGCCGGAGCCCCGGCGAGCCGCCGCGCATCCTCGTGGTGGACGACGACCCGCGGGCGCTGCGCTTCGTCCACGACGCGCTCTCCGAGGCCGGCTACGCCCCGCTCGTCACGGGCGCAACGCGGAACCTGCCGCACATCATCCGCACCGAGAAGGCCGCGGCTGGTGCTGCTCGACCTGGTGCTGCGCGAGGTCGACGGCATCGAGCTGATGCGGCAGGTCCCCGAGCTCTCCAACCTGCCGGCCATCTTCATCTCCGGCTACGGCCGCGACGAGATCCCCGTCGCGCGGAACGTGTGGCAGCACGTCGAGGGCGGCAGCCCCGCGGCCGCGGCGCGACGCTTGATCATCGCCAGGACCACTCGCCGCTCGAGCGCCCGCCCCGTCAGCCGGCGCCCCGCCGGGTCCACCGTCTGGAAGAGCGCCGCCTTCGGCTCCTTGAACTCGGCCGCCTCGCGGTAGGCGTCGAGGACCGCCGCCGCCCGGTGGTGGGCCGGCACGTCGTGCCGTTTCCCGTCCTTCTCGTGGAGCCTGAGCACCCCCCCGCTCCCCTGCCCGAAGTAGTCCTGCCGCCGCATCCCCGGACCGCGCTCACCCGCGCGAAGCTGTAGAGCGTGACCGAGGCAGCGCCCGGTCCCGGACCCCGGCCAGCGAGCCCGTGTCGATCGACTTGAGGAGCTTCCTCGCCTCGGTCGGCGAGAGGACCGGCGTCGCACCCTTGGTGACGACGTGCTTCGGCCCCCGGACGGCCGCCGCGGGGTTCACCGGCAGGACCTGGCTGACGACGAGCCAGTCGCAGAGCATCCGGATCGCCGCCAGGTGCTGCTTGACGGTCGGCGCTGACCCGGGATGCGTCCGGATGTAGGCCGCGACGTGGAGCGGCGAGACCGCCTCGAGCCGGAGCCCCCGCGCCTCGCACCACCCGAGAAACTGCCCCGCCGCCCGCGCGTACGCCGCCCGCGTCCTCTCGTTCGCGATCCGCCCCGTGAAGAACTCCGCGAACTTGCCCACCACCACCGGCCCCGCGTCCACGATCAACAACGCGACCGCCGCCGAGCCCGCCGGTACCACGCCCGACATCGCCTCCGCGGCCACATCGACCCGCGGCGTCTCGACCACCGCACCCGGCGTCCGTCATCTCTTCACCACCGCTCCCCCGCCGCACCGCCGGCGGCGCGGCCAGAGACCCGGCCGGGGCAACCCTGGATCCGCCCCCACCGGACAGAGCGAGCCCGGCCACGGTGCGTTCGCGGATCAGCTCCCGTTCAAACACCCGGCCTGATGCCGAGCTCACGGCACAGCTCGGAAACCGACCTGTCGCGGTGCGCGATCGCCGACTGGGCCGGCCTCACCTCGGCCTTCGACAGCGGGAACTTGCTGCCGCCCTCCCGTCCGCGCTCTACCTGGTACGTCGGCCCGCAGGGCCAGCCCGCGGTCGTGGTGTCGACCCGCGCGCCGGGTCGTCTGCGGGAGGTGGCAAAATCCGGCAGCGGTCGGCTCTGTTCGCCCTGCCGCAACGCGAGGCGGACCTGCTGCGGCGCTACACCCTGAGCGACGAGGACCTGCAGCATGATGGAGGTCATCGTCGTCCCAACCCTTCCAGTAGCGTGCGGAACGCCAGATCCGCGGCGTGCGCGGGCGCCAGATGCCCCGCCGCTACTTCGGTCCAGGCGATCCAGATCTGCGCGTCAATGTGGGCGGCCGCCCAAGTGCGCGGCACGTTGGCCGCCAGGACGCCCTCGCTCTTCAGGTCGTCGATCAGCCGCGCCAGCCATTCCATCTCCGCCTCGTGACGGGCGCGCAGCTCCGCTTCATTGGAAACGACCCCGGCCAGAAAGTGGTATCGGTCGCCGAGCGGGATGACGGCCTCCAGCATCCTCCACAGCGTCTCCCTCGCCGATCCCGCGTCGCGGGTGGCTGCGGCCGTCGCGGCCTCGGTCTCGTCCATGCACTGGCGGACGACCGCGGCGACGAGGTCGCTGCGCAATGGGAAGTGGCGGTGCAGGCTCGCGCGGCCCACGCCCGCCCGAGCCGCGATCTCGGAGAGCGACGCGCCACGGTTACGGGCGAGCAGCTCGATGGCGGCGTCGAGAATGGCCTGCCGCATTGGTGGCCGTAGCGGCTTCGTGGTCATGGTCCTTGCCTAGCAGGGCGTAGCGCCTGAGCCCGAAGTCCACGTGCTGTCCGAGTGATACACTTATGTCTCATTCGAGGCAAGGTTAGGGCAGAGAGACGGGTGGCTTCAGCGAGGATCTCATGATCAACTCGATGACCGTCATGCATCGGCGGGTCACGTGGCGGACCTGGACGGCGCTGGCCGGCGTGGCGCTGGTCGCGACCCTGGACTGGTGGTGGGTCTGGGGCGTGTGGATGTGCTACTACGCGGCCGTGGGCATCCGGTCGGGGAAGGCGTTCCTCGTCGAGCCGGTCAACCGCGCGGACAACCCGATTCCGTTCTGGATCGTCACGACGATGTGGACCGCGTCCGGCGTCTGGATTGTGGCGGCCGACCTGAACCGGGGTCCGTGGTGGACATGGTGAGCGGAACGGGAGGCCGACCATGAGCGGCGGGCGGACGATGCCGGTGCTGCCGGTCGAGGCGTACACCTCGCAGGCATGGTTCGACCGAGAGCAGGCGCGGATCTTCTCTCGGACCTGGGCCTTCGCGGGGCTGGCGGAGGATGTGGCGGAACCGGGCGGATACGTCGCGGTGCAGGCCGGGCTGAACAACATCTTCATCGTGATGGGCCGTGACCGCCGCCTGCGGGCGTTCCACAACGTCTGCCGGCATCGCGGCACGCAGTTGTTGCGCGCCGTCGGCAAGGCCCAGAAGGCGATCACCTGCCCCTACCACGACTGGACCTACGACCTGGAGGGACGGCTGATCGCGGTACCGAACCGGGAGACGGAATTTCCTGATCTCGACGCGGCGTGCCTCGGTCTGAAACCCGCCGCCGTCGACCGGTGGCGCGGCATGCTGTGGGTCCACCCCGACTCCAACGCCGGGTCGATCATGGACTGGTTCGGCGAGGTCGAGCCGCTGCTCGGGCCGCACCGCGTGGACGAGCTGGTCGAGTACGCCGAGGCGGGCACGAGCACCGACATCGCCGCGAACTGGAAGATCGTTGTCGAGAACTACATCGACGGCTATCACTTGGCGCACCTGCACGCCGGCACGCTGGCGATGTACGACCACTCGAGGATCGAGTCGGGCTTCGTCGGGCCGCACTTCGCCTTCTGGGAGCCGGCCGCGGTCGATTACCGGAAAGGCATCGAACGGAACGCTGCTCTGCCACTCATCGACCACGTGTCGCGCGACCGGATCGGTGCTTGGGTGCCGATGCTGTTCCCGGGCATCGGCCTGGCGGCGGACGAGGGTTCCTGGTCGGTGTACCACGTCACGCCGCTCGCCCCGGCGCTGACCCGCGTGGTGACCCGGACGAAGGTGGCGAACGCATCCGGCTGGGCGTTCACGTGGCAGGCGGTGCGCTCCGCGGGGTACTGGGCATCGCGCATCCGAGGCAAGTTCGCCGGCGACGCGGCCGGGGATCCGCTGGCGTCGGGCGATTTCATGGCCGAGGACGTCTACGCCTGCGAGCAGCAGCAGAAGTCGCTCCGGAGTCCGTACTTCGAGCACGGCCCGTCTTCCCGCCGGGGCGAGGCGGGCGTCCGGAGGCATCAGGCGCTGGTGCGCGAATGGGTGGAGGGCGGCGCGTGAGCCAGCAGTTCCACGCGCTTCGCGTCGCCGCCGTCGAGGCCGAGACCCCCAGCGCCGCCAGCGTCCGATTCGATGTCCCGCCCGTACTGAGCGGAGCCTTCCGCTGGCGGCCGGGGCAGCACGTCACGGTGCGGCTGACGATCAACAGCCGGGAGGTGCGGCGCACCTATTCGATCTCCGAGGCCCCGCTCGCTGGCGCAGCGTTGCGGATCACGGTCAAGCGGGTGCCCGACGGGCTCGTGTCGAACCACATCAACGACCACGTCGCGCCCGGTGACCGGATCGACGTCGCGCCGCCCTTCGGCGGCTTCTGTCTGGATCCCGAGCCGCGCGCGCGCCGGACGTACTACTTCTTCGCCGCCGGGAGCGGCATCACGCCGGTCTACGCGATGGTGCGCGCGCTACTCGAAGCCGAGCCGTACTCGGTCGCGCATCTGGCCTACGGCAACGTCGACGGCGCATCGATCATCTTCCGCGAGGCGCTCGCGCGGGCCGAGGCCGGCGCGGCCGGCCGGCTGCTGGTGCGGCACGTGCTGTCGAAGCCGGGCATCTGGCCGTCGATGGACTACTGGCGGCGGGGCCGCATCGACGCCGCAGCCGTGGAGGCGTTCCTCGCCGAGCATCCGCCCGAGGCGCAGGATGCCCGTTACTACGTCTGCGGTCCCGGCGGCATGAACGCGGGCGTCCGGACGGCGCTGGAGAACCTCGACGTGCCGGCCGCCCGGATCCTGATGGAGAGCTACGGCCGATCCCGAGTCGCGCGGGACATGTCGGTCGCGGGCGTGGCTGCGCTCGTCAGGGTGGTTCTCGCCGGGCGGGCGCTCGCGGTGCCGGTCGCGCCGGGCCGGACGCTGCTCGAAGCAGTGCGCGCCGCCGGCGCTTCGCCGCCGTTCTCGTGCGAGTCGGGGGTGTGCGCCTCGTGCCGGGCGCGGCTGAGCGCGGGAACCGTGCATATGCGAACCCGCATGGCGCTGGGCGATGACGAGATCGCCGCGGGCGACATCCTGACCTGCCAAGCTGTGCCGACGACGCCGCAACTGGCGATTTCGTACGATTGATTCGGTCCCTGCACGATCCTCGTTGACCCCGCCTCGCATCCCAACTTCGACGCGGCACGCGGGACGGCCGGATGCGGGTCGGACCGTCAGTGTGTCGGAAGTGGTCGTTACCGATATCCGGGCGGCCGACCGATTGGGTCGGTCAGGTATCGGCTGGACCTCGCCGCGGGGCGACGATGAGAACCTGCACCGGACTGGGGCTGTCTGACCTCGTCCGGTCCGGGCAGGCCTCCGAGAAGCGCGGGCGGCTTGACGAGCTGACGAGCGTCCTCGGCCGCGGCGACCGCCTGGTCGTCAGCGAGCTCTCGCGGCTCGGCCGGTCGCTGGTCAGATCGTGACGATCCTCGACGCTCTCGCCAAGACCGGGGTCGCCTTCGTGGCGCTGAAGGACAACATCCGGGTCGAGGGGGCCCGACGCGCCAGCGGCGCCCATGGTTTCTCCGCGGGTCGTGAGCCCTACCCCGGCAGGGACCGGTGCGCCGACCGTCACGTCGCCGACGAGCGCTCCGAACGGCCGCCGGACACCGTCGCGGACGGCTGGGAGCCGCAAGCCCGGTCGACCGTGACGATGTCCTCCGTCCGGTCATAGAGCTTCGTCGTCTTCGGCGACGCATGCGCCGCGATCTGCTGCGCCCGCTCGAGGGTGCCCCCGTTCGACAGGTACGCCGTGATCCCCGTCGCCCACACGTGTGACAGCACGTCGAGGGTGGGAGTCCAGCGGCCGCGGCGCGCCGCTTGATCATCGCCAGAACCACCCGCCGCTCGAGCGCCCGGCCCGTCAGCCGGCGCCCCGCCGGGTCCACGCTCTGGAACAGCGCCGCCTCGGCTCCTCGAGCCCGGCCCCCTCGACCGTAGGCGCCGAGGGCGGCGGCGGCCCGGTGGAGGCCGGTACGTCGTGCCGCTTCCCGCCCTTCTCGTGGAGCCTGAGCCACCCCCGGCTCCCCTGCCCGAAGTAGTCCTGCCTCCGCATCCCGAGGACCGCACTCACCCGCGCGAAGCTGTAGAGCATCACCGAGAGGAGCGCCCGGTCCCGGAGCCCCGGCCAGGGCGCCCCGTGTCGATGCACTCGAGGAGCTTCCTCGCCTCAGTCTGGCGAGAGGACCGGCGTCGCCCCCTTGGTCGGGTCGTTGGCGGGAGAGGGCGAAATCCTACGGTAAGCCCGACCGGCGGCGCGGTCTTCGGGTTCAAGCGCCGAGGACCTTCCGGCCCTGCTCCCGCAATTGGCCCTGCGGGCCGACGTACCGGTAGAGCGTCACCGGCCTGATGCCGAGCTCGCGGCACAGCTCGGACACCGACGTGTCGCGGTGCGCCATCGCCGACTGGGCCAGCCTCACCTGGGCTTTCGTCAGCGTGAACTTCCTGCCGCCCTTCCGTCCGCGAGCCCGCGCGGCCTCGAGCCCGGCCACGGTGCGTTCGCGGATCAGCTCCCGCTCGAACTCGGCCAGCGCGGCGAAGATGCCGAACGCGAGGCGGCCTCCCGCGGTCGTGGTGTCGACCTGCGCGCCCTGGCCGGCGAGCACCCGCAGCCCACGCCGCGGGCCGCCAAGTCCTGCACGGTGTTGACCAGGTGGGCGAGGTTCCGGCCGAGTCGGTCGAGCTTCCAGACGACGAGCACATCGTCCTTCCGCAGGGCCCGCAGGCAGCTGTCGAGCCCCGGCCGGTCGTCCCGGACGCCGGACGCGAGGTCGTGGTAGACGTTGACCCCGTCGACGCCGGGCCAGGCGACGCCCCCGCAACAAGCTGGGCTTCGCGCTGCATCTGTGCGTGCTCCGCCACCCCGGCCGCCTGCTGGCTCCGGGCGAGTTCGTGCCGCCAACCGCCGTGGGTTTCATCGGCCGCCAGCTCGACCTCGACGGGGACGAGCTCACCGACTACGCGGTGCGGTCCGAGACCCGGCACGAGCATCTGGCCGAGCTGCGCCGGCTGTATGGATTCCGGTCCTTCTCGGGCGCCGCGGCGCGTGAGCTCGTCGAGCGGCTCCGCGACGAAGCGGAACAGGCGCAGTCGAACGAGGACCTGGTGCGCGGGTTCGTCGAGGCCTGCCGTGACACGCGAACCATCCTCCCGGCCACGACGACAATCGAGCGGCTCTGCGCCGACGCGCTGGTGGACGCGGAGCGCCGGATCGAAGCGCGCATCGCCGAGCGGGTTCCGCCCGGGCTTCCGCGAGACCTCGAGCATCTGCTCGAAGAGACGGCGGACGCCGGCGTGACGCGGTTCGTCTGGCTCAGGCAGTTCGAGCCGGGCAGCAATTCCGCCGATGCCAACCGGCTGCTGGACGCCTCGAGCACGTCCGGCGCCTCGAGGTTCCGGAAGGCCTCTTCCACGAGATCCCTCCGCACCGCATCACGCGGTTGCGCCGGCAGGGAGAGCGCTACTTCGCCGACGGGCTACGCGAGCTCCCGGACAACCGCCGCCGCGCGATTCTCGCGGTCTGCGCCGTCGAGTGGGAGATGTTCCTCGTCGACGCGGTGGTGGAGACCCACGACCGGGTCGTCGGCAGAACGTATCGCGAAGCCGCCCGGACCTGCGAAGCGCAGCTCGGGGACGAGACGGCCGCAGTCCCCGTTCCGTTCCCCTGGCCGAGCCCGGCCCGCCGATGAGCCCGGGTCCACACACCGCGACGGCGAGACGGTAGAATCGAGAGGACCCCGGGAGCAGAGAATGCCGGAACAGCAGGTGAGCCTTCAGGAACTCCAGTCCAGGCTTGACAGGTACATCCACGACGTGGAGAACGGTGCGACGGTCGTCGTGAGCCGCGACGGGCGTCAGGTCGCGCGCATCATCCCGGAAGCGGACTCCGCCGAGCAGAAGCGCGCGGCACTGAAAGCCAGCGGGGCGTTCGACTGGAGCGGCCGCCGGCTGAAGAGCAGAAGGCCATCGGTGCGGCTCCGAGACGGCGGCAGCGTGAGCGACATCATCATCAACGAGCGAAGATGATGTTCCTGTACCTCGACAGCAGCGCGCTCGTGAAGCGCTACATAGACGAGGCACACTCAGAAGCGGTCGCCCGCCTGCTGGACGAGGCCGTCGCTATCGCAACGTCTGCGATCAGCCGCGTCGAGGTGGGAGCCGCCCTCGCCAGAGCGGCCCGCGGAAATCGCCTCGACGCCCACGCGGCTCGCCGAGCCCAGGAGCAGTTCGCAGAAGACTGACCGGACTTTGGCAACGTACCCGTTACCGACAGCCTCCTCACTCGCGCCGAGACACTCGCCTGGAAGCACGGGCTGCGGGCATACGACGCCGTTTCACGTGGCCACGGGGGTCCCTTTTCAGTTGCCATTTCCAGTCATCAGGGTGACGAGCCCCCGAACGGGGTCGAGGCAGACGAGCCAGAACGACCGGTTCCAGTCGACGGCGGCGAGCTCGGCGATGGTCCCGGCGTCGGCGCGCAGGACGTGGATCGTGGACCCGAGCGGCCCGGTGTGCATCGTCACAGGATGGTTCATGGTCCTTTTACGGGCATGAAGCTGGCTCTCGCGGACCGTGATCCGCATCCCCGGCGGCGCGACGGCGACACCAGGGGCGACACCCGCATCGCATCATAGCAGACGGCGCCGCTGGCTCGCTCCGATCGCGGACGCCCTTCCTCCAGCCCGCCTGCCACCGTCGGCAAGCCCCACGGCGTGACAAGATTGACAAGCGAGCCGGTCGATGGCCGTCTCGCCCCTCTTGGAAAGGGCCAGGCCCTATTCCAACGCCACCACCGCCGCCCGCAACTCCATCAGGTGCGCCGCCCGGATCGGGGTCGTCCCCCCCACCGGCGACGCGTCCGTCCACGGCGGCGCCGGCCGACCCGACGCCGCATACGCCGCCGCGAGCGCCGACCGCAGCTCCAGCAGGTGCACGAGCCGGAACCGCGTCACCCCCGGCTGCAGAACCGGATCCGTCCACGCGAACGGGCCCTCACCCGCCGCCGACCGCAGCGCGTCGATGCGCGTCCGCAGCTCCGTGAAGTGCACGGCCCTGACCGGCGTCTCGCCCGGCACGATGGGGTGGTCGGTGAACGGCCGCACCGTCACCGTGAACGACTGCGTCGCGCTCGACCCGCCGGCGTCTGTGGCCGAGACCTCGACCACGGCGCTGCCCAAAGCCCGCGCCGACAACGTCACTCGACTGCCCGACACCTGCGCCTCCACCGTCCGCGGCGCCGAAGACGACACCGCGTAGGTCAGAGCCTCGCCGTTCGGGTCGCCGAACGCTAGCGCCACATTCAAGACGAGCGAGCTGTGCAGCGTCATCACCCGGTGAGGCAGGGGGTTCACCACCTCCGGCGCCCGGTTTCCGGACTGCACGATCCACCGTCGCCATTCGTGCTCGTATCGCTCGCCGATGACGTTGTTCAGATAGTCCCGATACCCATGGTAGTCACCGGCCCGGAAGAAACCCCGAAACCTGCGAACGTCCTCCCGGTGCTGATCGACCATGAACCACATCGCCAGATGCGTGTCCCGGTACACCTCGTCGGAGCTCCCGTCGTAGGTGACCCCGAATACGTCCCACAACGGCGGCACGCCGCCCTTCGCGTACCTGCGAATCGCGGCCCGATCGTCCCAGTGGGTGATGTACTCCGCGAGTCCCTCCAGCCACCACATGGTCTTGTGGGTATCTATCCTCAAGTCGTCGAAGTCGCCCGCCAGATTGAAGCGTCCGTCCAGGTAATGAACGTATTCGTGCTCCAGATTCCAGACCGGGGAGTCCGGCAGCCAGTCGGCCAGATGAGCGATGAACCGGGCCTGGTTCGACGGATTCGACGGATCCCCTTCCAGGTAGATGCCGCCGTTGTCCGTGCTGTTGCCAAAAAAGAGTGGCGAGTACAGATCGTATTCCTTCCAGTCCGAGAATACTATCACTTCGAGAGTCGAGTTGAGGTCTCCGGCTACCGGTTCCCGATTGGTGTCGAGCTGCACGTGAAAGATGGTTCCCATACCGACCAGGCTGTTGCATGCGAACTCCAGTTGGGCCGACGTCATGCTCTGCACCTGGAAGTATATGTCGGCGCCGCAAAGATAATGTATCGACAGGACTTCCTGTTCGATTTCGTCCCTGGAGTCGCAGATGTCGAAGTCGGCGCACGCGCCATAAAGGTAGACGTAAGTCGCCGCCCTCATCCAGGCGAACCTGCCCCTGCCCGTCGGATCGTGATGGGTGAGAATGGAACCGTACGCCTGAGACGACGGTTTCGTAAACGGGAGCTTCAGTATACTTCAGGAAATACGACAAATTTGACGAGGCGTTCTCGAGCAGGACTGGAACATCGTCCAACAGGCGATCCGCGAGCGCCACGTCACGCAGCACATTCATGAACTCTGCGTCGGAGAGGACGGCATTCATGTATTCGTCATCCCAACGGCCATCGTACATCCAGGAAAAAAGAGAGTTCGCGGCGCCCCTGAGTTCGTCGTGCTGCGCGTGCTCGACGCCGAATCCGGCGAGCCAGTCCTTGACGACGGGCAGGTAACGAACCCGGTTCGAGCCGACGGAATTCATGCAGACGAAGACCTCCCACAAGATCAAACCATGCTCGTTCGTCACATCGTAGAAGCGGGGGTTCAACACGAACGCCTCGATCGCCTGGTGCAGGGCCTGGTCGACGCTCCTTGAGAAGGTGATGGCGTCGTTATAATACTCGGTATAGTATGCACCGCGGAAGAAATAGAACAACAGCGCAAGATGCGGTTCCCTGCCATCGCCTTGTGGTTCCCCGCCATCGTACGTTGCGGCCAATTCGGCTGCGATTCGCATGACATGAATCACGTTGTCTTCGTCCCCAAGAGCGGCCTGGATGAGATGCGGGGGGCCGTCGAACACCCAGTTCATGCATGACGTGCCGGGCGCGAGGGACTGAAGCCACGCCACCAATCGGGGGCCCGAGTCGACGTCGGATTCCCGTAGTCGGCACGCCTCGTCGGCCGCGAAGGGGGGCGACGATGGGAGGCGGGCCGCATCGAAGCGAGGGTGACGTGGCGGTCGGGAGACGGGTGCTCGAATCGCCTGGTCGGGGCGGACCGGTTCCGGAGCGCGATCGAGCTCTGCCCCGAGGCGGACCGGGGGCGGTGTTCGCCAGAGCGGCGGTTGAGCGGTCTGCCCTGCGGGAACCGGGGTTGCATGGATGCCGGTGGGGGCGGGGCCGTGAGGCGGAGGTTGAGGGGAGGGTTCGGCGAGGGGACTGGCTGGCCGCTGGCGTGGCGGCGATCAGCAACAGGAGGAGAAGTGGGCAGTACCAGGCGGCGAGCGGTCTTCGTGGCAGCCGGGCGGGGAGGAGGCGAGGGGGTCGTCCGCGCGGCGCGAGTAGCGGACGGCGCGGGTGGGAGCACGGGTCAGACGGAGAACTGCAGCAGGGTGGGGCCGCCGGTGCCGGCGGCGTATGCGTGGCGCTGCCATTCCAGTTGCCATGCTGGTCGGGATCGCATGCGCGTGTCGGGGCCCCGCGCCGACGGAGCCGCCGCCGGGGGAGCCTGCCGCCGATAATCGGCGTCGGCAGGGAAGAAGGATATCGTGGGCTCATGGCACGGCCTCCTCACGTAGCGTCTGCCGGCTCTGACTGGTGTCCTCGTCGGCGAGTCGAGTCGGCGCGCGGCGGCTCGGATCGCGCCCCCCGCCGGCTTGGGGGGATGGAGCGACTGCAACAAGCCAGAGTAGATCATTTGATATGACATGTGGGTGATCCAGACGAGCTATATAGCGACAAAATGGCGACTTTGCGGGACTTGGCCTCGCGGACTCGAAAAGCCGGTGTCCACCCGGGTGTGGCCCTTCACCGATGATCCGCTGAGGGCCGGGGAGACGCCGATCAGGGCGCTGCGCTTCGAGGAGCTGCGGGAGAGGATCGACGCCCGCAGGGCGGCGGTGGGGCTGAAGCCGTTCGCTTGGGCGGACCGGCACCTGAGGCCGGGGGTGACGCGGGTCGAGCTCGTGCATTTGCTGGAGCTGCGGTCGGCGCTCGCGGCGGCATATACGGCGTCGGGTCGGGCCGGCGCCGCGGTGGACGGACACGTCGCCGCTGGGGGGGCGACCGTGATCCGGGCGGCGCACCTGATGGAATTGCGGGCCGCCGTGGTGGCGTTGGAATAGCCAGACGTCGCCGGTCGAGCCTTGTAGGCGTCAACGTAGCGTTATAGTGCCCTGCATGGTTCAACGACGGGAGGGCGTGGCGACCGTTCGCCGTGTTCCCCGGGTTCGTTACGTAACGGTGTCGGATTGCCTTGTGGTGTTGACGAACACGGAGCGGAAGACGCGTTACCAGGAGCTGCGGAAGGCTGGCGGGTTGCGGTACCGCCGGCCAGCGAGCCGGAGAGTCAGGAGCACGCTGCGGCACGCGGCGTGCTCCGGGAGCCGAGGGTCCGCATTGGCGTTGGTCCGGGTCGAGCGGCACGACCGCCCCGACCCCTGGCGGGCGGCCCATCGCCTTCCCGAAGTCTCCCGCGCAGGCGGCGCCATGCGCTCCACGCGGCTGCCAAGCCCACCATCTCGTCGCCACGTTGACGTCCGACTCCAACCGGCTCCCGTCCGGCGCGCCATCCGGGAATCCGGCGGTCTGCCGCGTCCCGTGATCGTCATGGACGGCCGGGACGCCCCGTCCAGGCCGGGCCGCAAGGCCCATAACTGCAATCTGAGCGGCGGGGACGGACGGCGTGTCACCCAGCGGGCCGTAGCGAAGCGGAGGATGCGCGCAGCGCATTGACACGCTGGCCGGCCCGCAGCTACGCGGCCCCGACCTCCCGGGTCAGAATCGATGGTGCCGAGTCGGAAGCCAAGTGGCTCGAATCGGCGTCCGGGTTCGGTGACGCAGCAACGCCGTGCGATGCTCCGGTCGGATCGGCGAACCCGAGACGGCGGGCGGCGAGACGCCGCCAGTCCTTGACGCGGCGCTGCAGAGTCCGGAGCTGGCCCGGGAGGAACATCCCCGGGTGCTCCCGCCGCAGACGGCCGAAGAGCTCCTTCGCCGTCCGATGCGGTTCCGCCTCGAGCCACTCGACGACACGAGGCCACGTCGTCTCGAACGGGTCCTTCCGGGTACGCCAGTGCCGAGGCGGTCTCTTGCGGGGCCGGTGCGTCGGCCGCACCTCGCCGGCGCGCCAGGCCAGCGCCAAGCCCCGCAGAAAGCCGTCGAGGTCGGCATCGCGTTGCGGCATCGGATGGACCGTCGAGCCCGCGGCCAGTCCGGCGAGATGATGTTGAATCGCACGGATCTCGTCCAGCAACCCGAGTGGGTCCAGGATGCCGGCCAGCACCCGCAGACGGTCCTTCATCGGGGCGGGGACCGGGTCCGAGGCGAGCAACCGCGCACACGGCGTCGCCGGAGCGTGGTAGCGCTTGTGGACGCGGGCGCCGACCCGGGTCTTCTCCGCGAGCTTGAACGACGGCTGGAACACGTTCACGAACAGGCGCGCCGCCGAGTACAGACGCGCCAGCGCTTCGGCGCCGGCCAGGCCTTCCAGACGGCCGTACCCGACCAGTCGACGGACGACCGCGCCGTTCTTCTGCTCGACCCAGGCCTGGTCGTTCTTCCCCGCCCGCGCTCGACCGACACCCCGTCGGGCAGGTTCGGCAGCTTCGCGCTCATGCTCTCGACGGGCACCTTGAACCGGACCCCGGTCAGCCGGGCCTTCTGGGAATGCGGAGGCCAGGCGCTCGCGGCGTTCTTGAGCTGCTGCAGGAGCTTCGTCCGCGGGAGTGTCTTCTGGTTGCCGACGAGCTCGGCCCCGAAGGTCGTCATGAGGGTGGCGGCGCGCACCTTGCCGACGCCGAAGAGCCGCTCGATGTCGCGCCGGGTGAGGAGCGGCCGGTCAGCTGCTCGAGCTGGCGGATGGCGTCGGGGATGGCGAGGAGCCACCGGGGCTTCGCGGGCACCTGGGAATCCTCACCCGCCGGCGACGACGAGGTCGCCCGGCGCCGACGCGAACGTCCTGCCCCGGGCCGACGCGGCGAGAACCTCGACCCGCTGCCCGACATCGCCGGCCGGCGCGGTCGCGAGGACGTCCGGTTTCGACATCTGGGCCCGTGACGGACGCGGCGGGTCCGGACCAGATGGAGGCATCCGTCCCGAAGCCGGCGACGCGCTCGGCCGCGGACGCCGGCGCGACGTCGCTGCCGGCGACGAGGCCGGGGTGGCCGAGGGGCGCGACGAGCTCGTCGACCGTCGGCCGGCGAACCTCCGAACCCGCCCGTGGCCGCCGCGGACGCGGCGCGTGTTCCGGGGGCGAAGAGTCCCCGAAGCGCCGGCCTCGGAGCCCTCGGAGGACCCGGCCGCGTTCCTCTCCGGAGCCGATCCGGGCCGCTCCCCCGCCGGGCCCCTGCCGATCGGGGTCAACCCGCTGGTCGGGTTGAAGTTGGGACGATTTCTAGGGCTCATGTCTCTTTAATCACGTTAGTGAACGACTGTTCGAAAAATGGGATAGCCATAGGACCGAGGCGACGCCATCACGGGGCGAGGACCCGGCCCCGCCGGCGTTTCGGAGTCGAAGACGCCCAGGAGGCTGAGGCCGGTGCCTCGGCCATCACGCAGCCCGCTGCCGTTCCATTCCGCGCCGGCGCAACCCGAGCACGACGAGGGCGAGCGCCAGCACCCACAACGTCGCCGGCGGGAGTGCCGTCACCGCGGCGCACAAGGGAACACCCTTGTCGAGCGCCAGTTGTCCGAACACCGTGTCCTGGATCTCCGGAGGCAGACAGAGCCCGGTATCGCTGTCGATCAGCAGATTGGTCAGCGCGGTGAGGTTCCCGAGCTCCACCGGAATCGGCCCGCCCAACTGGTTCCCGCTGAGCGACAACCAGATGAGCCTGGTCAACCGCCCCAGCTCGGGCGGGATCGACCCGCTCAACCGGCCGTTCTGCAGCGACAGGCGTTCGAGGCTCGTCAACCGGCCCAGCTCGGGCGGGATCGGCCCGGTCAACCGGTTGCCCGCCAGATCCAGGTGAACCTGGAGTGCCGTCAACCGGCCCAACTCCGGTGGGATCGGCCCGCTCAACCGGTTCCAGCCGAGCTGCAGCAATTCGAGGTTGGCCAACTGGCCGAGTTCGGGCAGGATCGGCCCGGTCAACTCGTTTGCGGAGAGACCCAGCCACCGGAGTCTGGTCAACCGCAGCAGCTCGGGTGGGATCGGCCCGCTCAACTGGTTCTCGTCGAGCGACAAGTTCATGAGGCTGGACAACTGACCCAACTCGGGCGGGATCGGGCCGCTCAACTGGTTCTTGACGAGAGTCAGGAATTCGAGTCTGGTCAACTGGCCGAGTTCGGACGGAATCGGCCCGCTCAACTGATTCCCGTGGAGCTGCAGGTTGACGAGGCTGGTCAACTGGCCGAGTTCGGGCGGAATCGGCCCGCTCAACTGGTTCCCGAAGAGCGACAGGTTCCAGAGTCTGGTCAAGCGCGGCAGCTCGGGCGGGATCGGCCCGCTCAAGTTGTTGTTCTGCAGGACGAGTTGCACCACGCGGCCGTCTTCGTTCGTGGTCACCCCGTACCACGCCGAGAGCGGCTCGTCGCTCAGCCAGTTGGTGCTGAAGAACCAGTCGGGCCCGCCGGTCGCGTGGTAGAACGCCTCGAGCACTTCCCGGTCCGACTCCACCCCCACCTGACCGCGAGCCTCGTCACCCGGGACGAGCGCGCCGGCGACCGCCAGCAGACCGATCCGTACACTTCGTGCACACCACGATCCCGCCGCGACGGCGGAGACCCGGCCGCGCCGAGACGATCGTCGATTCATCGTCCTGCTCCTCCTTGCCCTGCCCCGGTTCGGAAGGTCCGGTTCTCGGTCGATGGCGATTCCGCCGTGATCGAACGGTGACGGCACGCGCCGGCGACCGCCGCGAACCGACGTCGCCGAGGGCGATGTCGGCGTACCTGACGCCGCGGTGTTGCGTGTAGCAGCGCCGCGACGAGGGAGGCGAAGAACAGCCCCTCCCGCCAACGGTGCGCGGCCGCTACGGGGCCCCTGCACGAGCTCGGCCAGCCGCGGCCGGCACGAGCCGCAGACCCGGGAAAGCTAGCTAAGCCAGCCCCGGCTCGATGCTTGTGCCCCGCCTCAGGGGCCACGCTCGACGCCAACCACTGCCGCCTCGTCGTGTCAGATCCCCCACCACGTCGAGATCCCTCGTCGTTGAGGGCCGCTGCTACCGCCGGCGCGAGGGCCGAGCTCACTCAGCAGCAGCGCAAACGCCGTCGCCGCTCATCCATTCAGCCGCAACCGTCCCCATGAGTGCATTCCTGCTGCGGTTGATCGGGCCGTGTCGGCGGGTCAAGAACGGACAGCATTCCACTCCAGCGCGATCACCGCGGCCCGCAGCTCATTCAGGTGGGTCGCCCTGATCAGGGTCGTCTCCGCCGTCGGCGCCGTGTCGGTCCAGGCCGGCGCCCCGCGCCCCGCCGCTACGTATGCGGCAGCGAGCGCCTCACGGAGCTCGAGCAGATGCGCCAGCCTGACCGGCGTCGCGCCAACGGTGAGGACGGGATCCGTCCAGACGAACGGCGCCAGAGACGCCCTTCTCCGCAGGGCGTCGATGCGCGTGCGCAACTCCGCGAAGTGGATGGCCCTGACCGGCGTCGATCCCGGCCGGATCGGGTCGTCGGTGAAGGTCCCCGGCCTCCCCACCGTCGCGGTGAAGGAGGCGGCGGCGCTCAGACCGCCCGGGTCGGTCGCGATCACCCCGATCGTCGTCGTGCCCGCCCCCACCGAGGTGAGCGTCAGGCGGGCGCCAGCCAGACCCACCGTCGCCACGTCAGGCGCCGACGACGAAACGGCAAGGGTCAGCACGTCGCCATCGGGGTCCGCGAACACCCGCGCAACGTCCAGCGTCAGCATGGCGGGCGGCGCCGGCAATGAACGATCCGGCAGCGTTCCCACCAGGGCGGGCGGCCGGTTGGTGTCGCGGGACGGACGCTTCCGCCACCGGGCCACGGCCGGACCGGTGTGGACGAGGACACTCGCCGCATCGGCCGGTCCGGTCAGTCCGGAGCCGCCGGCGCCGTAGGCGACGCCCATCGGGTCGTCGTTCAGGGTCTGGCGCGGATTCGAGAAGCGGAGCAACCGCCGACAGGAGAAAAAGTAGTACTCGCACTGCGCCGGGTAGGCCATGATCGTACGCCAGCGCCTGGCCGAAGAACGGTCCTGCGCGAGCCCCTGCTGGTTCACGTAGCCGTGCGCCGGATGCGGGTACGGCCCGATCTCGTGGTGGAGCCTTTGGTACCTGTCGTGCAGCAGCCCCAGGTTGTGCCCGAGCTCATGCGCGAAGAGTCTGCCGCCCCCGCAGGATCGCTGGGTGACGCTGAACGGACCCCGGAGCATGGCCAAGCCGCAGGTTTCGGGTTCCAGCTCGTAGACGAGCAGGTGCACGAGGTCCGCCCCGACCCGGTCGCGCAGAGCGTGCACTTCGTCCATGTAGCCGTCCGAAGGACTCGCGAGCCGGCGCAGATCGTCGCGGAGGTCGCCCGACTCGGCGTACTGCACCTCGGACCTCTCCACGAGTGCGATGCGATGCGGCACCCCGCTCGCTCCAAGGGCCTGGTTGGTCTCGTGGACCATCAGGTCGATCACGGCTTCGATGTTGGCGAACACCGCACGCACGGCCGGCGTATAGACGATCGCCACGTCGATCGTGGCGTCCGTCGCCGTCTCGCACAGTCGTCCGTGGAACACGAGGGTCTCCAGCCAGTCCTCCCAGGCGGCGGGCGCGCACACCGGGGTGGCGAAGACGTCCATCTCGTCGAGACTCGTGTGCCGCAGCTCGGGCGGGAGCGGCCCCGACAGGCCCCAGTTGTAGGACACGTCCAGCAGCTCGAGGTCAGGCAGGCTTCCCAGGCTGCCGGGGACCCGGCCGGCCAGGGCATTGCAGCAGAGGTCCAGCCGTTGGAGGCGGGTCAGGTTCCCCAGCCACGCCGGCACCGGACCGGTCAACTCGTTCCCCCAGAGCGACAGCCGCGCCAGTCGCGCGAGCGTTCCCAACTCGCCCGGGATGGGGCCGCTGAACCCGTTCATCGAGAGGGTCAAGCTCTCCAGGTTCGCCAGGTTCCCCAGCTCGCCGGGGATGGGGCCGGTCAGCTCGTTCCCCCGGAGGGACAGCCGCCCGAGGCTCGCCAGGCTTCCCAGCGCGGGCGGCAGGGAGCCCGTCAGCCCGTTCTGGCCGAGCTCCAGCTCCGTGACCCGGCCGGCGTCGTCGGTCGTCACGCCGAACCAGGTGTCCAGCGCCGCTGCCGTCTTCCAGTTCGTGTTGTCAGTCCAGCCTTCGCCGCCGGTCGCGTCGTACAGCGCTTCCAGCGCCGTCCGATCCAACACGGCGCCGTCCTGCGCACCTACGTCGACAGTGAACGCTCCCCAGAACGCGGCAGCCACCAGCGCCGCGATTCGTACCATTGCACGACGCCGCGCACGGCGAAACGTCCCGAGCTCGATCAGGCTGCGCATTCCGATGAAATCGATCACCAGTGTCAACAAGTTCGGCGGATCGGGTCAACCGCGACATTGTCGCCATCTCCCCCATGCGGGGCCTTCGGGGCGCGGTTGTGTCCGTCGCAACGAGGGGCCGGAGCTGGCCCAGGCGAGCCGGCGGCGAGCGATCCGGTGGCTTCCGGAAAACGCTCTGAGAACCTCCCCGCGCTGACGGGGTGTCCGTCGCAGCTAGTGAGCTAGTGTCCCCGGCCGTGCTCTGACATCGCGGCAAATGTCTGTAAACACGGGAGAAAGAGTCCTGGCGACACGGAAGCCAAGCCAGTTCGTTCCCGTAGTCGGGAACAGTCCCCGTCGCGCATCCCGGCGCTCGTCCCGCCGCCACCACATTCCACCGCCAGGCCCGCCAGGGTTCCGCCACGAAGTGCCGCGTACCACCTTTCGTCTGCAGTCCATGCCCCAGCAACTGTCCGTCCACTCCGCGACATTGCCCTCCATGTCGTAGAGGCAGGCTTCCGTCGGGGCTGAGAAGAAGCCGACCACGCACGTTCCTCGGTCGGTGCCATCGGCGCCCCCATCCGTGGAGCAGCCCTTGCCGCTGCCGGCTGCGGCTCGGCTCCACTCCGCGTCGGTCGGCAGACGGTACTGGTGGCCCGTCTCCAGCGACAGCCACTCCGCGTACGCCTGCGCTTCGGTCCAGCTCACGCACGCGACCGGATGCCGCACGGTCTGAATGTACCCGGTGTGCTGCCAGTCACGAACCCGCCAAGTCCGACGCGTGCAACGCGCTTTGGCGGCATCCGGTGCCGCCTCGGCGAAGGCCCTCCACTCCTCCACGGTCACCTCGAACCGGCCGAGGGCCACGTCGGCCTCGGGCAGGGCGACCATCTCCGGGCAGTCGGCACAGTCCTTGAATACGCTGGTCTGCCCGGCCGGCAGATGCGTGAGCAGAGCCGGCCCGGGTGCACACTGCATCAGCAGAGCGGCGAGAGCCACGACGAAGGTGCAGGCGATGGTGCGCCGCGCATGCCCGGCTCTCCAGAGAGCCTGGAGTTCGTCCTCCTCCGCGAAACGCTCCCCTTCGAGCGGTTCAAGCCGGCCGTGAGGATAGTTTGGCTATGATAGCTTATGGACCTGGAAGTTCCTGAATACCGACGCCCGGATCCGGGCCGAGAACGCGCATATCCCGGAGGCGCTGGATCGGATCGACCAGTGAGGCGGGATGCGGACGGACGGGCGCGCCAGTTCGCCTTCACGACGGAGGCGAAGTCGGTGATCACCCATCCGGCGGGCGCCCAAGGGCTCGGCGACCGCGGCTATCGGCAGATTCGGGGACATCGCCTGGTCGGGCCGCGGGCGCGTCGAGCGCGTGGAGGTTTCCACGGACGGGTTCGCTCATGGCGCGGCCCTGTAGTGAACAAAAGGACCCTCATCCGCGAGTGCCTGCTGATCGTCGTTTCTGATCGGGGGCTGCAGTGGCCACAAAGACCCTCATCCGCGAGTGCCTGCTGATCGTCGTTCTGGTCGGGGGCTGGAGTGTCTGCCTGCCGGTACTGGCATTCTTGTTCTACTCGCCCCATGAAGGGGGGCCGGTCCACCTGTCGGGGTTGCTCTTGAGAGACCTGTTCGTGGACCGGCGACTGGGTGTCTGGGGCGTCGTTCTGACTCCCTACGCCGTCGTTCAACTCCTCCGCCTATTCGGCGCGGCCGTGGGAATCACAGGGAGCCGAGGCTGAGTCTCGAGTATCCGTCAGCCGACCCCGAAAAGCTGGAGATCGACGTTGGACACCCCACACCAGTCCGGGACGACGAGCCGGATCGGCGCCCCCTGCTCGCGGGTCAGCGGCTCCCGCTCAACGCGTACGCAGGAGCGGTGCCGACTCCAGCCCGTCCGACGGCGAGAGGCTGCGGAGCAAACGCCTGGTCGTCTCGCAGGCCCGCCGCGGAAGCCGACCGACTCGGGGCCTTGTCGGCGCCGATGAAGACCACTTCGCGCGCGCCGGTCTGCACTGGGTCTGCACCCGAGCCCGCTCGAGCACCGCCCGCAGCGGGATGTTTCGTGCGTATCCACTCTGGGCGCAGTTTCCGCTCGCTCGCCGCTAGTGGTCCTTCAGGAACTGCCGCGCTTCCTCGACGGTCGGCGCGTCCTCCGCGCCGCGCCACTGAGCCGCGAGCTGCGCGTACTGCGCGCGCGCGGTGTCCGGATCGCCGGCGGCCACGGCGGCGCGGGCGAGCCCGCGGAGCGAGAGCGAACGGTTCGGCGTGCGCCGCAGCGAGCGCTTGAACTGTTCGACGGCTTCAGCAGGCCGACCCAGCTCGAGCAGGATCTCGCCATACAGCTCGTGCGCCGGCTTGAGCGGGGTCGGCGCCCCGCGCGGCGCGCCCCGCGACTCGGCCAGCTCGATCGCCTTGTCC
>JAJEEA010000160.1 GCA_022821235.1 Vicinamibacteria bacterium
ATCAAGGCTGTTCGACGACGGCGGGGTGCAGGAGAGAATACGGCTCGTGCGCCCCGCCGCGCGGGAGTCGATGGCGCGCGCCGAGTTGAACGCCTCGCACTGGCGCCGCGCCCCGGAAGCCGAGTGGCGCAGCCTTTGGGACGCCGAGGTCGCGGCGCTGCCTACGCACCGCGAGTCGCGGTTCTGGCTGGCGACCGGGCTCCTGCTGCCGGTCTGGGACCGCCTGCCCGCGGAGAACCTGCGCGTGCGCCGGCTCGCCACCGACCCCCTTGCGGGGGGCACCCGGCCCGGCGAGGCGCTGATCGGGCGCGTGCTCGACGCCGAGCAGGTCCGCGCCGTGCGCGCGAACTTCGGGCTCGGCGGCGTCGTTGCGCTGACCGGGGCCGAGGCATTCGAGGCGGTCCTGGGGCGCGGCGCCGCGCTACCGCTCGCCAACGGCTGGCGTGCCGTCCGGCGGAGACTGATGGGCGCCGACCGCGTCGAGATCGAGGGGCCCGCCGACACCGATCTGCCGGCGCTCAAGCGGATGGGCTGCGCGGTCGAGATCATCTCCTACCGGGCGCGGACGTTCGCGCCGAACGCCGAGGCGCTCGGCCGCGTGATGGAACGCTGGCCGGTTGCCGCGTGACGGCGGTCCGTGCCGACCTTGTGCAATATGGTGAAACCCCTATAATTCGGAACGAATGACGCCATGTTGAAACCCCTCCAATGGACCGGTTCGAGCAAAGGGGACCTGACGCGGTTCCCGGCTCCCGTGCAGGACCGCATCGGTTTTGCGCTCTACCAGGCCCAGGCCGGCCACCGCCACCGCGACGCCAAGCGCCTGAAGGGGTTCGGCTCCGGCGTCCTGGAGGTCGTGGCGCGCCACGGCGGCGACTCGTACCGGGCGGTCTACACCGTCCGGTTCGAATCCGCCGTCTATGTCCTGCACGCCTTCCAGAAGAAGGCGAAGCGGGGCATCGCCACGCCGAAACGGGAACTCGAGCTTGTCCGGCGCCGGCTGCGCGCGGCCGAGCGCCATCACCACGAAACGCATGGCGGAGGATAGACCCATGACCCCATCCGACCCGAACGTCGAACCCGGCAGCGGCAACGTCTTCGCGGACCTCGGCCGCCCCGACGCCGATGCGCACCTGCTGAAGGCCGAACTGGTCGGCCGAATCGACGCCCTCGTACGCCGGCGCGGCATCACCCAGGCCGAGGCCGGGCGGCTGCTCGGTCTGTCCCAGCCCGACGTCTCCAAACTGCTCCGGGGCGACTTCCGCGAGTATTCTCTTGAGCGGCTGTTCCGCCTGCTGAACGCGCTCGGGCGCGACGTCGACATCGTCATCCGGCCGCCGCGATCGAATGCGGGCGCGAAGCTGCGCGTCGCCGCCGATACCGGCTGACCCCGCCCAAGCCGGCCTTCCCGGGCTCAGGCGACCGCGCGTTCGCCCGGCGCATACGTATCGCCGGCGGGCGGCCCCCATCCGTATCGCCGGCCCGCCCGCGGTTCCCCCGTCGGCCGGTCGGCGGCATCCTGTCCACCCGCCCCACAGCCACGGAGATTCTTCCATGACCGCGCAAACCCTGCCGGACCACCCCAACTTCTGCTTCTGCCCCGCCTACGACGCCGAGACCGACGTGCAGCAGATCCGCATCGTCATCGAGGGGCTCACCGGCCATGTCCCCACGGCGCTGATCGCGCTCGACCTCGACGACGCGCTGTCGATCTGCGACAAGCTCAACCGCCGCCTGGGGCTCGACCGCGAGGCGTGGAGCGCGATGGTCGCCGGCTCCATGCGCGACGGGGACGGCGAGCCCGGCGACGAGCCCTGGCATTAGCCGTCGGAGTTCGAGTCCGGGCGGGGACGGGCGAGAGCCGCGGGACGGGAGGGAGGTCCGCGGCCGGCATCGCAACCACCGGAGACCGCGACATGAACGCACCCACCTACGCCGGCATCGGCGCCCGCGCAACCCCGCAACGCGTGCTCGACGACATGACGACGATGGCGGCCTGGCTCGCGCGCGCCGGCTGGCGTCTGTCGACCGGTGGCGCGCACGGGGCCGACGCGGCGTTCGCCAGCGGGACGCCCGAAAACCGGCGCACGATCCATCTCCCCTGGCCCGGCTACAACGGGTTGAGGGGGCCGGACTGCCGCGTGCCCGAGCCTGCCGAACTCGCCGCAGGCCTGGCCATCGCCGAGCGCCTGCATCCCGCCTGGAACCGCTGCTCGCCGGCCGTGCGCAAGCTCCATGCCCGCAACGCCGCCGTCATCCTCGGCCCCGGACTCGACCGACCCGTCGACGCGGTAGTGGCCTGGAGTCCCAAAGGCGCGATTACCGGCGGCACGGGCATGGCGCTGCGCATCGCGGCGGAACGCGGCATCCCGGCGTTCAACCTCGGCACGCTGACCCCGCGCGCCGTGTGCGAGCACCTGAGGGCCATCCGCCGCGCGGCCTGAGTCCCGCCGTTCGAGGCGGAGAACCGCGATGAGCCGGGCGAACGCCCGGCGGACGAGAGGGAGGCGGTCTCCCTCGCGCCGGCGTCCCCAGGAGACCCGGCATGTACCTCTTCGAACCCGACACCGATCCCATCGATCCCTCCGCCTGCAACCTGCTGGCCGACCTCGGCCTGGATGTCCAAAGCGTGCGCGACGCGCTGGCCGACGACCGGACACGGCGCTGCCCGGACCGCGAACCGCTGCCGCACGGGAGTTGGAGGGAAGCGGAAGGAGATGTGAACGGCGGGGGGCCGGGGAGAGAGATCGACCCGGACTCCAGCCGTTCGCAACCCATCGTCAACACAACCAACCAAGGAGCACAGCTATGGCTTTCGGACTGAACCGCGTGGAACTCATCGGCCGCCTCGGCGCCGACGTGACCGTCAACCACCTGACCAGCGGGGGGCGCGTCGCCAACCTGTCGGTCGCGACCGACGAGTCCTACATCAACAAGCAGAGCGGCGAGCGGGTCGACAAGACCGAGTGGCACCGCATCGTCACCTTCCAGGACGGGCTGATC
>JAJEEA010000285.1 GCA_022821235.1 Vicinamibacteria bacterium
GTCTGGTCGTCGTGGCGCCCCGGCGCGCGGTGCGCGCGGCCCACCAGGTAGCCGATGGGGCCGGAGACGAGGTAGGCGTACGCCATCAGGAACAGGACGAGCTGGGGCTGGACGGCGATGGCCGCCACGAGGATGGCGAACTGGAGCAGGCCGACCGACGAGCGGCGCGGCTGCACGATGAGGGCCCCGAAGCTGCGGAAGCGGATGCGACTGACCATCAGGAGCGCGGGCACCAGCACCACCAGCAGCGCGACCGCCGGCGCCTGGGCGATGCCCAGGCCGCCCGGCCACGCGAACACCGTGGCGGCCAGCACCCCCCCCGCGGCGGGGCTCGGCATGCCCGCGAAGTAGCGCTTGTCGGGGCTGTTCGGCTGCACGTTGAAGCGCGCCAGCCGCAGCGCGGTCGCGGTGACGTAGAGGAACCCCACCGCCCAGCCGAGACGGCCGAGCGGCTCGAGCCCCCACGCGAACACGAGCACGGCGGGGGCCACGCCGAACGAGATGACGTCGGCCAGCGAGTCGAACTCGCCGCCGAACTCGCTCTCCGCCCCGGCGAGCCGCGCGATGCGGCCGTCGAGCACGTCGAGCACGGTGGCCACGCCCACGAAGACGGCCGCGGTCTCGTAGTCGCCCCGCATCGCGTGGACGATGCAGGCGTAGCCGCAGAACAGGTTGCCGACCGTGAACATGCTCGGCAACAGGTAGACGCTGCGGCGCAAACGCTGCGTCCGGCGCTTGTTGCGAAGCACCGCGAGCACTCTCGGCATGATGACGCTCCGCCCGCCGGCGGGGGCCCGCGATCGCGCGCGGGGCCTCATGAAGCGGGAGTCCCGCGCCCCCCGGCGGACCCGAGCCGGGCCACCACCGTCTCGCCCCCCCGGACCCGATCGCCCCGGGCGGCGACGAGGGTGGCGTCGGCGGGCACGAACACGTCCATCCGCGAACCGAACTTCATGATACCGAAACGCTGGCCGGTGCGTACGTCGGTTCCCGGCGTCACCCGGCACACGACGCGGCGCGCCAGCGCCCCCACCACCTGTCGAAACACGACGGTGCGCCCCCCGTGGTCCACCCAGATCTCGGACCGCTCGTTGCTCGCGCCGGCCCCGGGGCGATAGGCGGGCAGAAACGTGCCGCGAACACGCTCCACCCGGGTGACCCGCCCGCCTATCGGCACGCGGTTCACGTGCACGTCGAGGGGGGACAGGAAGATGCTGACCTGCAGCCACGCCCCCGGGGGCGCGCCGGACGCCTCCGCTGCGCCCGCGAACAGGACGCGCCCGTCCGCCGGCGCCACGACCGCACCCGGCTCGCACGGCGGCTCGCGGGGCGGATCCCGGAAGAAGAGTGCGACGAGGAGCCCGGGAATGCACAGGAGCAGGGCCGGAAGCGGCAGTCCGGCGGCCAGGCAGGCCAGCGACGGGACGAACGCAAGACCGATGAACGGTACGCCTGCCCGGTCGATGGACATGAGAATGAAGCCGCCGGGGCCGCAGCGTCACGCGGTCTGGGGGTCCGCGTGCCGGCGCAGGATGTCGTACATCCGGTCCTTCAGTCGGAGCTTCCGCTTCTTGAGGTTGGCCGCTTCGATTCGTTCCGGTTGCGACAGGTAATCCAGGCGGGACAACTCGTCGAGGCGGGCGTCGAGCTCCTGATGCTGCTCCGCGAGCTGGCGAAACCCGCTGTCGGTCTGGAGAAGGTGCTCTCTCAACTGCTGCGAGTCCTGTGCCATGCCACCTCCTGGAAGGCGCGGTACGAAAGGCGGGGCCGCATGTCCGGATGCACTCGTACCGAATGAAAAGGTAACACAAGTTCGGATGCCCTGTATAGGCGACAGCGGGTCTGCGGGGCAGGCGGGAGGACTCGACCGCCGGCAGGGCGCCTCTCGACCGGTGACGGGCCGCGGCGGCATTCGGGCCGCCTTCCCCGGCCGGCCGATTGTCGCCTGACGTCTCCGCCCGGCGCCCAACCGGCCCCCGGGCGTCCGTGCCGCGCCACGGCGCAGACTCCTCGCCCGCCAATCGTCACTCGGCGGCCCCGCCGGGCGCCCGACGGACCCGACAAGCGTCCGCCGTACTACGGCGCGGACGCCTGTCGGCGGCGTTCACGCGCGAGCTCGGCGTCGGGACGCCGCACGTAGACGGGCCGGAGGGCATGCGGAGCTCCCGCCCGCTCGCGCCAAGGCGCCAGCACGGCCATAGCGGCCATCGCCCGCGCCAGCGATGGGACCTCGTCGAGCCGCCGCGACCCGGCGCCCAGCCGCGCGTCGAGGAGCGGGCGGCTGGCCGCGACGCCGTCTCCGATGACCCAGGCCGAGCGGTGGCGCAAACGATGGGCCCAGCCGTCCAGCACCGTGGCCGGGACGGCCGAGATCGGGGCCTCCGTCACGCGCCAGCCCGCGCCCGCGGCCGCTTCGGCGCCCACCGGCCCGGCCGGCGCCGGGGCCGGCTCGTAGAGGGCGCTGAACACCTCTCCGCGCCTGGCATCCACCCACGGCACGATCAGGTCGGGGGTCGCTCCCGTGCCGGCCGCCTGCGCCGCGACGTCGACCAGAACGTCGAGGACGGGCATTCCGACCACGGGCCGGCCGTGCGCGAGGGCGAGCCCCTGGACCGTCGCGATCCCCACGCGCAGTCCGGTGAACGATCCCGGTCCGAGGGCCACGGCGTACCGATCCACGTCGGCCGTCGTCATCCCCTGCCGCCCCAGCAGGGCGCGCAGCTCCCCCGGCAACCGCTCGCCGTGGGTCGAGCCGGCCTCGCCGAACGTCTCCCCGATCACGCGCCCGTTCCGCGCCAGCGCGAAGCTGCCTCGAGCGGTGGTGGTGTCGACGGCCAGCGTGAGCACGATCCGGTCCCCTCGGCGCCTTGACGGGCTCCCGGCGCGCTCTCTATACTCGCACGATCCGCCGGCCGCCGCACCCCGCCGTCCGGCGGCGTCCGGGTCGCTCCGCTCCCCCGATTGGCCCCGTGACCCCCTCCACGACGGACAGCGCCGCCGCCGTGCGGGCCCCGACGCCCGCCATGCGCCAGTACCTCGACGCGAAGCGCCGGCACCGCGACGCGATCGTCTTCTTCCGCATGGGCGACTTCTACGAGATGTTCTACGAAGACGCCGTCACCGCGGCGCGGGCCCTCGATCTCACCCTGACGTCCCGATCCAAGGACGCGGCGGGCGGCGCGATTCCGATGTGCGGCGTGCCCCACCACGCGGCCGACACCTACCTCACCCGGCTCGTGCAGAAGGGGTTCCGCGTCGCCATCTGCGAGCAGGTCGAGGACCCCCGGAAGGCCCGGGGGGTGGTGCAGCGCGAAGTGGTGCGGGTCGTGTCCCCCGGGACCTTCACCGACACCGCCTATCTCGACGACCGGGAGCCGGCGTTCCTGCTGGGGATCGCCGTCCTCCCCCCCGGGACGGCCGGGGCCGGGGACCGCTACGGCATGGCGCTGCTCGACGTCTCGACCGGCGCCTTCGTGGCGGCGGAGTACGCCGGCGACACCGGGCGCCAGGCCCTCGCGGACGACATGGCGGTGCTGCGGCCGCGAGAGGTGGTGGCGCCGGAGGGCCTCGACGTCGCTCCCCTGCTGCCGGATCCCGCCCCCGCGGCGGTCACGCCCCTCGACCCGTGGACCTTCGACGTGAGCCGCGCCCGGGAGGCGCTGACCGGGCAGTTCGGGACGACCGGGCTCGACGGTTTCGGACTCCGCGATCGTCCCGCCGCCGTCGTCGCCGCCGGGGCCCTCGTCCAGTACCTCGGCGAGACGCAGCGCGGCCGCCTCGCCCACGTCCGCGGCATCACCTTCCGCGAGTCCGCCGACGCGCTGATCGTCGACCCCGCCACCCTGGGACACCTCGAGGTCGTCCGGTCGGCCGAGGGAGGGCGCCCGGGCTCGCTGCTCGGCGAGCTCGACCACACCGTGACGGTCATGGGAAGCCGCCTGCTGCGGAGCTGGCTGCTGCGCCCCCTCGTGAATCTCGAACGGGTGCGGAACCGCCTCGACGCGGTCGAGGAGCTCGCGTTCCGCTCGACGGAGCGGGCCAAGCTCCGCGAGGCCCTCAAGCCCGTGCAGGACGTCGAGCGCCTGGTCGCGCGGGCCGCGATGGGCACGGCCGGCCCGCGGGACCTCCTCGCGCTGCAGCGGTCCCTCGCCGCGGTCCCCCGACTCAAGGCGATCCTGCAGGCGTTCGACGCCCCCCTGACGAGCAGCCTCGCGGCCGAGCTCGACGAGGTGCCGGCGGCGCGCGACGCCATCGAGGCGACGGTGAGCGACTCCCCCCCCGCCCTCGCCCGCGACGGCGGGGTCATCCGCGACGGCGTGGATGCGCGGCTGGACGAGCTTCGCGCCGTCAGCCGCGGCGGCAAGGACCAGATCGCGGCCATGGAGGCGGCCGAGCGCGAGCGGACCGGGATCGGGTCGCTGAAGATCAGGTTCAACCGCGTGTTCGGCTACTACATCGAGGTCTCCAAGGCGAACCTCCACGCGGTCCCCGACGACTACCACCGGAAGCAGACCATCGCGGGGGGCGAGCGCTTCGTCACCCCCGCCCTGAAGGACTACGAGCACAAGGTGCTGGGGGCGGACGAGCAGATTCTCGAGCGGGAGATCGAGCTGTTCGAGAAGCTCAGGGACGAGGTGGCGGGGTCGGCGCCGCCCATCCAGGACTCGGCCCGGGCGGCGGCGAGCCTCGACGTGCTGGCCGGGCTCGCCGAGGCGGCGGCCGTCAACGACTACATCAAGCCGCACGTCCACGACGGCGACGAGCTCGTCATCGTCGAAGGGCGTCACCCCGTGGTGGAGCGCCACGCCGGGCACGCGTTCGTCCCCAACGACGTGACCCTCGACGGGTCGACCCACCAGGTGATCATCCTGACCGGCCCGAACATGGGCGGCAAGTCCACCTATCTGCGGCAGACCGCCCTCATCGTGCTCCTCGCGCACGTCGGGTCGTTCGTGCCCGCGAAGCGCGCCAAGGTGCCGATGACCGACCGCATCTTCGCCCGCGTCGGGGCCTCGGACAACATCGCCCGGGGGCAGTCGACGTTCATGGTGGAGATGCAGGAGACGGCCAACATCCTGCACGCGGCGACCTCCCGCAGCCTCGTGCTGCTCGACGAGATCGGCCGGGGCACCGCCACCTACGACGGGCTGAGCATCGCGTGGGCCGTCGCCGAGCACCTCGCCACCGATCCGTCGGCGCGGCCGCGCACCCTGTTCGCCACCCACTACCACGAGCTCACCGACATCGCCGACGTGCTGCCGGCGGTGGCCAACTACCACGTGGTCGCGCGCGAGTGGGAGGACGAGATCCACTTCCTGCGGAAGGTCGAGCCGGGGCGCTCGGACCACAGCTACGGCATCCAGGTCGCGCGCCTCGCGGGCCTGCCGGCGCGCACCGTCGCCCGGGCCAAGGAGCTCCTGCACGGCCTCGAGCGCGACGAGCTGGCCCGGGGGGGCGGGCGTCCCGCGCCGGCCGCCGCCGGCGCGGACGGGCAGGCGCAGTTGACGCTGTTCGCGGACCCGCCGGCGGAGCCCGAGGTGGTCCGCCGCCTTCGCGGCCTCGACGTCGACGGCATGACGCCGCTGGAGGCGCTCAACCGGTTGGCGGAGCTTAAGCGGGAGGCCGACGAGGAGCCGGCGTCGTAG
>JAJEEA010000199.1 GCA_022821235.1 Vicinamibacteria bacterium
TCAGCTCGGTTGGCGAGAAGGGCTTGACGATGTAGTCGGCGGCGCCCGCCTCGAGGGCCTGCGCGATGGTCTCGTCGCGGCCGTAGCCCGAGATGAAGATGACCGGAACGTCGGCCAGCCCGCGGACGCGCTGCATCGCCCCGAGGCCGTCGGCCCCGGGGCGCGCGGGGTCGAGCAGGACGAGCCGGGGTTTCTTCGCCCTCACGAGCTCGGGCAGCTTCGCCGGGTCGTCGGTCGCCAGCGGCGCGTAGCCCGCCGACGACAGGGCGTCGCACACGTAGCCGAGGGTCTGGGGGTCGTCGTCGACCACCAGGATGGGCGTCTGGTGCGCCTCGCTCCGGGACCCGGCCGGCGCCTCCCGCGGGGCGCCGCCGCCGGGGGCTTGGTCGGCTGCCGGCGGCGTGGGAGCGACCCGGGCGAGCAAGTCGGCGACGAGGCCGCGCAGGTGGTCGGCCTGCTCGTCGATGATGCGGAAGAACTGCAGCATCTCGGCCGGGTCGAGGGCGGCCGCGGCGCCCAGCACGGTGGCCGTCGAGCCCTTGATGGCGGTCAGGGGGGCGCGCAGCTCGTGACCCACCGTGCCCAGGAGCTCGGCCCGCAGCCGCTCGAGCTTCTCGACGGGTTCCAGGTCCTGCAGGGTGACGACCACCGAGTCGACCTCGCCGCCGTCGCCGCGGATGGGCACGGCGTTCACCAGGGTCCGCACCTCGCGGCCGTCGGGGACCGAGAGCACGATCTCCTCGGCGCGCAGCGCCGCGGCGCCCGCCGGCGGCGACGGCGGCAGCCGGCCGAGGGCGAGCTCGCGCCCGTCGGCGAACCGGCACGTCACCGTCCCGAGCACGCGCCCGGCAGGCTGGCCGGGCCGGCCCAGGGCCTCGACGATGCGCGCCGCCTCGCGGTTGAACGACACGGGACGGCGGGTGCGGGCGTCGAACACCACCATGCCCACGGGCGAGGTCTCGACGAGGGTCTCGAGGTCGGCCCGGGTGCGGGCGATGCGCTGCCGGAGCGCCTCGTTCTCCCGCCGCAGGTCGTCGTCACTCTGCAAGGGTCCACCTCGCCGCCCCGGCGCGGCTCGATTCTACCCGGTCTGCCGCGCCGGGGGCGTCGTTGCGGTTTCGCGGCCATCCGGCGCCGTCGGCGGGCCTCGCACCGGCCACCGACCGTCGCCCACGCGGGGCGGGCTCGTCGTCGGGGTTCGCGACCATCCGGCTCGGTCGGGGTCGGAAGCGTCAAGCTGTCGACTTGCCGAGCCCGCCCGCACCCTGGAGGCCTTCAAGCTGCGCGAGGAACAGCGTCTGGGGGTCGTCGTCGACCACCAGGATGGGCGTCTGGTGTGCCTCGTCCCGGGACCCTGCCGGCGTGCCCCGCGGGGTGCCGGCGGGCGGCGCCGGCCGGGTGTGGACGGTGCCGGCGGGGTGCATGAAGGCGAACCGCGAGCCGCCGCCTGCCGCGCTACCTGTCTGGCGTCGTCGCCCGGGGTCAGGAGATCGCGGTCTCCTGGACGGATCCGGGGTGGCGCGGGGAACGGCCCGGCCGCGGCGGCTGGCCGAGCTCGCTTTGGTGTTTTACGCGGGCCACGGCATGGAGATGAACGGCGCCTGGTTGTCGCGGGGTTCGGGCTCGGCGGATGGCCAGGACCGGACCTTCCGGATGGCGCGGCGTCAGCGTTCGGTTTCTGCAGTCGGCGATAAGGTCGAGCATTTCGAGTACGACATGTCCGATCAGGACCTCGCTCCCGGCCGGTCCCACGATGGCCTCGGTTCGCGTGGCGAGGTTTCCGATCTCGATTGTGACGTCTGTCACTGGCCGTTCTTCGCGGCGTTCGTCCGCGTACACGACGGTTCTCGTTCCCCAGTGCCGGAGCCCCAGCTCCGTCGCGATCTCCTCGGGGATTACGAGACTCACCGTCCTGGTGTCGACCACCCCTTCGACCGTCGTTCGGCGGACGTCTGCCTCGACGCGCAGTCCGAGGTATACCGCTCCGCGGTCGTCCCTGTTCTCCAGCGTCACGCTGGCTCGAATCTCTCCCATGCTTCCCCGATTCTGACGCACCCGGACCTGCAGGGCCACTCGGATCATCGCCGCCCTGCTCGGCTTCGCGCCGTTGACCGTCCCGCCGGGTTCGCGGCCGTCGGGACCGTCGGGACCGTCGGCGCGGTCGGGGGCGGAAGTGTTACACTATCGACTTTGCCGAGCCCGCCGATAATCGGGTCGGAGCGCCGGCCCGGCGGGGCGGGGGAGCCTGCGTCCCGGCGGGGCAGGGTCGACGGTGAGGAACAGCGCGTGACTGCACACCACTTCGTGGGCGAGGGCGGCTACTCCGAGCGGCTGCGGCTCGCCGCGGGCGACGCCGAGGGGCTGCTGGCGCAGGTCTCGGCCGAGGTCGACGCCGCCGGCCTGCGGGTGATGGCCGAGCAGGCGGTGCCGTTCCCGGGCGGGGGCGCCACCCTGGTCTGGGTGCTCGCCGAGTCGCACCTCGTGCTGCACCTGTGGCCCGAGGAGGACCACGCCACCCTCGACCTCCACATCTGCGACTACCGCTCCGAGAACGAGGCGCGGGCGCGCCGGCTGCGCGACGCCCTCGACGGGTTCTGCTTCGCGCCGGGGTCTTCGGCCTGGACCGAGCTCGCGGTCGGCAGCCGTCGGTTGGTCGGTGCCTGAGGCGCAGCCGGTGCGCCGGGCGTCGGGCGGGGGCGCCGGGGCTGGCGGGAGCGCGGCCGG
>JAJEEA010000516.1 GCA_022821235.1 Vicinamibacteria bacterium
GATCCGCGCCCGCGGCGATGAGCAGGGCCACCGGGGCGGTGCCGTTCCGCCCGGCCACGTCGGCGAGCAGGCGGTCCTCCTCCGGATTGCCGGTGCGCGCGCAACCGGGGTGCGCTTCCAGCAGGCGCCGCGCCTCGTCGAGCCTCCCGCCGACGACGGCCACGGCCAGCCGGTCGGCGGGGGCGAGGGTGGTGTCGCCTCCGCGCTCGGTCAGCAGGCTCGCCAGCTCGGAGAACCCGCGGCGCTCGGCGTGGGCGTAGGCGGTCTTCCCGCCCGCGGTGCGCGCATCGATGTCGGCGCCGTGGTCCAGCAGACGACGCACCGCCTCGGGACGCCGGCGCCGCGTCGCCACGTGGAGCGGCGTCTCGGCCGTAGCGCCGGCGGTCGCCGCGAGGTCCGCCCCCGCCTCCAGTCGGCGCGCGAGCTCGGCGTCGCCGTCTGGACCGTAGGCGTCGTCGAGTAACTCATGCAGGCTCGGCTCTGCCCGAGACCCGCCGGGGGCGAGGCCCATCTGCGCGAACGCCGCGAGGTTGTCCCACTCGGCCCACGCCTCGATGAGACGTCCCGCCTCGAGGCGGTAGACGGCGAGATAGCGGACCCGCACCGGTCGGCCGGTCGGGGCATGGTCGCCGAACGGGCCGGTCTGGGTGCCCGCGAGCAGATGGCGCGCGGCGACGCGGTCTCCCTCGGCGACGAGGTCCTCGACCGTCTCCCGCGCGTCTGGGAACGTCAGGTACTCGTTGCGGAGAAACCACTTGAGATCGTCCCGGCTGCGCACCCCCGGCTCGCCGGCCGCGTCGCTGTGCCGGACGAACTCCGGAGCCACCAGACGGTCCAGCGCGCCCCAGTCCTGTGCGTTGACGGCGTCGACGAACGCCAGGACGACCCGCTTGTTGCGCTCGACGTCGCTCATCTCAACACCCGGCGGACATTGAAGACACCGGCGCCGGATCCCGGAACGCGCGGGTACGAGCCCCTGGACTGTGAGGGAAACGGCTGCGTTCGACCCGCGATGCATCCCGCGTGGCTGTGTTTGCGCCTCGGTGGCACATGCCCGACATGCGCCCTCGTCGCGCCTCGCCACGCGGGCGCGTGGGCGCCTCGCCAGCGCCCTCCGGGCACGGTGCGACGCGGGGTGTAGCCACGGGCCCTATACCAGATAACGGGCCACCGCCGCCTCGTCCCAGTCCATGCCGAGGCCGGGCCCGCGCGCGGTGACCGCGCCGTCCACCACCCGCGGCGGGTCGGCGAGGACGGCGCCGGCGAGGTCCAGGTACTCCAGGTAGTGCGCCAGCGGCGTCACCGGCAGCACGTGGGCGCTGGCCTCGATGAAGAGGTGGCTCGACACGGGCACGGCGGCCGCCTCGGCCTGCCCCATGGCGCGCAGCCAGCCCGTCACGCCGCCCATCTTCATCAGGTCCGGCATGCAGAGGTCGCAGGCCCCGGCCGCGAGGGCGTGGGCCATGTCGTGTCCGAACCACCAGTTCTCGCCGGTCTGGATGGGGACCGGAGACGCCTCACGGATGCGCGCGTGGCCGGCGAGGTCCTCGGCCGGCACCGGCTCCTCGACCCATTCCAGGTCGAACCGGGCCAGCGCGCGGATGCGACGCAGGGCCTCGGGCGCGGTCAGCGACTGGTTGTAGTCGACCATCAGCCGCACGTCCGGCCCGATGATGTCTCGCACCCCCGCGGCCCGCGCGACGTCCCATGCCAGATCGCCGGCCCCGATCTTGATCTTGATGGCCCGGAAGCCCTGCTCGACGCTGCGCTCCAGCGCGGCCCGGTCCGCCGCCGGGTCGACGATGCCGAAGCTGTCGTAGGCCGGCACCGGCTTCGCCCGCCCGCCGAGCAGCTCGACCACCGACCGCCGCTGCGCGCGCCCCTGCAGGTCCCACAGGGCCATGTCCAGGCCGGAGAGGGCCATGCCCACGAGCCCTTGGCGCCCCATCAGGCGGAAGCGCGCGGCCAGGTCGTCGTACACCGCGGCCGGAGAAGCCGCGCGTCCCCGCACGACCTCCTCCACGTCTTCCAGAAACGCCTTCAGCGCCCGCAGCGTGAGGGTGGTGTACCCGAAGACGTAGGCCCGGCCGACCGGCCCTTCCTCGGTGGCGACGTCCACCAGCAGGAGCGGCGAGACCGGGATGTCGCCCGAGGCAGTGCGCAGCGGCCGCGCCAGCGGCGCGGCGACGGCGCGCGCCGTCAGCGCGCGGATGGTGAGAGCGGGCTCGAGCATGACAGGCTCCGTAACGGTCGTCCCTCCTTCCACGCCAGCGTAAGGCACGGACCGCCCGCGCAGACGATACGCCGGGGGACGAACGGAGGTCAACGCAGGTCCGGGGGCGGCCCTGCGGCCTGCGGCGGCACTCGCTGCCATCCTGCCGCAGCCGCGTTGCTCCGCAGATCCGCGTTGCTCGGCAGTCGCCTGCGCCCCGTCTGCTGCCCTGCCCGGCCAGCGCCCCCGGCGCTCTCCTTGGCGCGGGGGTCTGGCCAAGGGCCGCAGGCCTGAAGCCGGTCTGCTCGACGGTCGCCTGCGCCCAGTCTGCTGCCCTGCCCGGCCAGCGCCCCCGGCGCTCTCGTGGGCGCGGGGTTCCGGCCAAGGGCCGCGGGCCCGAAGCCGCAGCCAGCCCCCCCGAGGGACCGATTCCGCCCGGTTGGCGGTAGACTCGCATCGAGCGGCGCCACGACAATCCCGGGCGCCGCGGGAGGCAAGGTGATGACGATTCCCGCTTCGATCCACGGAGGACCCCATCGGCGGCTCGGCGTCTGCATGCTGCTCGCGCTCTTCCTCGCAGCCGCAAGCGCGTCCGGCCAGGACGACGGCCGGCGCCACCTGGCCCTCGACGACTACCTCTCGTGGGAGACGGTCGCCAATCCCCGCATCTCGCCCGACGGCGAGACCGTCGTCTACGAGCGGCGCTTCGTCGACCCGGTGGCCGACGGCGTCCGCGGCGAGCTGTGGGTCATCGGCACCGACGGCTCGCGGAACCGGTTCCTCACCGAAGGCGCCGGCCCGCGCTGGTCGCCGGATGGTACCCGCATCGCCTTCACGCGGTCCGGCGAGCCGCGGGGGTCGCAGATCTTCGTGCGCTGGATGGACGCCGAGGGCGCCGAGAGCCAGATCACGCGGCTCGAGAACCCGCCGTCGCAGATCCGGTGGGCCCCCGACAGCGGCTCGCTCGCGTTCCGGGCGGTCGTCTCCCCCCCGCCCGACCCGGCCTGGGACATCGACATGCCGACGGCGCCGGAGGGGGCCGACTGGACCGCCCCGCCCCGCATCGTGACCCGGCTCAGCTATCGCCGCGACGGGTCCGGTTACACCCCGGCGGGCTACCGCCACATCTTCGTGGTCGACGCCGCCGGGGGCACGCCGCGGAAGCTGACGAGCGGCGACTTCCACCACGACGACCCGCGGTTCACCCCGGACGGCGGCGCCATCGTCTTCTCCGGCCTCCGCGAGCCGGATGCCGAGTACGCCTGGCGGCAGTCCGAGGTGTACCGGGTCGACCTGGCGACGCGCGAGGTCACGGCCCTGACCAGCCGCGACGGCCCCGACGCCGGCGCCGTCCCCTCCCCGGACGGCCGCGCCATCGCCTACACCGGCATGGACCACACGACCGACACCTACCGCGAGGAGGGCCTCTACGTGATGGCCGCCGACGGCTCGGGCCCCCGGGTCGTCGCCACCGAGATGGGGCGGCGCCCGGGCATCGTGGGCTGGGCCGCCGACGGCAGCGGCGTCTACCTGAACGCGCAGCTCCGGGGAACGAGCAATCTCCACTTCGCGTCGGTCGACGGCGAGGTCCGGCAGGTGACGAGCGGCAACCACATGCTCTCGGTGTCGTCGGTCAGCGAGAACGGCGTCGCGGTCGGCGTCGTGTCCAGCTACTACGTGCCCGGCGACCTCGTGGCCTTCGACGTGGACGATCCGGCGTCGATGCGCACCCTGCACCGCACCAACGCCGGGCTCCTCGCCGACGTGCGCCTGGGCGAGGTCGAGGAGATCTGGTACGAGTCGCCCGACGGGCTCGACATCCAGGGCTGGATCGTCAAGCCGCCCGACTTCGACCCGGCGAGAGAGTACCCGCTCATCCTCCGCATCCACGGCGGCCCCCACGCGATGTACAACGCGGGGTTCGACTTCAAGAACCAGGACCACGCGGCGAACGGCTACGTCGTCCTGTACACGAACCCGCGCGGCAGCAGCGGCTACGGGAGCGCGTTCGGCAACGCCATCAAGAACGCCTACCCGGGAGAGGACTACGACGACCTGATGGCCGGGGTGGACGAGGTCATCTCCCGCGGCTACGTCGACGAGCGGAACCTGTTCGTGTACGGCGGCAGCGGCGGGGGCGTCCTGACGTCGTGGATCGTCGGCCGCACCGGGCGCTTCACCGCCGCGGTGGTCAAGGCCCCGGTCACCAACTGGCTGAGCTTCGTCGGCACCACCGACGGGTCGGGCTGGTACCGCAACTTCGAGAAGCTGCCCTGGGAGGACCCCGAGGAGCACCTGCGGCGGTCGACCCTGATGTACGTCGGCAACGTCACCACCCCGACCCTGCTGATGACCGGCGAGCGCGACCTGCGGACGCCGATGGAGCAGACCGAGCAGTACTACCGGGCCCTGAAGCTGCGCAAGGTGCCCACGGCGATGATCCGCCTGACCGACAGTTGGCACAGCCGCAGCTCGCCCCCGACCAACTTCCTGCGGGTGCAGCTCTACCTGCGGCTGTGGTTCGAGCGGTTCATGGTGGGCGGCGCGGTGGCCACCGACCAGGAGGGGTAGGGACGACAACCCGGCGGGCGACGCCCAGAGAGGACCGGAGCCGAGACTGCCGTCGATGCGTGAGGCATCATGCGGTCGCTCGTGTGTACCGACCTGCGGCGCGCTGCCGCCTCCGATGGGCGGGCAGCCTCCGTAGATACGCCACCGAAAGGTAGTTCAGAGAGTGCTCACACGCCTCCAGGTAGACGGCTTCAAGAATCTCGATCGGATAGACGTACGACTGGGTCCCTTCACGTGCGTCGCCGGCCCCAACGGAGTCGGAAAGTCGAATCTGTTCGACGCCATCTCGTTCCTCGCCACACTCGCAGACAAGCCTCTGGTCGAAGCCGCCTCGACGGTGCGCGGAGGGGACTCCCGACGAGGCGACGTCTGGAGCCTCTTCCGCCGTGCCGGCGACCGCGTGGCCGAAACGATGAAGTTCGCCGCCGAGTTCCTGATTTCCGGCGAGGGCGAGGACGAGCTCGGCCAGGCAGCCAAGGCTTCGATGACGTTCCTCCGGTACGAGTTGGAACTGCGCCATCGACAGGACTCCACCATTCGGACGATGGGCGCGCTGGAGATCGCCCGAGAGCGCATGGTGCACATAAACAAGTCCGAAGCGAAGAGCCGGCTCGGCTTTCCCCACAAGGAGCCCTGGCGAGACTCCGTCGTCACCGGTCGCCGTACGAGCGCCTATATCTCGACGGAAACCGAACGAGGCGACGCAGTCGTCTCGCTGCACGCGGACAGCAAGGCCGGCCTGGGCGGCGGACGTCCACGCCGCGTGCCTGCCGCCAGCCTGCCGCGCACGATGTTGTCGTCAGTCAACAACGCGGCAGAGCATCGAACATTGGTGCTCGCCCGTCAGGAGATGGTGGCGTGGACCCAGCTCCAACTGGAGCCCTCGGCTCTCCGGGCGCCCGACGAGTTCACGGCGCCACGCAGCATGGGGCCGAACGGAGCCCATCTGCCGGCGACGCTGTACGACCTTGCCCAGGCCGCGCAACGAAGTCAGCCCGGCGGAGAACGAGACATCTATGCGCGAGTCGCCAACAGGCTCTCGGAGCTCGTCGAGAACGTCCGGAGCATCGGCGTCGACGTTGACGACAAGCGACAGCTGCTGAGTATCGTGATGACGGATCTCCAGGACACGGAGCACGTCGCCAGCGCCCTTTCCGATGGCACGCTGCGATTCCTGGCCCTGACCGTCATGGAATCCGATCCCAGGAGCAGGCGGCTGCTCTGCCTGGAGGAACCCGAGAACGGGATGCACCCGCTTCGGATCTCGGCCGTCATCGAGTTGCTGCGCGAGCTCGCGGTCGACGTCGACGAGCCGGTCGACGCGGACAACCCGCTTCGACAGGTCATCATCAACACGCACTCGCCGTCGGTGGTGGCGTGCGTTCCCGACGACGCACTGCTCATGGCTCACATCGCGCGCAGCGGCGAGGCGGAGGCATCGCGACTGACCATACGTCATTTGCCCGATACGTGGCGCGTCCATGACGGCTCCGACGAGTCGACGGTGACGCGCGGTGATCTGTTGGCCTACTTGAGTCCCCTGGAGGTCCTCGATGAGGAAGACGACACTCCACAGCCCGCGCGCACCGCAACCAAGGTCATGCACAGAAGCGACCTCCGGCAGGTCGAACTCCCGCTTGCGCCTGCCGGGAACGGGTCTGAACCATGATGCCGCGGGCGACCCTGGTTACGGATGGGGCCTCTGACGTGGTACTCGTGCCGATCCTGCGGTGGCTGATGAGGCAGTTGACTGCCGAGCCGGTCGAGATCCGGTGGGCCGATCTGAGGGGATTCCGCGTGAAGCCCCGAAGCCTGGCCCAGAAGCTCGCCGTCGCCGTCCGGGAGTACCCCTGTCAGCTTCTCTTCGTGCACCGAGATGCGGAGGGACAGGATCCGCAGCGCCGTTACGAGGAGATACGCGGAGCCGTCACCGGCACGGCCTGCCGTCACGTCTGCGTCGTGCCGGTGAGAATGCAGGAAGCTTGGCTCCTGCACGATGAGACCGCGCTTCGCGAGGCGGCGGATCGCCCGTCCGGCACCCATGACCTCGGCCTGCCGCCGCCGCATCGCTGGGAACACCTGCCGGACCCGAAGAGGGTCCTTCATGACGCGCTGCGCGCCGCCAACGGGGCGACGGGCAGGCGTGCGAAGAACTTCAGGCCGAAACGCGGCGGCGCACCGCCTGGCCGACCTGATCACGGACTGGAGGCCACTGCGGAACCTGGGGGCATTCAACCAACTGGAAGCGGACACCAGGAGCGCTGTCGAGCTTCTCGGCCTGCAGACGGTCGAAGCCGACTGAGGACCGGAGCGCTTCGCCCCGCGGCGAGCATTCGATGCAGCCGACGCCCATCCGGGCCACGAATCGGCGGCGTCTCGCGGTCGAGGACGGCCGCCGTTGAGTAGCAGGTCGGTGCGCCCGGGGTTGTCGAGAGGAGATTCAGTGATGTTGTCGACGAGGATACGCGTGGGGGCGGGCGCCGTAGCGGTCGCGGCGATGGCCGCCGGCGCCGCGTGGGCGCAGTCGGCGGCCGAGATCGGCCCGCAGGCGGCGCTGAACGCGATGGGCATCGTCGGCTACGCCGACCGGATGAGCGTGGCGCCGGGCGAGACCATCCGGTTCATGGTGAGCAGCGGGCTGCCCACCTACCGGACCGAGATCGTCCGGCTGATCCACGGCGACGCGAACCCGAACGGGCCGGGCATCAAGGAGGAGCTGGTCGAGACGCCGGCCAACGGCGACTACCCCGGCCGGCGCCAGGAGCTGCCGCTCGGCTCCTACGTGACGGTGCCGGACGCGGCGCCGCTGCGGCTCGGCGGGAGCTTCACGATCACGGCCTGGATCGCGCCGACGCGCCCCGGGGTCGTCGGCTGGGTCGCCGAGCCGGGCGCGCAGGGCGTGGTGACGAAGTGGTCAGCGGACCGCGGCTACGGCCTGATGATCGACGAGCAGGGGCGGCTGGCCCTGTGGCTCGGCGGGGCCGATGGCGAGGTGGCGCGGGTGGCGGCGGAGCCGGCGCTCCGGCGCTGGGCGCCGGCGATTCCGGGGGCGGGCCGGCCGCGGCCCCACGGCGTGCCGACGCAGTGGACCTTCGTGGCGGCGACGTTCAACGCCGACACCGGCCGGGTGGCACTGTACCAGGAGCCGCTGGACCTCTACGCGAACGACCCGACGCGGGTCGTGGTGGAGGAGACGACGCCGGTGCGGGCGCTGGCCACGCCCGAGGTACCTCTGCACATGGCGGCCTACGCGACCGCCGACGGGGGCGTGGCGGGGCACTACAACGGGAAGATCGACAACCCGCGCATCTACGCGCGCGCGCTCGGCCGAGCCGAGGTCGAGGCGATCGCGGACGGCGCGGGGCCGGACGACGCCGCGGCGGCGTGGGATTTCGCGGCAGACATCGAGACCGACCGGGTGCGCGACACCGCGGGGAACGGGCTCGACGGCCGCACCGTGAACCTGCCGACGCGCGCGGTGACCGGGCACCTGTGGGACGCGACCGAGATGGACTTCCGGCGCGCGCCCGAGCAGTACGGGGCCATCCACTTCCACGACGACGACCTCCTGGACGCGGGCTGGGAGGTCGGCTTCGCCTTCGAGGCGCCGGCCGACCTGCCGAGCGGCGTGTACGCGGCGCGGCTGCGGACCATAACGAGCGAGGACTACGTGCCGTTCTTCGTCCGGCCGCCGCGCGGCACCTCCACCGCGAACATCGCGTTCCTGGCCCCGACCGTCAGCTATCTCGCCTACGCGGGGACCGGCGGCACCGGCTTCCAGCCGATGAGCCTCTACTCCACGCACACCGACGGGAGCGGCGTGACCTACTCGTCGCGGCTCCGCCCCATCACCAACATGCGCCCGAAGATCGACACCCGCAACCCGTGGCAGTTCATGGCCGACACCCACCTCGTCGACTGGCTCGAGGTGAAGGGTTTCACCGTCGACGTCGTCACCGACCACGACCTCCACGCCGAGGGGGCGGCGCTGCTCGAGCCCTACAACGTTGTGCTGACCGGCACTCACCCCGAGTACTACTCGTGGGAGATGCTGCAGGGCATGCGGTCGTACCTCGAGCAGGGCGGCCGCCTGATGTACATGGGCGGCAACGGCTTCTACTGGGTGACGCCCGTCGACCCCACCGGGACCTTCATCGAGGTGCGGCGGCGCGACGGCACCGAGCACTGGCAGGGGGCGCCGGGCGAGAGCCACCACAGCCTGACCGGCGAGCCGGGCGGGCTGTGGCGCTTCCGCGGCCGCGCCCCGCAGTGGCTGGTGGGGGTGGGGTTCACCGCGCAGGGGTTCGACCGGAACTCCCCGTACCAGCGGATGCCGGACAGCTTCGACCCGCGCGTCGCCTTCGTCTTCGAGGGCATCGGCGACAACGAGCTCATCGGCAACCACCCGTCGCTGGTGCTCGACTTCGGGGCGGCGGGGTCCGAGCTCGACCGCGTGGACCTCGCCCAGGGCTCGCCGCCCCACACGCTGGTGCTGGCGCGGTCGTTCGGCCACTCCGACGCCTACCAGCACGTGATCGAGGAGGTGAACACCAGCAACTCCGAGCAGGGGGGCACGGTCAACCCGCTCGTCTATGCCGACATGGCCTACGTGGAGTACCCCAACGGGGGCGCGGTGTTCTCGACGAGCTCCATCGCGTGGAGCGGCAGCCTGTCGTTCAACGCCTACGACAACAACGTCTCGCGGCTGACCGAGAACGTGCTGCGGCGGTTCGCCTCGGACGAGCCGCTGCCGGGACCGACGGCGGCGTCCGCGGGGGGGGAAACCGGCGCCGCCGGCGGCGGGCGATGACGCCCCGCGCGCACCAGGAGCCTGCACCGTAGGAACGGAGCCGATTCGGGAAGGGTTGGCAGGGCGCCCATCCCTGCGGCCGGAGTTTCGCTCCGCCGAACCCCGACGCGCCGCGGGGTCGCGCGGCGACGACTCGCGGGGCAGGGCTGAACGGGCGCGAGCGAGCCGATGTACCCGGCCGAGGCGCGGTCGGCGCTGCGACCTCCTCGCCGCGCGGGTGCGCCCGGAGGGCGGAGGCGCGATGTACCAGGTCGAGGCGTGGTCGGCGCTGCGCAGGGCCCGGCGCGGCGCGGGCGGGGGCCTGGGCTGGCGGCACGTCAGCGGCACTGTCTGGGCCCTGGGCTTCACGAGCCTCTTCACGGACGTCTCGTCCGAGATGGTGGCGACGGTGCTGCCCGTCTACCTGGTGCTCTACCTCGGGCTGACGCCCCTCCAGTTCGGCATCGTCGACGGGCTCTACCACGGGGTGACGGCGCTGCTGCGGCTGGCCAGCGGCGTCGCCGTCGACCGGACCGGCCGCTCGAAGGAGATCGCCCTCGCGGGCTACGGCGCCTCGGCGGCGTCCCGGCTCGCCATGCTGGCGGCCGGCGCCTCGTGGCCGCTCATCGCCGGCGTCGTGGCGTTCGACCGGGCCGCCAAGGGCGCCCGCGCCGTGCCGCGCGACGTGCTGATCTCGCTGAGCAGCCGTCGCGACGGCCTCGCCACCGCCTTCGGCGTGCACCGGGCCCTCGACAGCGCCGGCGCCATGCTGGGGCCGCTGGTCGCCCTCGCCATACTCGGCGCCCTCCCGAACGCCTTCGACGTCGTCTTCGTGGCCAGCTTCAGCGTGGCCGTCGTCGGGCTCGGCGTGCTGGTCCTCTTCGTCAACAACGCCGAACGGCCCGCCGCCCCGGCGCCGACCGGCAACGGCAGCGCACCGCCCACCACCCCCGCACACGCGGCGTCGGCGGGGGGGTCCGAGGCGCCTGGAGCCGCCGCCGTCGAACCGACCGCCACGGAGCCCCGGCTCGCGTTGTCAGGCGGGCTCCCCACCGGTCCGCCGCCGCCCTCGGGTCACGGCGCAACGCGGAGTCTCATCGCGGGCATCCTGCGCACCCCCGGCCTGCTGCGCCTCACCGTCGCCGCGACGATGCTCGCCGCCGCCACGGTGAGCGACGGCTTCCTCTACCTGTTGTTGCAGCGTGAGGCCGGCTTCAGCCCCGGCCTGTTCCCGCTGCTCTACGTCGGCACGTCGGGCTGCTACCTGGCGCTCGCGGTGCCGGCCGGGGGGCTGGCGGATCGCATCGGCCGGCAGCGCGCGTTCCTCGCGGGCTACGGGTTGCTCGCCGCCGCCTACCTGACTACGATGCAGTCGGGGATCGGCTTCCCCGGAATTGCGGGCTGCCTCATCCTGTTGGGCGCCCACTATGCGCTGACCGACGGCGTGCTGATGGCGTTCGCCAGCGGCCGGCTGGCCCGGGAGCGGCGGGGCAGCGGACTGGCGCTCCTCACGACCGCGGCCGGCCTCGCCCGGCTGTCGGGCTCGGTCGTGTTCGGCGCGCTCTGGACGCGGTACGGCGCCGGGACGGCGGTGCCGGTGTTCCTGATCGCGCTCGTAGCGGCCATCGCGGGGGCTGCGGTTCTCCTGCGGGACACGGGTGGCAAGAGCGAGCGTTGATGACTCCGGCCGGGCATGGGCGGAACCGGCACGCCCCGACGGCCGGGAGGCGGTCGCGACGGTCCTTCTGAGAGACACGGGCGATAGAGGCGGAACATGGCGGCTCCGGCCGGGGATCGGCGGAACGGGCACGCGGCCCGCAGGGCGCGCGATGCCCCGTCAAACCGGCGCACGCCGACCCGCGTCGCCGCGTTCGCGCTCCTGTGCGCGGCCTCCCTCGGGCTGGCCGCCGGCTACGCCTGGTGGTCGGCGGCGCGCCGGGCGAGCTTTGTCCAGGACGTCTCCCTACCGCCGATCGGCAGTCTGGCCGAGATCGATCCGCCAACCGCGACGGCGCCATCGGACTCCGAAGGCGCGCGGACTGCGGACACCACGCAGCCACCGGCGACTCCCGAGGGCGGGGCGGCGTCTCCTCCCCGCGACGCGCGGTTGCCGGAAGATCGGTCGGGAGGCGCCGTGAGCTCCTCGCGGGAGTCGGATCCCGATCCCGGGACGGAGGTGGCGGCCGCTCGGCGGGGAAGGGGCAGCCCGGCCCCCGCAGCGGCGAACCCGGCAGCCGAGGCGGACGCCGATGACGCCCAGCCGAAGCCGGCAGCCACCGAGAACACGACCGGAGCGGCCGGCTCGACGGCGGGAGTGGACAGCGACGATCCGCACGCGGAGCGCGTCCTGCTCCTTCGCCACACGGCGCTCGACGAGAGCTTCGGCGTGGCCAGCGTCGAGCGGCTGGACGAGGCAAGCGGCGGGCGCCGCGCGACGCCGTTGCGCTGCGACCGGGTCGACTTCGCGGGCGAGCGGGGCGTCTGCCTGACCACCGACCGCTTCTACACGACGCACGCGATCATGGTGTTCGACCGTGGGTTCGAGCCGCTGCACCGGCTGCCGCTGCACGGCGTCCCCAGCCGCGTGCGCCTCTCGCCCGACGGCCGGCTGGCCGCGGTGACGGTGTTCGTGTCGGGCCACTCGTATCTCGACGAGGGCTTCTCGACCGAGACGAGCATCGTCGACACCTACTCCGGCGAGCGGCGGGTCGCGAACCTCGAGGAGCTCCAGGTGTACCGGGACGGCGCGCCGTTCCGCGCGATCGACTTCAACTTCTGGGGCGTCACCTTCGCGGCCGACGGCGACCGGTTCTACGCGACCCTGGGCACCGGGGGGACCACTTACCTCGTCGAGGGACGCGTCTCGACGCGCCGGGCCGATGTCGTGGCCGAAGGCGTCGAGTGCCCGTCGCTGTCGCCTGACCAGAGCCGCCTCGTCTTCAAGAAGCGCCTGCCCCTCGCGGCCGGGCTCGGGTGGCGGCTCCACGTCATGGACCTGCGGTCGCGCGCGGTCACACCGCTCGCCGAGCTCCGGTCCGTGGACGATCAGGCCGAGTGGCTGGACGACTCGACGGTCCTGTACGCCATCCCCGACACCTCCGCACCCACCCCGATGGTGACCGACGTCTGGCAGGTCCCGGCCGACGGCGGCGGCGCGCCGGAGCTGCTCCTCGAGGGCGCTTCGTCGCCGGCCGTGCTCCGCTAGCGGTGTGTCTGCGGAGGGGGGTCGGCACGATCGCCCGTAGCTGACGCGACCACCCACGCCCGCGGTCTCGAGCACCGATTGAGATCCGCCGTGTCGAACTCGCGGAAGTTGAACCGCAAGTCCATTCCGGTGACGCACCACCTGGAGTCGGCGCCGTAGAACGGCGCGGACTTCCCGGTGAGGTGGTTGGGGCGCCAGCGGAGCCGCAGGCGACGATTGGCGGGCGAGGTCCCGCCGACAGGGCCGCGCGGAGGTCAGGCCATAATGACCCATGGCTGAGAGACCGACCGACATCCCGCGCGGCACGCGCGCCCCGGGCTATCCCCGCGCCCCCGGACATCGCGTCGCGTTCGTGCCCCGCCACCTCCGCGTGCGCGTGGCCGCGGGCGGGACCGAGATTGCCGCGACCACCGACGTCGTGGCGCTCGAGGAGAAGGGATACCCGACGCGCCACTACCTGGCCCGTGACGGCGTCGACATGTCCCGCCTGGAGAAGACGGGCAAGACGACATTCTGCCCCTTCAAGGGGCTGGCCACCTACTACGTGATTCACGGCCCCGACGGCGAGATCCGAGACGCGGCGTGGAGCTACGAGCGGCCCTATCGCGAGGCCGAGCTCGTGCGCGACCGCCTCGCGTTCGATGCGGACGCGGTGGAGGAGACGGTCGGCTCGACGCCGTGACGGGTCACCGCCGCGGCCAGGGTCGCCCCCGGCCGCCATTCTCGGCCGAGCGCGCCGGCTCGACGCTGTGACCGGTCACCACCGTTACGGTCGAGGCGCCGGTCGCGAACGGGCCGAGCGTCGGCGGCACCACCGACGGGTCGGACCGGGCGACGGCCTTGAGCCCGGCGTGAGAAAATCCGTCGGTGCGTTTCGCGACGACGCGCTGGAGCATGGTGCTCGCGGCCGGCGCCGGTCCGTCCGAACGGGCCGACCAGGCCCTCTCGGAATTGTGCGCCGGCTACTGGCATCCGCTCTACGCGTACGTGCGGCGCCGCGGCTACGACCCGGACGACGCGCGCGACCTCACTCAGTCCTTCTTCGTGCGACTTATCGAGCAGCGCAGGCTCGCGGCCGCGGACCCCGTGCGGGGGCGGTTCCGCAGCTTCCTGCTCACCTCGATGAAGAACTTCCTCGCCAGCGAGTGGCGGCGGGAGGCGGCGGCGAAGCGCGGCGGCGTCGCGGACATCGTGTCCATCGACGCGGCCGTCGCCGAGGACCGCTACCGGGTCGAGCCGGCCGACAATCTCACGCCCGAGGCAGAGTACGAACGGCGGTGGGCGCTCGCCCTTGTCAGGCGGGCGTTGGACGACGTGCGGCATGGCTACGCCGACCGGGGAGAGGGTGAGCTGTTCGACGCCCTCAAGGCGTACCTCGGCGCCAACCCCCGCCGAGCGCCGTACGGCGAGCTGTCACGGCGGCTCGGCCGAAGCGAGGGCGCCCTGCGGACGGCATCGTCGCGGCTGCGCGCCCGCTGGCGGACCCGGCTGCGAGAGATCGTCGCGGAGACGGTCCAGGGACACCGCCTGATCGACGACGAGCTCGACGACCTCGTCCGGGCCCTTGCGCCCCCGTCGTGAGGGCGCCGGCCTGCAAGCCGCGTCCCGTCGGCCCGCTCGTCTTGCGCCGTGTTGTGGGCGTCGTGACGGCCAGCCGTCGGCTTGCAGGCCGCGCGCTCGCGGTCCCGGGCGTCTTGCGCGTGTCGTCGGCGTCGTGACGGCCCAGCCGTCGGCCTGCAAGCCGCGCGCCGTCGGCCCGGTCGTCTCGTGGGTGTCATCGGCGTCGTGACGACGAGCCGCGCCGGCCTGTAACGAACGGCGGGAGATCGCGTAGCAACCGGCATGACCAATCCGCGAACCTGTCCCGAGTGCCACGCCGAGATCCCGCCCGACGCGCCGCCGGGGGTCTGCCCACACTGCGCGCTGCGCGCCGGGCTCCGTCCGGAGACCTCCGCCGAGCCTGTGCGGGGACCGGGCGCCCCGCCGAGCCCCGAGGAGCTCCGCCGCCGGCTCCCCGACCTCGACGACTTCGAGCTCATCGGCCCCGGCGGCATGGGGACCGTCTACCGGGCGAGACACCGGCCCCTGGATCGTCCCGTCGCCGTCAAGGTGCTCCACGCCCACCTGCAGGACGACGCGTCGTTCGCCGAGCGGTTCACCCGCGAGGCGCGGACGATGGCGCGCCTCGACCATCCCCACATCGTCCGGGTCTACGACTTCGGACACCGGGAGGGCCTCTACTACCTGGTGATGGAGCTGGTGGACGGGGTGAGCCTGCGGCAGGCCCTGGCCGATGGAGGGTTCACCCCGGCCGAGGCGCTCACCATCGTGCCGCGCATCTGCGAGGCGCTGCAGTACGCGCACGACCACGGCGTGGTGCACCGCGACATCAAGCCCGAGAACATCCTGCTCGACCGGTCGGGCTCGCCGAAGATCGTCGACTTCGGCCTGGCCCTGCTGACGAGGCCGGCCGCGGGCACGCGTCTCACCCGGCAGGCCCGCGTGCTCGGCACCCCGCACTACATGGCGCCCGAGCAGATCGAGCGCCCCGCCGAAGTGGACCACCGCGCCGACATCTACGCGCTCGGCGTCGTCTTCTACGAGATGCTGACCGGCGAGCTGCCCATCGGCCGCTTCCCCCCGCCGTCGCAGAAGGTCGAGGTCGACGTGCGGCTCGACGAAGTCGTGCTGCGCACCCTCGAGAAGGAGCCGCGCCGTCGCTACCAGCAGGCGCGCGAGCTAAGCCGCGACGTCGAGCAGTCGGCGACGAGAGCGGAGGCGAACGGAGCGGCCACGCAGCGCGGAGGGCGGCAGCGCAGCCCGCGGCGGCGTCCCGACTTCGAGTACCGTTCGACGCGCACCGTCTGGGGCCTGCCGCTGATCCACATCGCCCACGACGCCGGCGGCGAACGGATGGCGCTGGCGCGGGGCATCGTCGCGATCGGCGACATGGCGGTGGGGCTGGTGGCGATCGGCGGGTTCGCCTTCGGCGGCGTCACAATGGGGGGGATGACGCTCGGCGTCATCAGCCTCGGGGGCCTCGCCGCCGGCCTGTTGCTCGCGATCGGCGGCATGGCGCTCGGCGGGTTCGCCGCGGGTGCCCTCGCGTTCGGCGTGGTGGCCACCGGTGCGAGTGCGGGGTCGATGCTGGACCTGTCTACCCAAACGATGCAGTGGGCGTCGTTGGCCGCCTGGGCACTGGCCACCGCCGTGGTGACGGCAATCGTGGCGGGACTGATAGTCTGGTGGCGGGATACCGGAGACGGCGAGTCTCCCATGGAGCGCGACGACGCCGAGAGGGAACGCGAACGATGAAGAAACGACCGGACGAGGCTGAGCACCTGGAGGCGCAGGCGAACCGCCTGGAAGCGTTCGTCGACTTCAGTAGACCGGCACCGGCGGCGTTTCCGGACCTCGAGCCGTCGGCCTCTTGCGTGCCACCGCGCACGCCGAGCAGACCCGCATCCGCCGTCAACCCCGATCGCGCCAACTGACGACATGACATCCGTACGACTCTACGAAGCCGCGTTCCCGTTCGCCGACGACGTCCTGGCCCTGCCGGTCGATGACATCGACCGGGCCGCGACCTGGTACGGCGAGAGGTTCCGCCTCGTCGAGGTCGATCGCCGCGACCACCCTGTGCCGACCGTGATTCTGGAGCGCGACGGCGTGCGCATCGGCTTCGCCGTCAACGGCGGCGACCCCGCCAACGAGGGGGCCGCGATCCGCGTGACCGACATCGGCCGCGCCCGCGACGAATTGGAGGCCAACGGCGTCAAGACCGCCAACTGGCGGGTGGACGAGCGCGACGGCGAGCGGTACCAGGTCTTCTTCGTTGTCGCGCCGGACGGCCTCTGCTACTACTTTCACCAACCGATCGGTCGTGCCGACGAGTAGGCCCGAACCGGCCCTTGCGCCCGCGGAACGCATGGCCGAGTGGACGCGGCAAGTGTCGACCGAGCACGTTGTCGACGTCCTCCATCCCGGGAGCCGGCGCCGAGCCAAGCCGTGAGCCCCGCCGTGAGCCCCGCATGCCGCCGCCGCGCATCCTGCTGATCTTCGCCCATCCGGACGACGAGAGCTTCATCGCCGCCGGCTTGGTGCGCAGCCACGCCGACCACGGCGCTCGAACGGCGCTCGTCACCGCGACCCGCGGCGACGCCGGACGCGTGGGCGATCCTCCTTTGTGCGACCGGGCAGAGCTGCCGGCCGTCCGTGAGTCGGAGCTCCGCCGGGCGGCCGCGGTCCTCGGCATCTCCGACGTGCAATTGCAGCGCGGCGGCTGTTCCCGGCGGCGGACTACTCCGGCGCCGCCAGATAGGCGAGCCGGTCGCCGCCGCTACGATCCCAGCCACAGTCCGTCGCCGATGCGGATCGCGGTGGTGGACGAGACCAGTCCGTTTGGTGGCAGACTCTCACCAAGCGATCGGGGGATGACTCAATCGTCGGGCTCTATGGCCTCGAGGAGTAGGTACATGCCCGACGATGGGTTGTCTTTCGGGAATTCCCTTCCGTCACCTGCGTGCTTGGCAGTCAAGGCACGCGCACGTCGAGCCGCATCGGCTCGCCGCGGCATGTACTGCGAGCCGTCCAGTCCCTTGCCCGAGCTCTTGTCATGCTTGCGGCGCAGCTTCCCGGCGGCGTCGTTGTCGAGCCAGGCCGTGTGGTCCTCGAAATGGAGCGCCAGCCACAGCTCGAAGCACGGATTCGAAATGGCAAGACGGACGTCGCTCGCTTCGGCCCTGGCTCTGGCCTCGGAAAGCCCAGGATGATTCCGAGGCCATTCGACGTCGAAAAGACACCACACCTCGTCAATCTCGCCTTGCTCCTGAGAGCTGCGCGCTCGGGCTTCGGCCGCCGCGTTCACCAGGGTCAACGGCACCGCGCCGCTCGCTTCGAGGTCTATGCGGATGTCGACCGACGCCGACTCGCGGACGGCCGGCTCCAGTTTCAGGGCCTCGATGTAGTCGGGCTCGGTCCTCGCGCCTTCACAGAACACCAGGAAAGTCCGCCTGGGAGTGCGAAACGCGACCCGGCGACGGAGCGATGGGTCCCTGCCCCGCCTGTGCCCCGTCCGCCTAGCCCTGGCCATCGCGAGGCTGAGGAACGAGCCCGAGGGCTCTGCGCACGGCGACCTGGTCAACCTCGGGAACGGCCCCGAAGCGGCCTTGCAGGTAGGCTCTCTCGAGGTTCTGGGACTTCCTCACCCGTTCACCCCCGAACTCGGCCAGACCCACGAGGTGCGTGGTAGCGTCAGGCGCTTTCTCGGTGAGCCAGACCTCGTCGCGGTTCAAGCTGTTCAGCAGGGACGTGTCGTGGGAAGTAAAGACCAGTTGAGCCCCGCGGGTATTGGTCAGGGGATCCTGGAAGATCTCGATCAGACGCGCCGAGAGCCGGGGATGGAGACTCGCGTCGATCTCGTCGAGCAGGAGGACCCGGCCGAATCTGAGCGCCGCGAACGCAGGACCGATCAGACGGAACCAGGTCCGGGTTCCGGCGGATTCTTCTTCCAGATCGAAAGTGACCGGTTCACCTTCTCCGCGATGCACGAGACCAAGGCGACGACGAGGTCCACCGGGGCGCCCGGAGTCCTCTTCGCTGATCATCAAATCGTCGATTCCTGGATCCGCAAAGCGAAGCAGGTCCAGGACACGCCTTGGATCCTTGACGGCTGGTCGCTCCTCCGGAGTACCAAAGAGACCCAGCGCATCGGCCTCATCTGTCTCGACGAGCAAGCGTAGCGTGGGGTCGGAAGGATGCACGCCACCGGCCCCGGAAAACCGTCTCCTTCGGAGCCCCAGAACACGCGTTCTGGCCAGCGATTTCCCGACGCGTGCGAAGTCGGTACCACGTACTCGCCGGCCAGCGGAGAGCACCAGCGTCGTTGGCGTCAGCAGGTCCCGTATTCCCCGGGTGCCGTCGAGGCCCCGGCGAAAGTCGATTTCACTCCTGCGTCGCGTGAAGAGGTTTCGACGTCGTCCTTCCGGATAGCTGTCCAAGCTCTCGAAAAGGACGGCCGAATCGTCCACTTCGAGCCGGTACCCGTATCGGACGCCCTTGGCGACCAGATCCAGATCGAACTCCGATGGAGAGACCGGCCCGTTGCCGAGCCGGTGAGCATCGCGCGGAACGTAGTCCTCCCAGCTTCGAAGCGACGTGGCGACGGCCATCGAGAGCCACGCCAAGGCGTCCAGCACGTTGGACTTGCCCGACGCGTTGGGCCCGTAGATTCCGGCGACGGTCAGGACGCGCTCCGAGAGGCCGTCGAACCCGCGCGTCGCCGCGCGATCCTCGTCGACGGCGATCATCGACAGCTCCACCGGCTCGAGAATCGAGCGGTGGTTGGCGACCCGGAATCGCAGCAACACGGGCCCAGTTTAGCGCAGGAACGACATTTTATCGCCGGTTCCCGTCGACATCGTGCAGAATTCAGCATGAAGACGCAAGACAGGAGACTTCACGCCCTGCACCGACAGCTCGCGCGGAGCACCTGACCACCACGGTGAGATCGCTTCATCCCATGCAGACAAGAACCAGCGAGAACAGCCCCCTCCGCATCGCCGCGGTGACCCCGGGGGACGGCCAGGGCCGGATCGGCATCACCCTGTGTCCCGGCAAGATCGATCCGGACGGGATCTCGGGGCCGTGGGCGCGCAACCTGGACACCGACCTCGACGCGATTCGAGACTGGGGAGCGACCGCAGTGGTCAGCCTGGTCACCGCCCGGGAGATCGACTACCTGAAGGTGCCCGATCTCGGCAAGGCGGTGCGCGGGCGGTACATGGAGTGGTGGCACACGCCGATACCGGACGGGGAGCCGCCGGACCCCGCCTTCGAACGGCGGTGGGCGGTGGCGGGCGAGGCTGTCCGGGACCGGCTGCGGCTGGGGTTCGACGTGCTCGTCCACTGCAAGGGGGGGCTGGGCCGGGCCGGGACCGTCGCCGCCCGCCTGCTCGTGGAGCTGGGCGAACGCCCGGACGAGGCGATTCGCCGCGTGCGCGAGGTTCGGCCGGGAGCCATCGAGAACGAGGCCCAGGAAGCCCACGTGGCGAGGTGCCTGCAGCGACCGCCCGCGGCTCTGCCTCGGAGCGCGGATGCCATCAACGACCGCGCGCTCGGGGCGTTCCTCGGCCTCGCGGTGGGCGACGCGGTGGGGACGACGCTCGAGTTCCGGCCCCGCGACACCGAGCCGCGCCTGGAGGACATGGTCGGCGGCGGCCCGTTCAGCCAACCGGCCGGCGGCTGGACCGACGACACCTCCATGGCGTTGGCCCTCGCCGACAGCTTGGCGGCGTCGGGGGCGCTCGACTGCCGCGACCTGATGGATCGCTTCGTCCGGTGGTGGCAGCACGGCGAGTACTCGCACACCGGCGGGTGCTTCGACATCGGAAACACCACGCTCGATGCGCTCGACCGCTACCTCCGGACCGGCAATCCGCTCGCCGGGTCGACCGATCCGCGCAGTGCGGGCAACGGCTCGCTGATGCGGCTCGCCCCCGTCGCCCTCCGGTTCTGGAACGACCGCCCGCGCCTCGTCGCCGCCGCCGTCGACCAGTCCCGCACGACCCACGGCGCCGAGGAGGCGGTGGACGCCTGCCGGGCGTTCGCGGAGCTGCTCGCCGACGCGATCGCGGGGTCGCCGCGCGCGGCCGTCCTGGCTCCGCGGTCATTCGAAGGCGCCGGGGCGATCGCCCGAGTCCTGGCCGGCAGTTGGCGGGGACGGTCGCGGGACACGATCAGCTCCAGCGGATACGTGGTGCACACATTGGAAGCGGCCATCTGGTCGGTCGCCCGCACCGGGAACTTCCGCAACGCCGTACTGCTCGCGGCCAACCTGGCCGACGACGCGGACACGGTGGCGGCGGTTGCGGGCCAGCTCGCCGGCGCCCTCTACGGCCTGAACGGCATCCCCGAACCCTGGCTGGAATGCCTCGTCTGGAAGGATCGACTCCTGGCGGCAGGGCAGCAGCTGGTCGAGGAATCGGTCGCCGAGCGGGAGGAGGGGGCCGGGTAGCAGCGGCGCCACGACCCGGCATCCGGACCGTCGCATGCACAAGCCGTTACCTCGGGAAGCGACTCGCCCGCGGTGGTCATACCGACCGCGTCGTTCGGCGGCACTCGGTACTTTCTCGAGGAGGACCCACTGGCGAACCGAGCGCTGACCGGCTCCCGCAACCGGAGCCGGACGCGCACCCGAGAAGCGCTACTCCGGCGCCGGCAGGTAGGCGAGCCGGTCGCCGCGGTACGACCCCAGCCACAGCTCGTCGCCGATGCGGAGCGCGGTGGTGGACGAGATGAACCCGTTCATGGCGGGGTGCACGAAGATGCGCTCGACCTCGAGGGTCTCGGGGTCGATGGCGGCGACGTTGCTCGTCTCCAGGGTCGGCTCGCGGGGGTCGGTGATGGAGTTGCCGTCCCTGTCGGTGTGGCCGGCCGCGTAGATGACGGAGCCGTCGAGGGCCTTGCGCAGGTTGTCGGGCCGGAAGCCGAGGTCGACGACGTCCTTCCGCACCGGCTCGGCGCCGCGCGACAGGCGCGTCAGCTTCTCCTCGGCCCAGCCGGCGATGTAGAGGGTCTCGCCGTCCTAGGACACCTCGATGCCGTTCGGGGCGGTGTCCTCGCTCTCGGGCAGCACCGCCCATCCGCTGCCGGCCTGCCACTCCCACACGCCGATGCCGGCGTTGGTGGTGGCGAAGCCGCCGCCGGGCAGGGCGACCACCGAGTTCAGGCGGGCGCCCTCGGGGGCCACCGCGCAGCCGGTCCAGGCGAGGGTCGGCGGACCGTCCCCCGCGTCGACCTCGAAGAACTCGATCGACTCGCGGGAACCGTGATGGACGACGAGCAGGGTGTGGGCGTCGTCGGACCCCGGCGCAAGGTAGAGCCCGTGATAGACGGACCCGGCGGGGTCGGCGAGGTCCAGCGGACCCGGACAGTCGGGATAGGCCTCGGCGTCGAGCTGCATCTCGCTGTCCGGAGTCGGGAACAGCACCGTCGCGGTCTTGTCGCTCACGTTCACGAGGTTGATCCGGCCGCCCTCGCGGGCGCCGGAGACGATGGCCCATTCGGCGCCGGGGACGACCACGATGTCCTCGGGGCTGACCATGTCGCAGATGAACTGCACGTCGCCCACCGGATCGCAGGGGTGCTCGCCGGTGACCGCGAACTGCGGCGGCGCCGGCGCGGCGTCGGCGGCCGGCTCCGGTTCGGGCTCGGGAGCGCCGCAGCCCACCGCGATCATCGTGACCAACCCGAATGCCGCCAGCTTCGCCGCGCTCATGAAGGCCTCCTCCCAGATCCGTTTGGCGACAGGATACCATCGCAGGGCTGCGATTCTGGACCAGGGCTCGGAGCCCGTCCGGAAGCGGCGCCGGCGGACATTCAATCGGGAAAGAGGGGGGAATCATGGACATGAAGCGCATCTGCGGCGTGGTCCTCGTCGTGATGGCGGTCGCGGTCGCCGGTCACACCATCGTCGAGCCCCTCTACTACACGTCCACCGAGGAGAGCCCCTACAGCCCCGTGTGGGGCATCCTGGGCTGGCTGATGATGCCGCCCCTGGCGCTCGGCGTGTGGTTCGGTCATGCCCGCAAGAAGGCCGTCGAGACCGGCGGGGGCGGGCAGGCGGTCACGCGCGAGCTCCTCGCCGCCAACGTGCATTTCTACGGCGGCCTGTTCCTCGGCATCATGTTCCTCTTCAACTGGTTCGCTCAGCTCACCCCCACGTTCACGGCGCTGGGAGCGGACACCGTCTCGCTCGTGTGGATCGTCCTCGACGCCGGGCTGCCGCTGCTGTGGGGATCGATGGGGATGTTCCTGCTGCGCGGCGCCGGGGAGTAGCCCACGGGCCGCGTCCGACGGACAGGCGGCATGGGTCGACGAGGCGCGACGGGGCCGACTCGACGCCGCCCCCGGGATGACATAATTCGGCGATGCGCTATCCTCCTCTCACGCGACGCCAACTCCTGCAGAGCGCGGCCGCAGGCATTGCCGTGACCGCGGCAAGACCAAACGCGGGCGCGATCGTACAGGGCGCGCCAGGGCCGTATGCGGACGGCGTGCTCCCACCGGGCGTCCGCTCCCGCTTCGTCGCCGGCGTCAACGGCATCCGCATGCACGTGCTCGAGGCGGGATCGAAGGCCGGCGCGCGCGCCTGCGTCCTCCTGCTGCACGGCTTCCCCGAGCTCGCCTACAGTTGGCGGCGGCTCATGCCGGCCCTCGCCGCCGAGGGCTACCACGTCATCGCCCCCGACCTGCGCGGCTACGGCCGCACCGACGGCACCGGCGTCGGCTACGACGACGGCCTGAGCCCGTTCCGGATGCTGAACGAGGTGCGGGACATGCTCTCTCTGGTGGCGGCGTTCGGCTACCGCGAGGTGCACCTCGCCGGCCACGACTTCGGCTCGCTGGTGGCGTCTTGGTGCGCGGTGGCCCGGCCCGACGTGTTCCGCTCCGTCGTCCTGATGAGCGCGCCGTTCGGCGGCACGGCGACGCTGCCGTTCGACACCGCCGATGCGCCCGGCACCCCGGAGGGCGCGCCCGCGGCGGACATCGACGCCGACCTCGCGGGCCTCGACCCGCCCCGCTGGCACTACCGGCGCTTCTACGCCACGCGCGGGGCCAACGACGACCTGTGGCGGGCGCCGCAGGGCGTGCACGACTTCCTGCGCGCCTATTACCACATGAAGAGCGGCGACTGGAGCGGCAACCGCCCCGAGCCGCTCCGCGAATGGTCGGCGGCCGAGCTGGCCCGGCTCCCCCGCTACTACGTCCTCGACCTCGGCAAGGGGATGGCCGAAACCGTGGCCGAGCACATGCCGACGCCAGCCGAGATCGCGGCGTGCGAGTGGCTGCCCGACGACGAGCTGCGAGTCTACAGCGCCGAGTACGAGCGGACGGGGTTCCAGGGCGGGCTGCAGTGGTACCGCAGCGTGGCGTCGGTGTCGTCCATCTTCGGCGGCGGCATCAACGCCGACCTGCAGGTCTTCGCCGGGCGCATCATCGACCAGCCGTCGATGTTCATCGCGGGGGCGCGCGACTGGGGCATCCACCAGCGCCCGGGCGCCCTCGAGCGAATGGGCGGAACCGCCTGCACCGACCTGCGGGGCCTGCACCTGCTCGACGAAGCCGGCCACTGGGTGCAGCAGGAGAGTTCCGCGGAGGTCAACCGGCTGGTGCTCGACTTCCTGCGCTCGCTCTGAGGACGCAGGCCCATGACGAAGGAGCCCTCGGTTTCGCTCAACGGCAAGCAACGCGCGTTCGCCAGGACCCTGGCGGAGAACGGGGGCCATACCAATGCCGGCGCGTTGCTGGAGGAGATCTGCGACCTGCTGCGGGGGCTGCTGGAGAGAGCGCAATCGAAACGTGCGGCGCCAAGCGAGCCTCCCTCCCGGGGGCCGGAGGGCGAGCTCGTTCCCGCGAAGCGGAGGAACCGCCGCGTGTCCCGCCCCACCACCGCGAAGCGCCGTTCGCAGGGACCTCCGTCCCGAGTTCCCCGCTGAGGCTGACCGGCCTCTCCTCCGCCCGATCATTTGCCCGCATGACATCCGCCCGTCACCGTAATGTCATACGGTTCTCCGTAAGATCGCGGCAGGAGGTTCGAAGATGATTCGTCGTATGTCGTGGAGGACTACCGCTGCGCTCCTTGTCGTCACGGTGCTGGGCGCGGCCGGCGCGGCTCCGGCGCAGAACACCACCACCGGAACGCTCGGCGGCGTCGTGCGCGACGCGCAGCTCGGAGTGCTGCCGGGCGCGAGCGTCGTCGCCGTCCACGCCCCGACGGGGACGCGGTACGAAGCCTTCACCCGCGCCGACGGGCGGTTCGACCTGCTGAACGCGCAGGTCGGCCCCTACGACCTCGAGATCGCCCTGGGCGGCTTCGGCACGCGGGCCCTGTCGGGCGTCGTCGTCAGCCTCGGCGAGGCGACCGAGGTGCCCGTCATGCTGCAGCTCGCCACCGTCACCGAGACGGTGGAGGTCACCGCCGAGGCGAGCGCCGTCTTCTCGCCGGCGCGGTCGGGCACGACGGCGAGCGTCGAGTCGGGGATCATCGAGACCCTGCCGACCCTCGAGCGCAGCCTCCAGGACTTCGCGCGCACCAACCCGTTCTTCGTCAAGACGAGCCGCAACGCCGACTCCGAGAGCTTCCTGAGCGTCGCGGGCCGGAGCGGCCGCTACAACAACATCCAGATCGACGGCGCCGTCAACAACGACCTGTTCGGGCTGGCCCGGCAGGGGACCCCGGGGGGCCAGGCCAACACCGAGCCCATCAGCCTCGACGCGGTGAGCGAGCTGCAGCTCGTGGTGGCGCCCTACGACGTGCGCCAGAGCGGCTTCTCGGGAGGCGGCATCAACGTCATCACCCGCGGCGGCTCGAACCGCTTCGGCGGCACCGCGTACCTCTACAACCGCAACCAGGGGCTGGTGGGGCGCGGCATCGACGACGTGCCCATCGCGACCTTCTTCGACCGGCAGCAGGGGGCGAGCGTAGGCGGCCCGCTGGTCCGGAACCGCGCCTTCTTCTTCACCAACGTCGACGTCCAGCGGCGGGAGACCCCGGTCGGCTACTCGCTCGACGGATCGTCCGGCGTCGACTTCGGGCGGCTCGCCGAGGGCCAGCGGATCGTCGACATCGCGCGCACCCGATACGGCTACGATGTCCCGGGCGGCTTCGGCGAGATCATCCGCGGGAACCCGAATGACAAGATCTTCGTGCGGTCCGACCTGAACCTGTCGGCCGCCCACCGGCTGTCGGTGCGGCACAACCTCGTGAACGCCACCGCCGACGTCGGCTCGCAGTCGAACTTCCGCTACCGCTTCACCGACAACTTCTATCTCTTCCGCAGCCGGACCGACTCGACGGTGGCCCAGCTCAACAGCACGCTGGGCGGCGCGTTCAACCTGGCGCGGGTCAGCTTCCAGCGCATTCGCGACCGCCGGGGGCCGCGGACCGCGCCCTTCCCGCAGGTCACCATCGATCTCGAGGGCGGCGAGGAGATACGGTTCGGCAGCGAGCAGTTCTCGACCGCCAACGAGCTCGATCAGGACATCGTCGAGATACACAACGACCTGACGTGGGTGCGGGGGCGGCACCAGTTCACCATCGGCACCCACAACGAGCTCTTCCGGTTCCGCAACCTGTTCATCCGCGACAACTTCGGCGTCTACGAGTTCACGAGCCCCGCGCTCTTCGAGCAGGGGCTCGCCCAGTCCTACAGCTTCAGCTTCTCGCGCACCGCCGACCCCCGTCAGGCGGCCGGGTTCCGGGTCTACCAGCTCGGGTTCTACGCCGGCGACCAGTGGCGGGTGCGCGACGACCTCACGCTGACCTACGGCATCCGCCTCGACGCGCCCGTCTTCCCCGACGCGCCGTCGGCGAACCCGCTCGTCGAGACGCTGTTCGGACGGGCCACCGACGTCGTGCCGGCGACGCGGAACTGGTCGCCGCGCATCGGCTTCAACTACGACCCGGCCCCGCGGTCGCGGCTCCGCCAGCAGGTGCGCGGCGGCCTCGGCCTGTTCCACGGCCGCACGCCGTACGTCTGGCTGTCGAACCAGTACTCGAACACCGGGAACGAGTTCCAGCGCATCAGGGTGTTCTTCGACCCCGACAACCGGATTCCGTTCTCGGCCGACCCCCACGCCCAGCCGACCGACGTCGGCTCGGCGTCGACCAACGAGATCAACCTCGTCGACCCCGCCTACCGCTTCCCGCAGCTCCTGCGCGGCAACCTCGCCTACGACCGGGACCTCGGGTTCTTCGGCCTCGTGGCGAGCGTCGAGCTGCTCTTCTCGAAGACCGTCCGCGACATCGACTACCGCAACCTCAACCTCGTCGCCGCCGGCGCCGCGCCCGACGGGCGGCCGACGCACGCCCGCCTGCACCGCGACTTCAGCGACGTCGTCCTCCTCACCAACACCCACCAGGGCGGAAGCTGGACGGTGGCCACGAAGCTCGACAAGCGGTTCGGCGACAACTGGTTCATGACCGGCTCGTACCTCTACGGCGAGTCGCGGTCGATGAACGACGGCGGGTCGAGCCAGGCGACGTCGAACTGGCGCTACAACTACCACGACGGCGACCCCAACGCGGTGCCCCTGGCCGTCTCCGACTTCTCGCCCGGCCACCGGTTCAGCCTGTCGGGCTCGTACCGCATCCCCGCCGGGCCCGCCGGCGTCACCCTCTCGGCCTACTACGACGCCCAGCAGGGCCGGCCCTACAGCTACCTCGACGGGAGCGACAGCAACCGCGACGGCACGCGGGGGAACGACCTGCTCTACGTCCCGCGCGACGCCGCCGACGTCATTGTCACCGACGGCACCTTCGACGACCTGATGCGGTTTCTCTCGGCCGGCTGCGACGTCACGCCGGGGACGATCGTGCCTCGGAACGCCTGCCGCGGCCCGTGGATCTACTCGCTCGACTTCCGCGTCGCGGTCGACATTCCGCGGGGACCGAACGAGGTCGAGCTCTTCCTCGACGTGCGGAACCTCGTCAACGCGTTCGACGCTAGGAACGGGCTGGTGGAGTTCGCCTTCTTCCAGAACCTCCAGCCCGTGCGGTCGAGCGTCGACCCCGACAGCGGCCGCTACGTCTACAGCCTGAACACCCCGGCCCGGCCCGGGTTCACCGGCGACCGCTATGCGCGCGACGACCTGCGGAGCCGCTGGCAGGCGCAGTTGGGGGTGCGCTACTCGTTCGGGCGGTAATCCAGCCGAATAACTCGCTGGCACGCTTCAGGAGCGCCTGCAGATTCCAGTCAGCACCCTCCTCTCGCCAGATGCGGCGACTCCGTAGATCCGCCACATGGACGGATCGCTTCCGCCCGTCCTTGCTCCAATCGGCGGAGATGAAGAAGACCGGTGTAGTCACGACGTGAGTCACCCCATGCGAACGTGCTGCACGACGACACCCAGCCCCGGTGCCCTGGAGAGCCTGCCGTCGGCCGTCAGCAGGATGGCGTCGTTGGCGCGCGCGGCGGCTACGTAGAGGGCATCGTACGCACTGACGTTGTGGAGATGCCGCCAAGCCAAGCGGGCCAGCGTTCGATTGGGAAGACGGTCCACTGGCCAGGCAGCCAGGTCGTTCAGAGCGGTGAGCGCAAGCCCCTCATCGAGGCGACCGCCCAGCACCGCCTCGCGTAGCGCCGACAGCACTTCCGCGTCCAGCAGCTCCGGTGCCATCAGGGCCGCGCGCTCGACGAGATCGGCCAACGCCAGCCCGATCGGCGTCTTCAGGAGGTACTCGACCGCCACCGACGCGTCGATGACGTATCGGGTCACCGCGATCCCAACTCGCGGTCCCGGAGGGCGCGCGCCTCGGCGATCAGCGTCGCGGCATCGACGCCGAGGTCGGTCTCAGGCCGCTGAGCCCACCGCTTGCGCCACTCCCACGCGTCCAACTCGCGCTCCACGGCGGCGACCACAGCCGCGCTCAGGGTGCGGTTCGTCTCACGGGCGAAGCAGCGCAGACGATCGTGGAGCGAGTCGGGTATGTTCTTCACCTGCAGATGGGCCATGTCATGATGGTAGCATGACGTTGGCATGACGGGCGTCGGCAACTGCCTCTCGGACGCCATGACGACGGCCCGCTGCCGCCGCGCAAGCCAAGCTCGCGCGTGCTGCGTACGCATGCCCTGACGCGCGCCCCGGAACACGGAAGCGGGTGGTAGGATACCGGCCATGTTGACTCATCTCTCGGCCCGCATCACGCTCGTGGTGGCCGTCCTGGTGGGCGTGACCGTCGGGGTCACCACGCAGCCGCTGCCCAACCCGTACCGCCTCGTCGACGAGTGGCCGAACCTGCCGTCGCACATGAACGGCGGGAGATGGGGCGAGACCATCGGCGTCGACCGCGACGCGGACGGGAACATCTGGGTCTTCCACCGCTGCTTCAACAACCAACCGCCGGGGGCCGCCACTTGCGTGGGGCGGGACGACGACCCGCCGGTGGTGAAGTTCAGCCCCGACGGCGAACTCCTCGACAGTTGGGGCGAAGGGGTGTTCGCGGCCCCGCACGGCTTCCACGTCGACCCCGAGGGCAACTTCTGGGCGACCGACTACAACGGGAGCGAGACGGTGCTCGGCATGGACGCCGGCGGGCGCGGGCACCAGGTCTTCAAGTTCAGCCCGGACGGGGAGATCCTCATGACCCTCGGCCGGGCCGGGGTCGCGGGCAACGGGCCGGACACCTTCGACCGGCCGACCGACGTCGCGGTCAACGCCGACGGCGACATCTTCGTCACCGACGGCCACGGGCCGAACAACCGAGTGGTGAAGTTCGACCGGGACGGCCGCTTCCTGATGACGTGGGGAGGGCCGGGCGACGGGCCGGGCGAGTTCGACCAGCCCCACACCCTCACCCTGGACAGCCGCGGGCGGGTGTTCGTCGGGGACCGTTCGAACGGCCGCGTGCAGATCTTCGAGCCGGACGGGACGTTCGTCGCCGAGTGGCGGCAGTTCGGGCGGCCGAGCGGCATGTTCATCGACGAGGACGACGTGCTCTACGTCACCGACTCGACCTCGAACGCGACGAACAACCCCGGCTTCGACCGCGGCATCTACATCGGCAGCGCGGTGGACGGGACGGTCCACGCCTACATCCCGGATCCGGATCTCGACCGGCAGGACGAGCTGCGCATCTCGGGGGCCTCGGGCATCACCGCCGATCGCGAGGGCAACGTGTACGCCGCCGACGTCGGCCCGCAACGGATCCGCAAGTACGTCAAGCAGTAGCGGCGGGACCCGGCGGGACGACAGGCGGTGCGGTACAGACCGGGCCGCGGATGAGAGCCGGTGGCCTCGGGCGAGATCGGCGCCGAGGCGCTCTGTCATCGGGGATGTCCTCGTCGGGTCGATGAGGTCCGGGAAGTTGTCGCGCGGCCACGGCGACCTCCTGGCTGATGAGGCCCGCCTGGCGCAGCCGCGCCCGGAACGGGACGACCTGCGGGGCGCCGCCGTTCGGGGCGGCAGGCCGCCGGGCACAGCCGGGGAGAACCGACTGCGGCCGCCCGGTCACATGCCCCAGACGGTGACCGGCGCAGCGCCGCCGGCCGACTCCGGGCGGCGGAAGATCTTCTCCTCCCACGTCCTGGACGGCGAGCGGTCGAAGACGACCAGGTGCCCCGACTCCGCCCCGCAACGGTCCATGTAGCCCCGCGTCTGGTCGACGCCCTCGCGTATCGTGCGCTCCAGCCCGTCTCGGCGCACCTTGCACTCGACGACGAACCGCCGGTCGCGATCTCCGAGCGGCCAGACTATCAGCAGATCGACGCGGCCCCGGCCCAGGGCGTACTCCCGTTCGATGCGGCCGCCCCCGTTCGCGACCTTCTGGAGGTACGCCTGCAGCAGCAGTTGGGGCCCGGCTTCCCGGTACCGGTCGAAACGTTGCGTCCAGTGTTCCGAGTGCTCGCGGAAGAAACGCTGGAACGCCTCCAGCAGCCGGTCCACGTTCAGGCCGCCGGCGGCGTCCACGTACGACGACGTCTCCGCCTCGACGTCGTCCTGCGCCGCCCACGTCAGCTCGCGCGGAATCACCTCCGCGTATATCGGGTTGGCGATGCGCTTGGCGTCGTCCCGCGCCAGCAGGCCGAGGTCGCGTGCGTACTCGACGTCCCGGTCCCGTTCCGCGTAGCTCCCCCGGCCGGCGGCGCCGATCAGCATGGGCGCCACCACCCGCCGCACGCGCTCCTCGCGCAGCTTGTCGGCCAGATTGTCCAGGTGCGTCACGCGGGCCTGGATCAGCCGTTCCTGGGCGTCCAGGATGTCGCCCTCCGCGATCGGACGGGAACGGTCCCGGCCCGCCGCCGTCTCGAAGCACGCCTCCCGGCACAGGGCGTTCACCAGCCACGGCTGCCCCGCGGTGCGCGTGCAGACCGCCTCCAGCGCCGCCGACGTGAATGCCTGCCCGGTCTCGGCGGTGTGCTGTTCCAACAGCGCCCGCGTCTCCGCCCCGCTGAAGTCGCCCAGCCGCAACGACTTCGACTTGACGTTGAACGCGCTGCCGCCGAGCACCAGCGCGTTCCGCGCCCCGGACCGAATGCGGTAGTCCCGCACGTCCCGCACGCCGCACAGGACGACGCTGTGCGGGAAGCTCCGCGGCCGCTGGTCGTAGCCGGCCCGCAACTGCCGCAGCACCGACAGCAGCGTGTCGCCGACCAGCGTGTCGATCTCGTCGATAAGCAGCACCAGCGGACGCGGATCGGCCTCCGCCCACCGGGAGAGCACGTCGATCAGCGCGCCATCCGCGCCCTCGCTCTCCAGCGCCGCCGCCCGCAGGCGGTCCGGCGTCTCGTCACCCAACGTCAGCCGGGCCCGACGGGCGAGCTCGCCCAGCATCGCCCGCATCGCCCGCGCGGTGTCCTCGCGCGCCGCCTGCCCGACCTCGAAGTTCGCGTAGACGCAGCGATAGTCCCCCGCCGCTCCTGCGTTCAGCAGATCGCGGAGGGCCAGCAGCGCCGACGTCTTGCCCGTCTGTCGCGGGGCGTGCAACACGAAGTACTTCTGGCTCCGCACCAGAGCCAGCACGTCGTCGAGATCGATCCTCGTCAGCGGCGGGATGCAGTAGTGGTCCCCCGCACGGACCGGACCCTCGGTGTTGAAGAAGCGCATGACCTGCATTGTGGCAACCCCGTCGCGCCTCCGCGCGACGGACGCTACCTCAGTGAACTTCGTTGTCCAACTCCATCATTCCTGAACCCGATCCTGTCGCGGACTCAGGCAAGACGGGCAAACGATTTCGTTTGCAGGTGTCGTCGAGGATCGAGCCGACAGCCCCGCACGGTCGACGTCACATGCCCCAGACGGTGACCGGCGCGGCGCCTTCGTCGGCCGGCGCGTCGCGGCGGAAGATCTTCTCCCCCCACGTCCTGTCCGCCGAGCGGTCGAAGACGATGAGGTGGCCCGACTCCGCCCCGCAACGGTCCATGTAGCCCCGCGTCTGCTCGACCCCCTCGCGCACCGTGCGCTCCAGGCCGTCGCGCCGCACCTTGCACTCGACGACGAAGCGGCGGGTGCGGCCCCCGTGCGGCCACACGATCAGCAGGTCCACGCGTCCGCGGCCCAGGGCGTACTCGCGCTCGAGACGGCCTCCCCCGTTCACCACCTTCTGCAGATACGCCTGCAGCAGCAGTTGCGGGCCGGCCTCCCGGTACCGGTCGAAGCGCTGCGTCCAGTGCTCCGAGTGCTCGCGAAAGAACCCCTGGAAGTCCGCGAGCAGCCGGTTCACGTCGAGCGCGCCGTCGGCAAGCACGTACGACCCGGTCTCCGCCTCGACGTCGTCCTGCGTCACCCACGTCAGCTCGCGCGGAATCACCTCCGCGTAGATGGGGTTGGCGATGCGCTTCGCGTCGTGCTGCGACAGCAGGCCGAGGTCGCGCGCGTACTCCACGTCGCGGTCGCGGTCGGCGTAGCTCCTCCGATCGGCGGCGCCGGTCAGCATCGGCGCCACGACCCGCCGCACGCGATCCTCGCGCAGCTTGTCGGCCAGGTCGTCCAGGTGCGTCACGCGGGCCAGGATCAGCCGCTCCTGGGCCTCCAGGATGTCGTCCGCGGTGATGGCGCGGGCGCGGTTCCGGCCCGCCTCGCTCTCGAAGCACGCCTCGCGGCACAACGCGTTCACCAGCCACGGCTGCCCCACCGTCCGCGTCCAGATCAGCGCCAGCGCGTCTTCGGTGAACGCCTGTCCGGTCTCGGCCGTGTGTTGCGCCGGCAGCGCCCGCATCTCTGCCTCCGTGAAGTCGCCCAGTCGTAACGACTTCGACTTGATGTTGAACGCGCTGCCGCCGAGGACGAGCGCGTTCTGCGCGGTGGAGCGGATGCGGTAGTCGCGAACGTCCCGCACGCCGCAGAGAATCACGCTGTGGGGGAAGCGGCCGGGCCGGTCGGGGTAACCGGCGCGGAGCTGCCGCAGCACCGACAGCAGCGTGTCTCCCACCAGCGCGTCGATCTCGTCGATCAGCAGCACCAGCGGCCGCGGGGCGGCCCGCGCCCACCGGGACAGCACGTCGATGAGGGCGCCGTCGGCGCCCTCGGTCTCCAGTGCCGAGCCCCGCAATCCGTCCGGCGTGTCGTCGCCCAACGTCATGTGAGCCTGGCGGGCCAGCTCGCCGAGCAGGGCCCGCATCGCCCGCGCCGTGTCCTCCCGCGCCGGCTGGCCGATCTCGAAGTCCGCGTATACGCAACGGAAGTCGCCCGCGGCGCCGCTGTTCAGCAGATCGCGCAACGCCCGCAACGCCGAGGTCTTGCCCGTCTGCCGCGGCGCGTGCAGAACGAAGTAGGTCTTGTCCCGCACCAGGTCGAGCAGCTCTTCCAGATTCACCCGCTCCAGCGGGGGGATGCAGTAGTGGTCCGCCGCCACGACGGGACCCGCGATGTTGAACTTGCGCATCCCCTCCATTGTCGCACCGCGGCGCGGGTCGTCACCGCACGCGCCCCGGCACGACGCGTTCACCAGCCACGGCTGGGTCGCCGGCCGGCGCTTCGCGACCGGAGGAGTAATTCCCGTTCCGCACGTCCGCCTCCGTTCACCGAACCGGAGATGCGATAGACTCACGCCCGCCCGAAGGCGGCCCGATGACAAGCGGCACGACGTTTCTCCGCGCTCCTACCGACGCCTCCGCGTCGACGCGCTGACCCATGGACGAGAACACGCCGCAGCGACCCGTCCGCGCCCCCCGCGTGGACGCCGCCCGGCTCGGGGTGGTGGCCGCGGTCGGCGCCGCGGTGTGGCTCGTCCCGACGCCGGACGGGGTCGAGCCGCGCGCGTGGCAGCTCCTCGCGGTGTTCGTCGCGACCATCGTGGGCATCATCCTGCGCCCCCTGCCGATGGGGGCGATGGCGTTCGTCGGGGTGGCGTTCGCGGTGATGTCGGGCACCCTGACCATCGCGGAGGCGACGGCCGGGTTCGGGAACACCGTGGTGTGGCTGGTGGTGGCGGCGTTCTTCATCGCCACCGCGTTCGTCAGGACGGGGCTCGGGGCGCGCATCGCCTACCACTTCCTGCGGGCCCTCGGGAAGCGGAGCCTCGGGCTCGGCTACGGCATCGTGGCCACCGACCTCTTCCTCTCGCCCTTCATCCCCAGCAACACGGCGCGCGGCGGGGGCGTCATCTACCCGATCCTCAAGTCGCTGTGCGTCTCGCTCGGCAGCGACGCCGCCGACGGCACCCAGGGCCGGGTCGCCGGGTTCCTGACGTTCACCGCCTACCAGGGGGTGGTGGTCACCAGCGCGATGTTCCTCACCGCGATGGCCGCCAACCCGCTGGCGGCCGAGCTCGCCGCGCAGCAGGGCGTGACCATCACCTGGGCGGGCTGGGCCGTCGCGGCGTTCGTCCCCGGCATGCTGAGCCTGCTCCTCGTGCCCCTGCTGATCTACCGCCTGTATCCCCCGGAGGTCACCCACACCCCCGAGGCGCCCGAGTTCGCGCGACAGCGGCTACGCGAGATGGGCCCCATGTCGCGGGACGAGCGGGTCCTGGTGGCGGTCTTCCTCTTCCTCCTGGGCTTCTGGATCGTGGGCGGCGAGCTGGGCATCAACGCCACCGCCACCGCGATGGCGGGCGTGGCCGCGATGCTCGCCACCGGCGCCCTCGCCTGGCAGGACATCCTCGACGAGCGCAAGGGGTGGGACACCCTCATCTGGTTCGCGGTGCTCGTGATGATGGCGAGCCAGCTCGGCACCCTGGGCCTGGTGGGCTGGTTCAGCGACCGCGTGTCCGGGGTGCTCGGCGAGGGGCACTGGCTGCCCGCCTTCCTCGCCCTGTGCCTGATCTACTTCTACGTGCACTACTTCTTCGCGTCGAACACCGCGCACGTCAGCGCGATGTACGCCCCGTTCCTCGCCGTCGCCCTCGCGGTGGGGACCCCGCCGGTGCTCGCCGCCCTCGTGCTGGCCTTCTTCAGCAACCTGTTCGCGTCGCTGACCCACTACGGCACCGCCGCCGCCCCGATCCTGTTCGGATCGGGAAACGTCGACATCGGCACGTGGTGGCGGCTCGGGGCGCTGATCAGCGTGGTGAACATCACCATCTGGGTCGGCGCCGGCAGCCTGTGGTGGCGCCTGCTGGGGCTGTGGTAGCCGCGCCGGCTTCGTGCCTGCGCGGTCGAGCCGACTCGGCAGGATGCGAAGCCGGGCGATGGAACAGCAGCTCACCTTGGACTCGAAGATTGAACGGCCACCGCTCAGAATTCAATGTGATGCGGACTCGTCGCGGCGCCGGCCAGCCCTCTGAGCCGGCAACGCGGCGGGCGGCGCCGGCCGCCGGCCGGCAGGAATCCTCCTCGCGCTCGTGAAGCCCCGGCGTTCTGCACCCCGCTGGCAATGAGGGCGCATCAGAGCTCCCAGGCCGTCGATCCTGCCGTGCGTCACCTGATTCTCCGCACTCTCCGCACCGACTCGAGCGTCCTTTCGGCCCGGCGCGGCCCGTGAGATACTGCCGGAATGAGCTTGGCCTACCACGACTTCGACACCCCGATCGGGACCCTGCGGGTCGTCGGCGACGACGGCGGCATCGAGCGGATCGACCTGCCCAACGCGGCGGCTAGCAATCCGGATCCGCAGTGGCGGGAACAGCGCCGATCACTGCCCGGATCCCTGCGGGAGGCGAAGCGGCAGCTCTTGCAGTACTTCGAGGGCGAGCGCCGCGACTTCGACCTGCCCCTCGCCCCCGCGGGCACCGCGTTCCAGCGCCGGGTCTGGGACGAGCTGTGCCGCATTCCCTACGGCGAGACCGTCTCCTACGGCGAGCTCGCGCGGCGCATCGGGCAGCCGACCGCCTCGCGCGCCGTCGGCGCCGCCAACGGCCGCAACCCGCTGGCCATCGTCGTCCCCTGCCACCGCGTGATCGGGGCGGACGGAACGCTGGTCGGGTACGGCGGGGGGCTGCCGGTGAAGGAGGCGCTGCTCGCGCACGAGCGGGCAGCCTCCGGCGGCGCACACTGAAGGCGGCGCCGCCCCGCACGCCGCGGGCGGCGGCCCGCTGGTCGGTTGTGGTCGGGGCCGGGGGGTGAACACGACGCTGCCGGCGCCCGAGCGGCGCACCGCGGGCCGGGCAAGCTGAACGCTGCGGCGCCGGAGCCCGGCCCGCGACCGCCACCGGGGAGACACCCGTGTCTCGCACGGGTGCGGCGGGCGAACACGGCCGGACGGCTGCGGTTGGCGCCGCCCGACCGTGGGACGCGACGGGAACCACCGTGCCACGTGCCCAACGCGGGAACCGCCGAGGACCGACCGCATCCGGGGTGCGGTCGGCGACCTGGCGTCGATCGCTGTTCTACCCGCCGGGAGTATCCGCGGACGCAGGCACCTACCGGCCCGCCTCCTCCATGCGCGCGCCGCCGAGGGCGTTCGGCACCGAGTAGTTCCCCTCGTGGCAGGCGTACTCGAACTGCAGGTAACCGTCGTCGCGGTTGAACGGGAACGCCGCGGTCCAGGGCGCCGTGTAGGTCTCCGCGTCGTCCATGGTGACGGAGTAGCGCAGCTCGTCGGGGCCGGTGATGGTGAACCGCTCGACAATGCGCTGCGCTTCGGACTGGCGCGACCGGATGCCCGCCGACGGCCCGCGGATGTTCTTCACGGCGCGGAAGTTCGTCGACTCGACGATCAGCGTGTTGCCCTCCCAGCGGCCGCGGGGGTCACCCTCCCACTGCCGCACCTTGTGGTCGGCGTGCGGCTTGTCGATGGGGATGATGCGGGCGTTGTGGATCATCTCGCTGTGGATCACGACGTAGCCCGGCGACTGCAGGATGAGGGTGCCGTTGTTGTACTCGGTCGGCATCATCATGCCGAGCACGCCGCGCGAGATGCACCGGTCTCCCGACTCCATGTTCCCGGCCGCGGCGTGCAGCTCGGCCATGTTCATCGCGATCGACTCGCGCGCGTTGGCGGTGTAGTCCGGCACGCGCCCGTTGGGCGGGTCCACGATGATCGAGGCCTGGCCGATGTCGACCGGCGTCTCCCAGTACCAGTCGAACCAGTAGGTGCCGTAACCGCCGACGCCCCGCGAGCTCTCGTGGCCGCGCCACTCGGAGCGCTCCTTGCGGCCGCTGGCCCGCGCCTCCGCCCGGGCCTGCAGCTCGTCTGCCGACAGCTCCCGGCCGACCAGCTCTTCCGGCAGCTCGAGCGGCGTGAACGTCGCGTTCGAGTTGTTCCACATGCCGGTGATGTCGGGCTGCCCGTCGGCCAGGATCTCCGGCGTCCAGCCGTCCGCCGCGTCCTGCGCGAGCGCCGGCGTCCCCGACATGGCGACCAGGACGTGCACCATTCCGGCGACGATTCCGATGTACGATCCTCTCGAGCGGTTCATGGGCTCTTCCTCCCGGCCATCCTCGGTTTCCCTGTTCCCGGTGCGCTCCCGCCCGGCTCGCCGCGCCGGCCGGGGTACGCCGTTCGCAGAATAGCACGCATGACGGCAGGCATCACCCGCACCCGCACGACCCGATGCGCATCATCATGATCCGATGGCGCGAACCCGCGAGCCGTTCGAAGCGGCCGGCTGACGACGGTGGCGACGGGGACACGGAGACCGCGGCGACGACGACGCAGATCCTGGCGCAAGGGTCGAGGCTGGGGTAGAATAGCCCCCGCCATTTTCTACCAGGAACGCATGAGCCTGAACATCAAGAACGCGGAGACGTGCCGGCTGGCCGCGGAGCTGGCCGGCTTGACCGGCGAGACGATGACCGGCGCGATAACCGTGGCGTTGCGCGACCGGCTGGAGCGGGAAAAGCGGGTGCGCAACGCGGACGCGCTGGCGGCGAAGCTTCACGAAATCGGCCAGCGTTGCGCCGCGCGCATGGGGCCGGGACCCTCGGCGGTCGAGCATGGCGACTACCTCTATGACGAGCGAGGGCTGCCGAAGTGATCATCGACACGTCGGCGGTCGTGGCCATCCTGCTCGCCGAACCGGATGCGCCGCGTTACGAACGGGCAATCTCGACCGCCTGGCCCCGGCGAATGTCGATGATCGCGCTGCTCGAGACGACGATGGTCATCGAGGGCAGAAGCGGACCGGAGGCAGGAAACGACCTCGACCAGTTTCTGCAGGAGGCCGACATCGAGCTGACGCCGGTCACGCCGGAACAGGTCGAGGCCGCGCGCCTCGCCTGGCGGCGGTTCGGCAAGGGCCATCACCCGGCCGCGTTGAACTTCGGCGACTGCTTCGCCTACGCACTCGCGAGCACGACCCGAGAGCCGTTGCTGTTCAAAGGCGAGGATTTCGCCCGCACCGACGTCGAGGCGGCGTGACCCCGGCGGTCGGAGCGCACCCCCGACCCGCCCGAAGACGAGAGCGAAGATGCGACAGAACGCCCGACTCATACTCGTGCTCGCCGTCTGCATGATGCTTGCCGGCTCGGCACCGGCCCGCGGCCAGTCGCAGGGCCCGCCGGTGAGCGGCGAGGCCCCGGCATCGGTCCAGATCACCGCCCCCGGCGCCGGCATGAGCGCGCCCATCGCCGGCAAGTGGGCGGTGGCGCAGTGGCGCGAGCAGGCGCCGAACCTCGACGGCAACGTGCTCGACGACCCCGCCTGGGCCGAGGTGCAGCCGGTCAGCGGCTTCCGCCAGAGCGCGCCCGACGAGGGGGAGCCGGCGACGGAGCGGACCGAGGTGCGGGTCGTGTTCACCGACGACACCGTCTACTTCGGGGTCGTCTGCTACGATCGCGACCCCTCCGCCATCATCATGAGCGACAGCCGGCGCGACTCGTCGATGAACGACGCCGACAGCTTCCAGATGGTGCTCGACACCTTCCGCGACCGGCAGAACGGCTTCGTCTTCGGCACCACCCCGGCCGGGCAGGAGTACGACGGCCAGGTGACCGACGAGGGCGGCGCCCGCCGCGGCAGCCGCTCGGGGGGCGGAGGCGGCTTCTCGCGGGGCAGCGGCGCCGGATTCAACCTCAACTGGGACGGCGCCTGGCAGGTGCAGACCGAGATCTCCGACATCGGGTGGAGCGCCGAGTTCGCCATCCCCTTCCGGACCATCCGCTACCCCGACCGCGAGGACCAGGTGTGGGGGATGAACTTCCAGCGGAACATCCGCCGGCGGAACGAGACCGCGTTCTGGGCGCCCCTGCCCCGGCAGTACAACCTCTACCGGGTCTCGCTGGCGGGGCAGCTCACGGGGGTGCGCGCCCCCGCCGGCTTCACCGGGAACCTGCAGGTCACCCCCTACGTGGTCGGCGAGATGGCCACGCGCGACCTCGAGCCGAGCAGCGGCGTGCAGGGGTTCGGCGACTACGGCGCCGACCTCAAGTACAGCGTGACGCCGGGGCTGACCCTCGACGGCACGTGGAGAACGGACTTCGCGCAGGTCGAGGTGGACCAGCAGCAGATCAACCTCGACCGGTTCAACCTCTTCTTCCCCGAGAAGCGGCCGTTCTTCCTCGAGAACGCCGGCGCCTTCTCGGTGGCGAACCAGTCCAGCGGCCGGAACCTCGGGCAGACCGAGCTGTTCTTCAGCCGGCGCATCGGCATCCAGGACGGGGCCCAGATCCCAATCATGGGCGGCGCCCGGATGTCGGGCAAGGTGACCGACTCGACGACGGTGGGTTTCCTGAACATGCAGACCGAGCAGGTCGGCACCGGGGTCAACACCGCCAACAACTTCTCGGTGGCCCGGCTGCGCCGCGACCTGCCCAACCGCTCGAGCATCGGCGGGCTCTTCGTCAACCGCCAGGGCACCGGCAGCCTCGCCCTGAACGACGACTACAACCGCACCTACGCCGTCGACGGCCGGTGGGGCATCGGCGAGAACGGCATGGTGCAGGGCTACCTGGCCCGCACCGAGACGCCCGGCCGCGACGGGCGCGACCACGCCATGAGCGTGACGAGCCAGTACAGCTCCCAGGCTTGGCGCGTCGGGGCCGGCTACCAGGAGAACGGGGAGGACTTCAACCCCGAGGTCGGCTACCTCAGCCGCTGGGGCGGGTTCCGGAAGGTCGACTTCTCGGTCTACAACACCACCCGGCCCGACGACAACCCCCTGAAGTACCAGGAGCTGACGCCGCACATGACCTACACGCGGTTCTGGAACCTCGACGGCATCATGGAGACGACCTTCGTCCATCTCCACTACGACGGCCAGTTCGAGGACAGCTCGCGGGCGGGGGTCTCCTACGACATCCGACAGGAGTACGTGTTCGAGGACTTCACGGTGTCGGGCCTCACGGTGCCGGCCGGCCGCTGGGACTTCGAGGAGCTCACCTACTCGTACAGCTCGAACCGGTCGGCCCCCATCAGCGCCGGCATCCGGGCCACCACCGCGGGGTTCTTCAACGGCAACATCGTCACCATCCGGCCGTCGATAAACGCCCGCTACGGCGAAACCTTCAACCTGTCGCTGAGCTACAGCCGGAACGACATCGACCTGCCCAGCGGCAGCACCGTCACCAACCTGAGCAGCATCGACATCGGCTACAACTTCTCGCCGCGGCTCTACGCCCAGACCCTCCTGCAGCACAACGACAGCGCCGACCTCTGGGCGGTGAACTTCCGCGTGGGCTGGCTGCAGGACGCCAACACCGGGTTCTTCTTCGTCTACAACGAGACCGACGGGCTCGGCGACTTCATCCCCTCCTACGCCGGCCGCAGCGTCATCCTGAAGTACAGCTACCTGTTCGACGTGCTCGACTGACGGCGCTCCCGCGTCCAGGGGTTCGACCGCGACCGAGGTTCACGCATGGCGAAGGCGCCACCTGAACGGAAGCCGAATCGGAAGGCAGAGGCTTCGTCGACCGCACGCTGAACCGCATCGACACGGCCGGCAGCGACTGAGGTTCAACCCATGGCGAAGGCACCACCCGAACGGAAAGCACGCGCCGAGGCCGGAGGGTTCGTCGACCGCGCCCTGAACGCCATCGAGACCATCGGCAACCGGCTGCCCGACCCGGCCATCCTGTTCCTGCTGCTGCTGGTGCTGACGTGGATCGCGTCGGCGATCCTGGCCCCGATCGAGTTCGCCGAGGTCGACCCGCGCAGCGGCGAGCCGTTGCGAATCGCCAACCAGTTGACGGGCACCGCCCTCGCCACGTTCCTGGTGCAGCTCGTGCCCACCTTCACCGGGTTCGCGCCCCTCGGCGTGGTGCTGGTGGCGCTGCTCGGGGTCGGGGTGGCCGAGAAGACCGGCTTCATCAACGCCGGCCTCAAGCTGATCCTGGGCCGGACGTCCGCGAGCCTGCTGACCCCGATGCTCATCCTGGCCGCCATCGTCAGCCACACCGCGGCCGACGCCGGCTACGTGCTCGTCATCCCCCTGGGCGGGGTCATCTTCTACGCGGCGGGCCGGCACCCCCTGGCCGGCATCTCGGCCGCCTTCGCGGGAGTCTCGGGCGGGTTCTCGGCCAACTTCATCCCGTCGGGCATCGACCCCCTGCTGCAGGGCTTCACCCAGCAGGCGGCCCAGATCCTCGACGCCGAGCGGATGGTCAACCCCCTGAGCAACCTCGGGTTCACCGCCCTCTCGTCGCTCCTCGTCATCGGCGTCGGCTGGTACCTGACCGACCGCGTCATCGAGCCGCGCCTGCAGGACACGCCGGTCGACGGCGACCCCGCCGAGATGCCGAAGATGGACGAGTTGAACGACGCGGACCGGCGCGGCTTCCTCGCCGGCGTCGGTGCCATGGTCGCGGGGCTCCTGGTGCTCACCCTGTGGGCGCTGCCCGAGGGGTCGTCCCTGCGCGATCCGGACGGCTCGCTGAGCAGCTTCGCCGCCCCCCTGATGGGCATGATGGTGCCCCTCATCTTCCTGCTGTTCCTGATTCCGGGGGTGGTGCACGGCTACGTCGCGGGCACCGTGAAGACGCACCGCGACATCGTCAAGGGCATGACCGCGGCGATGGGCACGATGGCCTACTACCTGGTGATGGCGTTCTTCGCGGCCCAGTTCATCGCCGCCTTCAACAACTCGAACGTCGGCCTGCTCATCGCCCTCAAGGGCGCCAACTTCCTGCGCGACCTCGCCCTGCCCCCGCAGGTCACCATCGTCGGCATCATCCTGCTGACGTCGGTCGTCAACATCTTCGTCGGCTCGGCCTCCGCCAAGTGGGCGCTCCTCTCGAGCATCTTCGTGCCGATGCTCATGGGGCTCGGCATCGCGCCGGAGCTGACCCAGGCCGCCTACCGCGTCGGCGACAGCGTGACCAACATCATCACGCCCCTCATGCCGTACTTCCCGCTGGTCGTCGTCTTCTGCCAGCGCTACGTCAAGTCGACGGGCATCGGCACCGTGGCGTCCCTCATGCTGCCCTACTCGGTCGTGCTGCTGGTGACCTGGACCCTGTTCCTGATCGTCTACTGGATCGTCGGCCTGCCCCTGGGCATCCAGGGCGCCTACACGTACCCGTGAGCTCCCGCCCCGGGCGGGAACGATGCCGATGATTCAGCAAGAGCAGACCGCGCTGTGACAAAATGGCTTGGTGATGCTGCACGGTGCCCGCGCCCCCGCGGACGGCGAAGAGTTGCGCAGGGCGATCGAGGGCGTTGTCGCCGGACTTGCGCCCGACCAGGTCATCCTCTTCGGCTCCGCGGCGCGAGGAGACTTGTCGGAGCGGAGCGATCTCGATCTTCTGGTCATCAAGGAGGCCGACGGCGCGGACGAAGAGCGACGCGGCCCCCTCAGCTTGACGGACGTGACCCGTGACGTGGACATCCTGGTCAGCACCAGGACGGCGGCGGAAGCCGCGCGGGACTACGCGGGCGACGTGCGGGGCGTCGCCGTGGAGACAGGCATCACCGTCTATACGAGAGAGGGCTTCGACGCGATCAGGACCGGACCCACGTATCTGGATGACGGCAAGGTGGTGAGAAGAACGCTGTTCAGACCCGATCACGCCCCCGAGTTCCTCGACCGGGCGGAACGGAAGTGGCGTATCGCGAATTCACCTCAGCTTCATCCCGCCGACCGGTGCGAGAACCTGCAGGCCGCGATGGAGCAGGCCATGAAGGGTCTGTCCGTCGCGCAGGGGCGCCGGATCGTCCATAGGCATGACCTCAACGCCATTTGGGACGACGCCGAGCGGGACGGTGAACGGATCGCGGCGAACCGCAACAAGACGGACCTGGACAACCTGACCCGGTACGCCGGGATCTATCAGTACTGGAACCCGAGACCCGGAATGCCCGAGAAGACGTGGAACGCCACAAAGGACACCGGGAAGGATGTGCTCGAGCACGCCAGGAAGAGAATTCCCATCCTCGTCAGGGAAACGCACGATCGGCTGAAGGGAGAACCGGGCACACCCGAAACACCGAGCCCACAGAGCTGACCTCGCGGGCCTCGAAGAAGACGACGGAGATTCGCCGACGCGGAGGGGGAACGCCGATGACGGGTGGCGGCCCGTCATCGGCGCAGGCGTTTGCGCTGCCCGCGGGCGCGCTACACGCCGGCGAGCGGCTCGATGGGCTCGAGCGGGAGCGACCCGGTGGCGTCGCCGAACTTCTCGGCCGGGACCCCGGCGCGCTGGAGCATCGCGACGAGGAGGTTGTTCATCGGGGTGTCCTTCGAGTGGCGCAGGACGCGGCCGCCCTTCACCCCGCCGGCCCCGCCGATCATGACCAGGGGCAGGTCGATGTGCGAGTGCTCGTTGGCGTCGCTGATGCCGCCGCCGTGCAGGACGAGCGAGTGGTCGAGCAGGTTGCCGTCGCCGTCCGGCGTCGACCTCAGCTTGTCGAGGAAGTGCGCGGTCAGCCCGATGTGGTACTGGTTGACCTTGGCCCCCTGCTCGAACTTGAGGGGGTCGTGCTGGTGGTGCGACACCGCGTGGTGCGCGGCGTTCACGCCCAGCTCGGGATAGGCGCGGTTGGTCTGCTCCTTGCCGAGGGTGAACACGAAGACGCGGGTGATGTCGGCCTTGAAGGCGACGGCCAGCAGGTCGAACATCAGCTTCGCGTGCGCGTCGTAGTCCTCGGGCACGCCGATGGGCCGGTCGGGCAGCTCGAGGACCGACTCGCCGTGCTGGCGCTCGGCGACCTGGATGCGGCGCTCGATCTCGCGGACCGAGTCGAGGTACTCACCGACGCTGTTGCGGTCGGCGGCGCCCAGCTTCTGCTGGAGGTGGGAGATGTCCTGCGTCACCCAGTCGAGGATGCTGCGGTCCTCCTGGAGCTGCGCGAGCCGCTGCTCGGGGGTGCCGCCGTCGCCGAACATGCGCTGGAAGACGATGCGCGGGTTCGTCTCGTGGGGGTTCGGGGTGGTGGCGGTGCGCCACGAGATGCTGTTGGTGTAGACGCAACTGTAGCCGTTGTCGCAGTTGCCGATGAGATAGGTCTGCTCCATCGCCAGCTCGAGCGACGTGAGCGGCGTGTCGCCGCCGATGTGCTGCGCGGCGATCTGGTCCGCGGTGATGCCGTTGCGGACGTCTGCGCCTTCGGTCTCCTTCGGGTGCACGCCGCTGAGACAGACGGTGCCGGCCCGCGAGTGCTCGCCGTTGCCGTCGCCGAGGGCCTCGGCCTGCTTCTGGCTGAGGCCGATGGGGACGACGACCTGGTCCTGGAACGGGGCGAGGGGGCTGAGCGTCCGCGACAGCTCGGTGAGCTTCCCGTCGCCGACCGGCTGCCACGACTTCATCACCGCCCCGTTGGGGATGTAGACGAAGCCGAGCCGGCGCACCGGCTTCGCCGCGGTGCTGGCGAGGGCGGTGGCGGCGGGCACCATCGCGTCGAGCAGCGGCAACGCGAGGCTGACCCCCATGCCGCGGAGGAACGTCCGACGGGGCAACGCCATCTTGCTGATGAACATGACAGTCAGTCTCCTTCAACCGAACTGTATCAGACTCCTTGAACGGGCCGTGGTCTTTACAGTTGAGTCCAATCCTGCATCGCATTCCGTTCGCCACCGTCCGGCCGCGCCGGTTGCCCGCTTGCTCAGAGGCCGGCTACAGGCAGTCGCCGAGAAGAGAATCCACCAAACTGCCGCAGTCTAGCTCACTCCGGCGGCTGCGGATGCAGTTTACTTCCCTGCGAACAGCAAACTCCGTGGGACTGTGGTTGCCGAGCAGGGCCAGCCGCTCGCAGGCTTCTTCAAGGTCGCGCCGCAGGGCCGTTAGCCCACGCGCACCCCGCGGGGCCGCGTCCCGGAGGCTGCCATCGACACAGATGGACTGCTCCCGCTCCCCGAGGGAAAAACCTCCCCACGCAGCCCCAAAGCCAACGATGGCGCCAACGGCCGCGGTCACAACGGTTCGCTTCTGCAACTGCATGGTACTCACTCGGCATCCGCGACGACACCGGCCAGGCGCATCTGGAACGGCGTGCTCTGCACCACGCCGACCACCAAGGAGGCGAGGCCGTAGTCGTCCGCCGCCGAGCCGCGCACGATCCGCCGGACGGCCGGCGCGTCGTAGTACTCGATGCCGCGGCCGAGCGCATAGATCAGCAGCTTCTCGGTCACCACCGTCGCGAACTGCTCCCGGTCGCGCACGAGCAGCCCGCGCAGCTCGGCTGGCCCGTCGAACGCGGTGCCGTCGGGCATGGTGCCCGAGGCGTCGATGGCGATGCCCCCGGGCATGTGCCCGCGCCACCGCCCGATCGCGTCGAAGTTCTCGAGGACCAGCCCCAGCGGGTCCATCACGCGGTGGCAGCTCGCGCACACCGGGTTCTCGCGGTGCTGCTCCATCCGCTCGCGCATCGCCAGCACCCTGCCCGTGTCCTCGGCCGGCTCGAGCTCGGGCACGTTGGGCGGCGGGGGCGGCGGCGGCGTCCCCAGCACGTTCTCGAGCACCCACTTGCCGCGTCCCACCGGCGAGGTGCGGTCCGGATACGAGGTGACGGTGAGGATGCTGCCCTGGCCGAGCAGCCCCCGGCGGTTGCCGTCGGCCAGCGACACGCGCCGGAAGTCGCTGCCGTAGACGCCGGGGACGCCGTAGTGCCGGGCGAGCCGCTCGTTCAGGAACGTGTGGTCGGCGGTGAGCAGGTCGGTCACGCCGCGGCCCTCGCGGAGGATGCTGTCGAAGAACAGCTCCGTCTCGCGCACGAAGTCCTGCCGCAGGCTCTCGCCGAAGTCGGGGAAGAGCACGTCGGAGGGCAGCGCCCCCGAGATGTTGCGCAGGCGCAGCCACTGCCCCGCGAAGTTGCGGGCGAGGGCCTCGGAGCGGGGGTCGGCGAGCATCCGCCGCACCTGCGCCTCGACGGTCGCGGGATCCTCGAGGCCGCCCTCCTCGGCGACCGCCAGCAGCTCGTCGTCGGGCAGGCTGCTCCACAGGAAGAACGAGATGCGCGACGCCAGCTCGAGGCCGCTGAGCCGATAGGGTGTGCCCGGCTCGGCCCCGGGCGGGTCCGAGACCACCCGGAACAGGAAGTCGGGGCTCACGAGCAGGGCCCGGAGCGCGCGCTCGATACCCGCCTCGAAGCCGCCGGCCAGCCGTCCTTGCTCGTAGAAGGCCACGAGCGGGGCGAGGTCGCGCCCGGTGACGGGGCGGCGGTAGGCGCGGCGGGCGAGGGACGACAGGATCTGCCGCGCGCAGGGCGCCTCCTCGGCCGCGTTCCCGGGCTGGCAGACGAAGATGCGGCGCCGCGCCGGGGTGTCCTCGATGCCGGTCTCGTCGAACGGCCCGGTGATGGTGAGGGTGCCCAGGTGCGGCGCGTACAGCAGGTAGTCGCCCTCGCCGTGGGGGCGGTCGAACGGCTGCCGGAGGCTCTCGGCCAGGGCCCCGGTCTTCCTGATGAAGGTGGCGGTGACCGTGCGCGGGCCGGCCGCGACGGGGACGCGCACCCGCAGGTCCTCGGGCCCGGTGTTGTAGGCGGCGCCCTGGTCCCGGTCGGGGTCGATCGGCGCCAGCGGGAACAGGGCGACCCGCTCGCCGTCCACGCTGACCTCGAGCTGGTGCGGCTCGCGGATCGGGGCGCCCGCGAACAGGTCGAGCATGGCGAGCTCGATGTCGTACTCGCCGTCCCGCGGGAAGTTGTACGACACCGAGAGCCCGCCCCGGGTGCCGAAGGGCAGGCCGTCCTGGTGCCCGTACTGGGAGAGGTCGGAGACGATGCGGAAGGTCTCGCCGGTCGGGGCCATCGGCGACGCCCCCACCGCGAGCCGGCTGATTAAGCGCGCCGCG
>JAJEEA010000274.1 GCA_022821235.1 Vicinamibacteria bacterium
GGGCCGGGCGGCCGTCCGGACCGGCGCCTGCGCCACCGGCAACGGGGGAGGCGTCACGGTGGCCGACTCCGGGGGCGGCGCCGGCGCCGAGAGTGCCGCCAACGCGGCCGAGGGCCAGGCGGACGCCCGGACCGGCGCCGCCGCGGCCACGGGCGGCGGGGTGACGGTGGCCACCACGCGGCCGGAGACGCGGCTGGGCGACACCGCGGTGGCGGTGCATCCCGACGACGAGCGCTACCGCGGCCTCGTGGGCGGCAAGCTGCGCCTGCCCATCATCGGCCGCGAGCTGCCGGTGGTCGCCGACGGGTTCGTCGACGCCGGCTTCGGCACCGGCGCCGTCAAGGTGACCCCCGCCCACGACCCCAACGACTTCGAGATGGGCCGGCGCCACGACCTGCCCCAGGTGGTGGTGATCGGCGAGGACGGCCGGATGACGGCCGAGGCGGGGCCGTACGCGGGGAAGGACCGCCTGGCCGCGCGCAAGGCCGTCGTCGAGCGGCTCGAGGCCGAGGGCCTGCTCGAGCGGGTCGAGGACCACCGGCACGCGGTGGGGCAGTGCAGCCGCTGCCACACCGTGGTCGAGCCCCTGGTGTCGACCCAGTGGTTCGTGCGCATCAAGCCCCTCGCCGAGCCCGCCATCGCCGCCGTGAAGGACGGCCGCACCCGTTTCGTGCCCGAGAACTGGGCCCGCACCTACTTCGAGTGGATGGACAACATCCACGACTGGTGCATCTCGCGCCAGCTCTGGTGGGGACACCGGGTGCCGGCGTGGTACTGCGACCGGTGCGGGTCGGTGGTGGTCGAGGAGGAGACGCCCGAGGCCTGCGAATGCGGCGGCCCCCTGCGCCAGGACAGCGACGTCCTCGACACCTTGTTCAGCTCGGGGCTCTGGCCGTTCAGCACCATGGGCTGGCCCGACGCCACCGCCGACCTCGCGCGGTACTATCCCACCAGCGTCATGATCACCGGCCTCGACATCATCTTCTTCTGGATCGCGCGGATGATGATGCTGGGCATGAAGTTCGCGGGTGACGTCCCCTTCAAGGTCGTCTACATCACCTCGCTCGTGCGCGACGCGCACGGGCAGAAGATGAGCAAGTCGAAGGGCAACGTCGTCAACCCCCTGCAGGTGATGGAGGACATCGGCGCCGACGCGTTCCGGTTCACCCTCGCCGCCCTCGCCTCGCCGGGCATGGACATCTCGCTCTCGGAGGGGCGCCTGCGGGGCTACCGGCAGTTCGTGAACAAGCTCTGGAACGTCTCGCGCTTCGTGCTGATGAACCTGCCCGAGTCGATGGCCGAGCGCCCGCCCGTGCCCCCGCCGGCCGGGCTCGGGACCATCCACCGCTGGGTGCTGCACCGGGTGAGCGAGCTCGCGGCCGAGGTGACCCGCGCCCTCGAGGGGTACCGGTTCGACGTCGCCGCCGACCGGCTCTATCACTTCGTCTGGCACGAGTACGCCGACTGGTACGTCGAGCTGGTGAAGCCGCACCTGCAGGACGAGGCGGACGAGCGCGACCGCGAGGGGGCGCGGGCCGTCCTGCTCGGCGTGCACGACCGGGTCCTGCGCCTCCTGCATCCGTTCATGCCGTTCGTCACCGAGGAGCTGTGGCAGACCCTGCCCGCGCCGGCCGACGCGGCCGAGGACGGTCGCACGCCGGACGGGCAGGCGCGGACGATCACCCGCGCCGCGTGGCCCGAGCCGGTCGCGGCGTGGGCCGACGACGAAGCGGTGTCGGTGCTGACGCTGCTGCAGGAGGTCATCACCGCGGTGCGCACCGCCCGGGCCGAGCTGGGGGTCCCGCGGTCGCGCCGGCTGCGGCTGCAGATAGAGGCGGCCGACCCCGCCGAGCGGGCGGTGCTCGACGGCCACGGCGACTACCTTCGGCGGCTGGCCGGCCTCGAGGCGTTCGAGTTCGTCGAATCGGCGCCGGCCGACCCCGACACCGTGCGCCGGATCGTGCGCCGCATGCGGCTCTACCTGCCGCTGGCCGGGGTCATCGATCGGGCGGCGGAGACGGCCCGGCTGCGCCGCGAGATAGACAAGCTCTCGAAGCAGCTCGGCTCGCTGGAGGGCAAGCTCGGCAACCCCAAGTTCCGGGAGCGCGCCGACCCGGAGGTGGTGGCCGAGACCGAGGCCCGGCGCGCGGCGGCCCGGCAGCGCCGGCAGCAGCTCGACGAGGTGCTGGCGGAGCTGTCTCCGTGACCGGTGGGGCCGTGACCCGGGGCGCCGCGACCGCCGTGGCCGCGACCGGTGGCGTCGTCACGGCCGGCGTCGTCGCTGTTGGCGTCGCCACCGCTGGGGCCGTGACCTCCGCGGTCCTCGCTGGCGACGCGTCTCCCGCGGCCCCGGCGGGCGGGTGGGGCGGCCGGTGAGCGGCCCGTCGCCCGGCCCCTTCGAGGCGCGCCTCCGGGACGCGGCGTCCCGGCTCGGGCCGTTCGCGGGCCGGGTGCACCACCATCCGAGGGTCGGCTCGACCAACGACGTGGCCGCCGCCCTCGCGGAGGAGGGCGCGCCGCACGGCACGGTGGTGGTGGCTGACGAGCAGACGGCCGGCCGGGGGCGCCACGGGAACCGCTGGTTCTCTCCCCCCGGCAGCGGCCTGTACGTGTCGGTGTTGCTGCGCACCGCCTCTTCCCCCGTGCTGACGCTGGCGGCCGGCGTGGCGGTGGCCGAGGCCCTCGGCCGGGCGGGCGGGCTCGCCGCGACGCTCGAGTGGCCCAACGACGTCGTGGTCGAGGACGCCGGCCGGCGCCGCAAGGTGGCGGGCATCCTGGCCGAGGCGTCGACGGTGGGCGACCGGGTCGACCGGGTCGTGGTGGGCATGGGCGTGAACCTGCGCGACGGCGCCTGGCCGCCCGAGGTGGCGTTGCGGGCCGGCTCGGTCGAGGGCCTGTCCGGCCGCCCCGTCGATGCCGCGGCGCTGCTGGCGGAGATGCTGGCAGGCCTCGCGGCGCGGTGCCGCGAGGTCGAGTCGGGCCGGGTCGCGGCCCTCCTCCGGCGGTGGGAGGCGCTGGCGCCGTCGAGCCGCGGCGCCGCCGTGGAGTGGTCGGCGGGGCAGGTCCGCCGCCGCGGGGTCACCGAGGGGGTGGACGAGCACGGCGCGCTGATCGTGCGGGTGGACGGGCGCCGCGAGCGGTTGTCGGGCGGCGAGGTGCGCCACGTCGGACCGGGACGCTGACTGAGCGGGTCCGCCGCCGCGGGGTCACCGGGGGGGTGGCCGAGCGCGGCGCGCTTATCGGTGCGGGTGGACGGGCGCCGCGAGCGGTTGTCGGGCGTCACGTCGAACCGGGACGCCGACCGAATCGCCTCGCGGCGCGCCGCGCGCGCCGGCCCCGCCGCGGCGGGTTTGCGCCTGGAGGCGGTTGGCGACCTCGTGGCGAACGCTGTCCTGACGGACGGGGGGCCGATGCTGCTGGCCATCGACGTCGGCAACACCAACATCGTCTTCGGCATCTTCGACGGGGCCCGGCTCGGCGAGAGCTGGCGGCTGACGACCCTGCCGGGCCGGACCTCCGACGAGTTGCGGGTGCTGGTGAGCCGCCTGTTCGCCGAGGCCGGGCTCGACATGGGGCGGGTGTCGGGGGTGGTCCTCGCGTCGGTGGTCCCCCCGCTGACGGAGACCTTCACGAGGATGGCGCAGGACGCGTTCGGGGTGGAGGTCCTGGCCGTCGACGCCTCCAACGCCGGCCTGCGCGTCCGCTACCAGCCCCCCGGGGACGTGGGCGCCGACCGGCTCGTGAACGGCCTCGCCGCCCTCGACCGGCACGGGGAGGCGGGGCGGCCGATCATCGTGGTCGACTTCGGCACCGCGACCACCTTCGACGTCATCTCCGCCGCCGGCGACTATGTCGGCGGGGTCATCTGCCCCGGCGTCGAGATCTCCGCCGACGCCCTCTTCCAGCGGGCGGCGCGCCTGCCGCGGGTCGACGTCCGGCGCCCCGCGCAGGCTATCGGGGCGAGCACCGTGGCGTCGATGCAGTCCGGGCTGTACTTCGGCTACGTCGCCATGGTGGACGGGTTGCTCGCTCGCCTGCGGGCCGAGCTGGCGGGAGACGGGCCCGCCGTGGGCGTCGCCACCGGCGGCCTCGCCGCGGCCATCGCGGCCGAGACCGGGGCCATCGACCACGTCGACCCCGACCTCACCCTGCACGGCCTCCGGCTCGCCTGGACGCGCAATCGGGGCCCGGTCGAATGACGGGCCCTTCACGGCAGGCGGCCGTCCGTGTCGCCAGTTGCGGACGGCGGCGCCACCGGGGCCCGGTCGGATGATGGGTGCTTCACGGCAGGCGGCCGCCCCGCCGCGCTCCGGCGCGGGCGGCGGCGCCCCCGGGGCCCGGTCGGATGCTGGGTGCTTCACGAAGGCGACCGCCCCGTGTTGCCAGTTGCGGGCGGCGGCGCCGCCGGGGCCCGGTCGAATGATGGACCCGGGGGCCTACTGCCGCGAGGTCGAGTCGTATCTCTGCCGCTGCAACGAGGGCCACCTGATCCGCATCGTGGGGCCGGCCTTCGAGCAGGTGCGGGGATGGGCCGAGGCGGGGGTGCCGCTGCAGGTCGTCACCGCCGGCATCGACCGCCGGCTCGCCCGTTACCGGGCGACCGGCCCCCATCGGCGGCCGCTCCGCATCGAGTTCTGCGAGGCCGACGTGCTCGACGCCTTCGACGAGTGGCGCCGGGCGGTCGGGTCCGCGGCGTCGCCCGGCGGCGCTCCGGACGCCTCCCCGGACGCCGCGGAGGCCTCCC
>JAJEEA010000211.1 GCA_022821235.1 Vicinamibacteria bacterium
GGTAGCCGGTGACGGGCGAGCCGAGGTTGATCTCCCACAGCACGGCGCCGGTCTCGTGGTCGAACGCGCGGAAGCGGCCGTTGACGTCCCCGCCGAACACGAGCCCCCCGCCGGTGGCGACGAGCGACCACGTGGCGGCCCGCTGCTCGTAGAGCCACGTGGTCGTCCCGGTCTCCACCGAGATTCCGCGCACCGTGCCGAGCATATCGGTGCCCGGCGCGAGCTGGTGACGGGCGGCCAGCGCGTAGGTGCGGAGGCCGCTGTCCAGGGTCGACAGCATGCGCGCGCAGGTGTTGCGCATGGGGAAGTACATGGCCCGGGTCAGGGGGCTGTAGGCCCCGGACTGCCATCCCCGCCCGCCGGCCCAGGTCGGGCAGACGAGCATCTCCTGCCCGAGGGCGCTGAACGTGACCTCGCCGTTCTCGGTGACCGCCCCGGTGGCGCCGTCGATGTGGGTGATGACGTTCTGGGCGATGGTCGGGGTGGCCCAGAGGAACTCGCCGGTCGCGCGGTCGAGGGTGTAGACGACGCCGGTCTTGCCGGGCACGCCGGTCATCACCCGGCGGACCTCGCCGGGCTGCAGCCGCGGGTTGATCCAGTCCACCGCGTCGGGGTCGGGCGCGACGGCCGTGTCGAGCAGCATCCGCTCGAACGGATGGTCGAGGTCCCAGTGGTCGTTCAGGTGCTGGTAGTACCAGACGAACTCCACGCACAGTGTCGCTGGAGGTCCGAGACGCTCTCATGTTGCCCACCTAAAATACTCATTTTTTATTATTTACGGCGATTCTCGCGTCCCGACCAATCCAGGCACGTCCACAGAAATCGCGCTGAAACCGCGACCAAAACGTGGTATAGTTCGTGGATGAGATCGAGTCGCGGGAGGTGCGATGAAGCTGACCCAGAGGCGGATCGGGACGTTGCCGGCCGGACGCCACGGAGACTCGGACTGCAAGACCCTGTTCGTCGTCGTGCAGCCGTCCGGCTCGCGCGCGTTCGTGCAGCGGCTCACCGTCAACGGCAAGCGCGTCGACCGCGGCCTCGGCGGATGGCCCCTGCGGACGCTCGCAGAGGCGCGGGCCATCGCGTCGGCCAACCGCCGGGCGGCGCGGCTCGACGGCCGTGACCCCTTCACGGCTCCCCACAACGTCAAGCCGCTGTTCCGCGACGCCGCCGAGGCGACGTTGGCCGCGAATCGCGGGCGGTGGTCCGAGAGCAGCGCCCGAGCGTTCATGCAGCCGCTTCGAGGCTGCAACGTCCTCGGGGTGCTCGGCCAGCATCGCGTGAACGCCATCAGCCGCCAGGATATCATCGGCGTGCTCAAGCCCGTCTGGACCTCGAAGCCGGCCGAGAGCCGCAAGGCGCTCCAGCGAGTACGCGCCGTCTTCGACTGGTGCCTGGCCCACGGCCACGTTTCCGAGAACGTCGCCGCGAACGGCGGCATCAAGGCGGCTCTCCCGGTCCAGGAGCGCGTCAGGCGCCACCACGAAGCGGTCCCTTACCGCGATGTTCCGGGCGCGTACCGCAGCATTCTCGCCAGTCACGCCGCGGATTCCGCCCGAGCCTGCGCCGCCTTTCTGGTCCTGACGGCCACCCGGTCGGCCGAGGCCCGGGGGGCGCGGTGGGACGAGATCGACTTGGGCGGCAGGACCTGGACGCTACCCGCCGAACGCATGAAGAGCAAGCGGGCGCACGTCGTGCCGCTGAGCGCCCCGGCCTTGGCGATCCTCGACGAGCGAAGCGGGCTGCACAAGCGGGGGTTCGTGTTCGCCTCCGAGCGCACCGGCCGCGCCCTGTCGCAGATGGGGCTGACCCGGACGGTGCGGGGCATCGCCGGCACGATCCACGGCTTCCGCTCCTCGTTCCGCGATTGGGCGTCGGAGGAGACGGCCCACGACTTCGCCGTCGTCGAAACGGCGCTGGCCCATGCGGTGGGCTCCGCGGTCGAGCGGGCGTACCGTCGCGGCGACCTCCTCGCGAAGCGTCGCATGCTGATGGACGCCTGGGCCGAGTACGTCGTCGAGAAGTAGTAAGGCGCCACAGCCGGCCCGCGGCGTCAGGGCACGGACGTCAGGAGCTGAGACCCGATCACGGGGCTGAAGACCGCGGCGGCGGCCGGCGCATCGAGAGGCAGCGCCAAGCCCAGAGAGACCCGCGCCGAAGCGACGGCGTGGACGAGCACCGGGAGGATCGCCCAGTCGATGCGCTGGGAGCCAGCCACCCACCAGCGCATCACCCGGACCGGACTGTCGAGCAGCCGGAGCACCCCGCCAGCAGGCCGGGGCGCGCTGGCAGGGTGCTCCGGGCCGCCGCGGAGCCACCTCCGCAGGGCCACGACGGCAACGACGATGACCAGAACGAGCGCGGCGGCCAGAGACGTCGTCTGCCAGGATTCGACCCGGAGGACGTTGGCATCCTCCGAGGGAGTTCCTTGCCGTATCGTGATCTGCGCCACGGCCGCGGATGCTAGCATGCCGTCCGCCCCGAAGCCCGTCACGGTTGTGCGTCTCGCCGAGCTGCAAGGCGGGCGGCGGGAACGGTCTCGATATCGAGGTCGATCAGGTCGGCGGCCTTCGCGCCATTGGGTCTGGACGATGGAAGGCCGTGTCACCCGGCCCAAGCCCGACCGCCTGACGTTTGCAGACGGTCGGGCAGGTCGTCTCGGCTACGCGGCCGGGTGGTCGGAGCCGGCGCGGGGCCGGCTGGCGATGAAGTCGGCCACTTCCTGCTCGACCCAGCGGACCGCGCGGGCGCCGACCCGGATCGGTTTCGGGAACCGGGACTCGGCCATCAGCGCGTAGATGGCCGAGCGCGACAGTGCGGTCATCGCTATCACTTCGCGGAGCGTGAGCAATCTCGTCGTCATGTCTTCCTCCTGTGGTTGCGGCCCGCCGACGGGCGGAACCGACGTGGTCGGTTCACCGTGGACCATGACGGTCGAGCCTAGCACAGGAACGACGTAAGTCGTTGTTTTGCAATAGTTTATTGCAAAATGGACATCCTGGGAACCAGTAGCACGGTATGGGACGCGGACGCGAACACGCGTGACGTTTTCTGACGTGTTCTGACGTGCTGAGCCGTGTTCTGCTCCCGAAGAAAAAGCGAAAAAACTCTCCGATCTGACGCTTTCTGCTGTGAGCGCCAGCTCCGCGCGGTCCGGGTCGTGCTCGATCCACCCGTCGTAGATGACGGCCCCGTCCGGCGTCACCCGGTAGACGCGCCAGCCGTGGGCGCCGGGGACGTCGGTCCTCGCGACCAAGGGCGCGCCGACGGGGACGACCGGGGCGTCGTCCCGCGTGCCGCCGAGGGGGTTGCCGTACGCGCTGCCCGAGGGCCTGTCGGCGCCTTCGCTCACCGCGAGCCGCCGCGTCCGGACGGCGCCGAGTTTCAGCTGCGGCCCGGGCTCGCCGCCGCCGTCCTCACTCTCGAGCCGGCCGTGGATCGGGCGGCCCTGCGGAGCTCTGCATGGCGCGAGATTTTCCCGTCCCGGCCGCCTGTCTTCGACAGGCGGCCGGAACGGGGAATTTTCGCGCGCGCTATGCGCGCCTTCATTTTGCCCCGCTGTGCGGGGCAACGACGAAGAACCCGGCCGGCAGGGGGCCGCCACGAACCTCCCCAGGGACAGGAGAACGCGATGAACGTGACACTCGACCCGCAGCAGGCGCCGGCGCGCGCCGAGCTGCTGCTGGCCGCCGGCTTCGGGCAGGAGGCCCGGGGCCGCCCGATCCACGGCCGGCTCGAGAGCGAGGACGACGGCGACGGCGAGCCCGGGCCGCGGGTGAAGATCGGCGCGGTCCGGACGCGGCGGCTCGCGGTGAGCGAAGGCGCCGTCAGGCTCTCGGCCAGCGCGTACGGCAACCCGCTCCGCGGTACGCGGGACATCGCCCCGACCGTGCCCATCGGCGCGCCCGTGATCGTGAGGACCGACATCCCCGACGCCCGGGGGTGGCGCGTCTATCGGGCGGCGCCGGACGGGGCCGTCATCCACGACGGGTGGATCGAGCACGACCCGGCCGACGCGGAGCGGGTCGTCGCCGAGCTGCGGGCGGCCGTAGCGGCGAGCCCCGAGGCGGCGCTGCGCCGCACCGTCGAGAAGCAGCCCAACCACGCGAGCGCAGAAGCGATCAAGCGGTGGCTCGCCGCCCAGGAGACCGAGCGACCGAGCGCCCCGGCGAAACCCCGGTCGCGGGCGGCGCGGCGGCGGTGGCGGCGCGCCCTCGCGCAGAGAGGCGGCCGCCCGTGACGCCCCCCGCCGGAATCAACCCGCCCGCGCTCCGCCAGGTCCTCGCCGCGGCCCGAACGAGCGCCAACGCCCTCGGCCGCGCCCACCTCGTCGAGCCCACCACGAGCCACGCGCACCCTGGAGCCGACACCCACGGCAACCGTCCGATGACCCGCTGACCCACCCGGGCGCACGCGCCCAACCCCGAACCCACGCTCCCCGGAATTCCTTCGCGTAACCACGCGAAGCGGGGAGAGGTGCGCCCTGCGCACGAGAGGAGACAGCCATGTTCCGCCTGCCGCCATCGCGGCCGATCCGCTCCGAGGACGACGAGATCACGGGAGCCGGCCGGCCGCTCCGCAACACCCGCGCCGGACCGCGGCCCACGCGGACCCGTCCCGCCCCGTGCCGATCCGGCGCGCGCCCCGCCGCCAGCCCGCGGGGACCGCCGTTGACCCGTCGACCCCGACCACCCATCTCGACCTCCCGTAGAAACGCCGCCCGGCGAAACGCCGCCCGGCAACCCGGCGCGGCAGGCGGGCCGCCTGGTCCGCCGCACACATCCCGGAAAGAGAGGAACCATGTCCGAACGAACCGTTCAGCGCGTAGGCGCCAAGATCGTCGTCCGCTCCATCGACAACGCCGGCTGCACGATGCGGGCGTTGACCATCACGTCGAAGCTGCGGCTGCAGGGCTCCGCGCTCGCC
>JAJEEA010000470.1 GCA_022821235.1 Vicinamibacteria bacterium
TGCGGCCGGCGGCGGTGGCGGGCCCGGCGCCCGGCCCACCGCGCCTCCCATCTACGGGCAGGGCATCTCGGGCATCGCCATCGACGGAGACGACCACATCTACGTCTTCAACCGGGGCGAGCAGACCGTGATGGTCTTTGACCGCGATGGGAAGCTCGTGCGCGCGGGCGCCGAGCGCGACATGCACGGCGAGCCGGTGGCCGGCGGCTGGCTGCACTCGGGCGAGGTCGACTGGGACGGCAACGTGTGGGTGGTCGAGCGCATGAACCACCGCATCATCAAGTTCGACCCGACCCTCGAGCGGGCGCTGATGCAGATCGGCGTGACGGGCGAGCCCGGCAACGACGCCACCCACCTCAACAGCCCGTCCGGCATCCTGTTCACCCGCGAGGGCAACATCGTCGTCACCGACGGCTACGGCAACAACCGGGTGGTCCTCTACGGGCCGGACGGCACGTTCATCAAGCAGGTCGGCCGGGGCGCCGGCGGGCCCGACGACAAGGGCGCCGGACCCGGCGAGTGGGACCTGCCGCACCAAGGCGCCGTCGACGCCGACGACAACCTCTACCTCGTCGACCGCGAGAACCGGCGCATCCAGGTCTTCGACAACCGGCTCAACTACGTGCGCGAGTTCGCCAACGAGGGCTGGAACCCCTGGGACATCGCCATCTCGCGCCGCGGCGACGACGGCTTCGCCTACATCGCCGACCACGCCGGCGAGCGCGTCCACAAAATCGCCCTCGACGACGGCCGCATCCTCGCCACCTGGGGCGAGCCCGGCCGCGGCCCCGGCCAGTTCGACTGGGTCCACGGCATGGCCGTCGACACGCAGGGCGCGGTCTACGCGGCCGACACCTACGGCCAGCGAGTGCAGAAATTCGTGCCGGTGGTACCGTAGAGGAGATGGGAAACCGAGGGCATGCAGGACGAGTACTTCGGCGATGTCAACGACTACCGAAAATATGGACTGCTCAGGTGTCTTTCCGAGGCGGGATTCCGCGTCGGCTTGTGCTGGATGTACACCCCGTCGGACGATAGCGGACAAGGGAAGGACATTAAGTATCTCGACAAGCTGCGCAAATATCGGTTCCGTGACCCCGTGCTTTTTGATTTCCTGAAGGGGCGCGTCCAAACGAATCGACGAGCCATACGCGAGCTGGAAGCGGCTTCCCCAGCACTCCTCCGGCGGGCGGTCTTTTTCTCCGAGCAGTTGCCCGAGAGGCCAGCAGAGCGCCGACGGTACTTCGAGCGGGCGTCAGCCGTGCTACGTGGTGTCGACTTTCTTTTTTTCGATCCTAACGTCGGACTCGAGAGATCGTCCAAGATCTACGGGAGAGAGCGCCTGAAGTACCTGTTTTGGCGTGAGGTCGACACGGTCGCGCATGCACACCGGGGGGCGTCCGTCGCGATCTTCCAGCACTGGCCACGCCAACCACGCCACGAACTCCTTGCCCGTCTGTCACTCACCTTGGGTTCTCAAATGAAGGGAACTCGTGTGTACGCCATCAGCAGTCCTCATGTGCTGTTTCTCCTGGCACGCCGGGAAGCACACAGAGACCAGTTCACAAGAGCTATGGAGCTTGTGCGCCGAAGATGGAGTGGTGACATGCAGATCGTCGAAGAGGCAGACCGGCAACACGGTAGGTAGGTAGCGTCGCTATCCGGTACAAGCGGGAGGACGCATGGACATCCTTGGCCTCAAGCAGGAAGTGCCACGGGACCCCGTCGGGCAGATAGTCACGCGCGACGGATACCCGAACATCGCCGTGGTCGATCTCGGCAGCGAGGTGAGCGAGGCGTTGCGCGCGTCGTGGCCTCCGGCGCGACCGTTCAAGTCCGGCGGTGCAGTCGACAGTGCTTGGTTCCAGGCGCTTCTTGGTGCGGGCGGCACGGCGGCGTCGTCCCTTTTCGCCGGAAACGTCTTCCTGGCGACCGCCAATCCCGCGACACTGATGACCATCGGCACCGGTGTCGGCTCGGCGGTCATGGGGCCGACCGGGATCATCGCGCAGGCGCCGTTCATCGCGGCCAGCACTGCCGTCATGCCGGTCGTGGCGCCGGTGATGCTCTTTATGACCATCTCGTCGGCGATGACGGGCGCGCGGCTCGACCGGGTGCAACGGGCTCTCGGCGCGCTGTCGGAAGGGCTGGAACGGGTGCGTCACCTGATGGAAGCCGAGGACTACGCCCGACTCATGAGCGCCGCCGAACAGCTCGACGAGATCGGCTCTCAGTTCGTGCACGGCCAGCGATTCACCGAGGGCATGAAGATCGCCCTCATGCTCGCCAAGCGTGACGTCAATCGGCTGCGTCGGAAGTTCGGACACCTCGTCATGAGGGAGATTCGGTCGGAACAAGACGCCAGGTTGGCGGTGTCGGACATCAACCTGTTCGTGCTGTCGACTCTCACGGATCTCCGCGCCGACGCACTCCGTCTCCAGTTGACTCTTCAGGACGATCTGCACTACGCGGAGCGCCGCGAGGCCGTGCTACGCAAGAGAGTCGAACAGTGTGCAGACACCTTCAGAGAGCTACTCGATCGCAATCCGGTGGGGTTGTTCCGAGACCAGTTGCAGCAGGACCTGGATGAAATGGGCAGGTTGGAGTTTCTCCCTTGGGGCCTGGCTGACACCGCCGCGCACGCGATCCGAACCCTTGGAGGCGGTCGGAGCCTTGCGAAGACAATAGCGGCGGCGGACACCATCCTGGACGAGGACTTCGCCCTTGTAGGGTCGCGCATGGAGCGGTGGATCAGTGAGCTGGAGTCGTCGGCCGCGGCGGCGCACGAGGAGGCCATCGTGATCTACCGCGAACGGGACCGCGGACGAGCCTTGAAGGCCCACCACACGCGAGACCTGCAATTGGTGCAGACGGCTGCCTGAGGAAACCTCTTTTGCCGGGAACGCTTGCCGCCCGCGGCGGGATTCGCCCTGTACTGCAACGGCTGGCCACGCGGCGGGTGGTCGTCCTGGCGGTGGTCGCCTCGCTTCTCTGTCTGGCTGCATTCCATTGGCGCGACGCTCGGTTGGGCGGTCTCGAGCTCCTCGACACCCGGCAGTGGTACACGCCCGACCAAGCCGCCGCCCTGTTCGCCGCGCTCGATCGGCTCGACCCGCGCGCCAGGGCCGTCTACGCCTGGACCGAGGTGTCGGTCGACCTGGTCTTTCCGGTGGCGTACGGTCTGCTTCTCGCCCTCGCGCTGCTTCGCCTCTTCGCAAATGGACGACCCCTCTACCTGCTGCCGCTCGCCGGGGCCGTGACGGACGTCTTCGAGAACATCTCCATCGCGTTGCTGGCTGCGACCTACGGCGGCGCATCGTCGTCTTGGACGAGAGTGGCCGCGGTCTTCACGCTGCTGAAGAGCGTGCTGATCCTGGCGGCGCTGGTCGTGGCGGTCTACGGTACGATCCGATGGCTGTGGGTCGTCGGCAACGCGCGTGAGAGGTAGCCGTCCGGACGGAGGTGTACCGTCAGTAGGGAGCCTTGAGTCCCTTGAACATCGGAAAGTGCTTCACGTTGGTGGTCTTGAGCTCCGCATCGAGCTCCTGGGCGAGCGCGGCGACGACGAGGTCGGCCACCTCGATGCCCGAATGCGAGCGAAGGTAGCGTCGTCCGAGAGCGCCGGCGGCCTCGGAAGCCGACTCGTCGACCTCGACCCACGATACCAGCCGCATCAGGTCGCGCGTCGCCGTCTCTTCGTCAGCGCGCATTCCCGCCAACAGCTCCGCCCGGACGACGCAGGAACTCCAGAGCTCGTCACCGCGAGCGATGGCGGCGGGAATCAGCGTGGTCGCGGCCGGAGGGCGCCCGCGCAGATGATCGATGAGCACCGATGTGTCGAGCACCAGTCGCTTCACTAGCGACCCATCGTCCGCGACAATCGCCTTGAGCCCCGGATGCGCTCGACGTACTCGGCGCCGGTCTCCGGGAACTCCTTCCAGGCACCGGCCGTGCGCCGGGCCAAGCGTATCCGGTCGGCCGTGGTCAGCTCGTGTCGCGGAGCGTACACGCCGTCGATGGCCGCGCGGATGAGTTCCGACACCGTGCAGCCGGTCGCCCGGCTCCGGCTCTTCAGGAGGTGCCCCTGCTCCTCGGTCAGATAAATCTGCGTACGCTGCATGATGTATTCACCATACACCATATACGTCTTCGGCGGCTTGACGACGCGCGCGAGGCCTCACTGCCCGGGCGGCCGCCGGATCTCTATCGTGGCGGTGAGCCACTGGTCGGCGGCGGGGAGCTCCCACGACGCGGGGCCGGAGGGGCCGGCCGTCCGGTGGCGCGTGTCCGAGACCGCCAGCGCCACCGCGCGGTCGGTGTCGCACCCGGCCATGGGCGGGCCGCAGCCCTCGGGATCGTCCGCGGCGGCGGGGAACGAGAGGATGTTCACGCGTTCCCCCGGGGGCACGTTGGACATCGCCGCCGCCTCGCGGACGAACGGCCCCGCCTCGTCGAGCTCGACGACGGCGATGCGCAGGGCGCGGGACCCGTCGCGTGTGGTCTCGACCACCGGCGCCGTCACCGTGTCCGCCGACCCGCGCTGCTGGTTCGACGCGCCGATGGGCTCGTCGGCGTCGACGTTGGAGTACCGCAGCACGGTGGCCGCCGCCTGCCGGCTGCCGCCCCACGAGAACGCGGCGGTCGACTCCGACCCGTCGGCGATCCTGTAGAAGACGGTCAGTTGGCATGCGGTGCCCTGTCCGTCCGCCTGGCACATGGCGTCGTTGAAGCCGCGGAAGCCGGGCACCACCGACCATCCCTCGGGTCCGGAGGTGTTCGGGTTCCCCTGGGCGCCCAGTATCGCCACGAGGAGATCCCCGTCCCCGTCCTCCCGGGGCGGGACCGGGATCGACACGTCCCCCGCGCCGCTCTCGCCGGTCTGGCCGATTCCGGCGTCCTCGAAGTTCGGCGTCGGCCCGCACCCGACCGCGAGCAGGCTGATCAGGACGCCGCTGCACCACAGCAAACGGCGAGACCTCGCGTGCACGTGACGGGCCGGCCGGATTCGCATCGAGCACATGAGTGTTCCCCCCTTTGGCTTCTCGGCCCCACGATAGCGACACGACGGGGAATCGTCAAACCCGAACCGGCGCGGCGCGCGGGCGGGGGTCGATCTGTAGCCGGTTCGCGTCAGGGAACCGGCCCCAACCGGCGCGGCGCGCGGGCGGGGGGGGCGTGTCAGAGGCCGCCCAGGGCCCGCGTCACGGTCCAGTAGACCCCGACGACGGCGATGCCCAGCGACAGGGGGACCACCGCGGCGCGGCGGTACCACGGGGCGCGGCGGGCCCAGCCGAGGGCCGCGAACAGCCCCGCGATGACCGCGAGCTGCCCGCCCTCGACCCCGAGGTTGAAGCTCATCAGCGCCGCCGCGAACTCGCCGCGGGGCAGGCCCAGCTCGGCGAGCACCCCGGCGAACCCCAGCCCGTGCAGCAGCCCGAACCCGAAGACGAGGGCGAGCCGCCACGGCTTGAGCTCGCTCGTCACGAGGTTCTCGACGGCGACGTAGGCGATGGAGAGGGCGATCAGCGGCTCGACGACTCGGGCCGGCAGCGAGAGCACCCCGACCATGCTGAGCCCGAGGGTGATGGTGTGCGCCACGGTGAACGTGGTCACCTGGGCCAGCATCGGGGCCAGCCGCGTGCCGAGCAGGAAGATGCCGGCGACGAACAGGATGTGGTCGAGCCCCTTGGGGACGATGTGGGTGAACCCGAGCCCCAGGTAGGTGCCCACGACCTGCCACCGGGTGGGCGGCGTGAGCTCGCCGAGGAGCATCGGCTCGGTCTCGTACTCGCCCACGTTCCAGTAGGTGACGACCTCGTCGCCGCGGTCGCGGATGAGCAGCGGGTAGGCGTCCATGACGAGCCCGTAGGCGAAGCTGAAGGCCTCGGCCCCGGGCGGCACCCGGCCGTCGAGCCGCATCGTCCCGAGCAGGGTCCCGTCGACCGCGGTGGGACCGCCCTCGGCCGGCGGCAGGTAGGTCGCCGAGGTCGGGGCGCGCTCGCCGTCGAAGTACAGGTGCACCCACTCGGCGAAGGTCGGTTCCATCTCGGCGAGCCGGTCGTCCCGATCCGGGGGGTCGAGCCGGCCCGAGAGCCCGAGGCCGGAGAACGGCTCCACCCGCATGAGCAGCCAGCCGGGGTCGTTCATCACCTCGACGCGGAACGTCCCGTCGCTCTCGAAGGTGACGTGCACCTCGGTGAGCTCGAGCTCGTGCCCTCTCGCCGCCGCGCCCGCGACGGCCCAGACGAAGGCTGCAGCGGCGACGGCGGCCGGCCAGCGGCGGGACGAGCCCGAAAGGAGCAGCCGGCTCACCCTTCACCTCGGTCTGACAGCCAGGAGTCCGTGTCAGGGCGGCGCGGATTCCCGGAGGGGTTGGCTGGAGCGGCGACGCTGCATGGCGGCAGCGGAGCCGCGGGCGGCGGTCTCCGGGCTCCGAAGCCTGCGTCGAAGGAGTCTCGCGCCCATGAGACGTCCAGCGCGGCCGCTCAGGTCGCGCCGCGACCGTCAGGTTCCGCCAGGAGCCTGCGCCGTACAACGGCACGGACTCCTGGCGTTGGCTGGGCCCGGCGGAGCCGCCGGCGACGACGGGTGGGCTAGCGTTCAGCCCCGGTCGCCAGGTTGGACTTGTGGGTCCAGAAGATGTCGATCCCCCCGAGGCTGTTGTCGTCGCGGTTCGAGAACCAGGTGAAGGTGGCGTCGTCCGGCGGCAGGGCCGGGCACATGTCTGCGCCCGCGGTGTTCACATGGGGCCCCAGGTTCACCGCCGGCCCCCAACTGTTCGGCCCCGTCTGCATCGCCGACCAGATGTCCATGCCGCCCTGGCCGCCGGGGCGGGCCGAGGTGAAGAAGACCCGGCCGTAGGCGTCCTGCGAGAAGTGGAACTCCTCGGCCGCGGTGTTGATGTTCGGCCCCTGGTTCACCGGCTCCTGCCACTCGCCGTCGGCGTCCTGTCGCGAGCACCAGATGTCGGACCCGCCGTAGCCGCCCGCCCGCCGCGAGGCGAAGCACAGCGTCTCGCCGTCGGCGAGGATGGCCGGGCAGTGCTCGTTGCCCTCGTCGGTGCTGATGGGGTAGGGGAGCAGCTCGGGCTCCGTCCACTCGCCGCCGACCTTTCGGGTGACGAAGAGGTCGCTGGCGTTCCGGGGCTCGCTCGTCGCCAGCCGGTCCGACTTGAAGTAGATGGTGTTGCCGTCGGCGGTGATCCACGGCTCGCGGTCGTCGCCGAGCCGCAGCGGGTCGACGTCGGTGGCGGGGGCCGAGTTGACGGGCTGCCCCATGTTGACGGGGGTGTTCCAGCGCCCCGTCCCGGCGTCGAACGTCGCGATGTAGAGGTCCTTGGGGTCGCCGGGGGCCGCCCCGAGGTCCTCGCGGGCGCTGCAGTAGACCATGGTGCCGTCGGCCGCGAACGACAGCTCGCCCTCGGCCCACAGCGTGTTGATGGGCTCGCCGAAGTTGTGCACGGCGCGCTCGACCCAGCTCTCCTGCGCCGCCGCGGGTGCGGCCGCGGCGAGGCAGGCGATGATGATTCCGATACCCCACGCGGCGCAGGTGATCCGTCTGGTCATGTTCATTCTCCTCGACTCGTTCCTGCTCGAGGCGCTGCCGTCGCTCGGGAGCGCCTCGCGTTCGCAAAGTGAGTAGACTCGCGGGGTTATACACCCTAAGGTAATACTACGACCATGCGAATCACTACCAAGGGTCAAGTGACGATCCCGCAACGCCTCCGGCTCAAGTTCGGGCTGCTGCCGCACACGGACGTGAGCTTCGAGGAGGCCGATGGCGGCGTGACCATCCGGCCGGTGCTGAGCAAGCGGGCGCTCATGGAGGACCGTCTGCGCCGGGCTCGCGGCGTCGCTGCACGGGGTGTTCGAACTGACGACATCATGCGGCTCACGCGCGGGGACGACTGAATGTTCCTGGTCGACACCAACGTTCTGCTCGACGTGTTCACTGACGATCCGCAGTGGCGCCCGTGGTCCGAGATCGCGCTCGGCGAGGCGATCGGCGCCGGGCCGATCGGCATCAATCCCATCATCTACGCGGAAGCGTCGCTCGCGTTCGAGGCCGTAGAGGCGCTGGACCGCCAACTCGAGACCCTGATGCTCGATCGCCTGCCGTTGCCGTACGGAGCGGCGTTCGAGGCGGCGAGGGCTTACCGCAGGTACCGGAACGCCGGCGGCGTCCGATCGGCGCCGCTGCCGGACTTCTACATCGGGGCCCACGCGGAGAACGACGGCTTGACACTCATCACGAGAGACGCCCGACGATTCCAGACGTATTTTCCGGCGGTGACGCTGGTTTCGCCCGAGGCGTGACCCTGGCGCTTCTGCCGCCCAGACTCTACCGCAGCTCGCGGGGAAGCGCCTCGCCCTCGAGCAGCAGGTAGAGGTGGGCCTCGAGCTGCTGCATGCCGGCCTCGCCGTCGAACGACAGTTGCCCGTCGCCGTCGGTGTCGAAGCCCTCCGCGATCTGATAGGCGAGGGTGCGGACGCGGGCCACGAGGGGCGCCGCGCGGCGGATCGAGACCGCCTCGCTGAGCTGCCGGGCGAGCCCCGCCGCCTGCCGCGCGTTGGCGAGCAGGCCGGCCGCGATGGCGGAGACGTGTCCGGCATGGGTCCGCAGGCTGTCCGAGGCCCCGCCCTCGGCGGCCGCCCGCTCGAGGTGGCTGACGAGCGCTTCCACGGCCGGGATCACCCCGAACCCGAGGCCGGGGCCCGACGCCCCCTCGGCCGGCTCGAGCAGGTGGAGCACGTGTCCGGCGTGGCGCCGCATCGCGCCGTAGTCGCTCAGGTCGCCGGCCGCGAAGTTGGCGTGCAGCACCATGGTGCCGATCTCGGCCGCGGCGGTGGCGGCGAGGCTGCGTCCCCCCGGCGCGCCGGGGAAGGCGTAGGCGACATGGCCCACGTGCGCGGGCGCGTCCCCGCCCGGCAGCGCGGTGGCCTCGCCGTCCGGCACGTGCTTCTCGATCATCCGGCGGCGGACGACGCCCCCGTAGACGTTGCCGGCCGAGTCGACGCCCACGCCCTCGGCGCCGCTGTGCTCGATGGCCGTCGGCTCGAGGTCCTCGATGAGGTACTCGACCGACCCGTCGCGCGCGCTCCCCACCCGGATGCCCTTCTTCCACCCCGGGTTGTCGGTGCCGTACGACTCGGAGTCGGCCACGTAGATGCGGTCGTCGGCCCCGATGGCGATGCCGCTGGGGCGGCCGAACTGGTACCAGACGTCGAGCAGCGTCCCCGCCTGGTCGAAGATCTGGATGCGGTTGTTGGCGCGGTCGCCCACGAACAGGCGGCCCTGGGAGTCGAGCGCGATGGCGTGCGGCACGTTGAACTCGCCGGGCCCCGAGCCGGTGCCGCCCCACGACAGGAGGAACGTGCCGTCGGCGGCGTACTTGGTCACCCGGTTGGCGCCGGACGCGAAGCTGTGCCCCTCGGTGATGAAGATCTCGCCGCTCGGGGCGACCACGACGCCGGTCGGCTCGTCGACCAGCGGCGGCTCGCCCGCCGTGCCCCGCTCGCCGATGGTCATGAGCAGGTTGCCCTCGGCGTCGAACTTCACCACCCGGTGCCCCCGCTGGTCGGCCACCCAGACGTTGCCCTCGCCGTCGACGTCGAGGCCGTGCGGGAAGTCGAACATTCCCGAGCCCCAGCTCGCGAGCAGCCGGCCCGAGGGGTCGAGCTTGAGCACCGCCGGCTCGGTGCGGCCGGTGCACGAGTTCTGCAGGCAGCGGCTCAGCAGGTAGATGTTGCCGTCGGGCCCCTCGTCGGCGCCGATGAACGACGCGCGCTCGTCGTAGGCGCCGGGCACGTAGGGGTCGGGCAGCTCGCCCCACGGGTGCACGCGGGCGTAGGGGTTGGGCAGGTCGTTGGTCGGCGCCACCCGGGTCTGGTCCTCGAGCTGGGCGTGGGCCGGCGCGACGGCCGTGGCCAACAGCGCCGTCAGCGTGCCGGCGGTCAACGTGAAAGGTATCGAATGCCGCATGAGCTGTCTCCTCGACTGTCCGCGGATCGCAGCGATCGGGCTCCGACGCTGGCCCCGTTCGCGGAACAACTGTAACATCGGCCGTCAGCAGGACGCCGTGTCGTCCGGAGGAGGAACCCGATGTCGAAAGGTACCGTCACGAAGCTGGCTTCCGGCGCGGCGCTCGCCGCCGTTCTCGGGGTGGGCGTCGCGTCGTCGGCGCAGGAGCCGTCGCCGCTGTTCGAGCTGTCCCGGCGGCCGACGAGCACCATGTCGAACCCCTACCGCCTGATCGAGAACTGGCCGACCCTGCGGCCGGGCATGGAGTGGGGCGCGGCCATCGGGCTCATCCCCGACGGCACCGGCGGCACGTGGATGATGTTCCGGTCCGAGCCGCCCATCAACTACATCAACGCCGACGGGCAGATCGAGAAGAGCTTCGGCGACGGCCTGATCGTCCAGGCCCACGGGTTCTGCATGGACGGCGACGGCAACCTCTGGGCCGGCGACAGCGGCCCGTTCGGCGACGATCCGTCGACGGCGGGGCGCGGCTTCCAGCTCCACAAGTTCAGCCAGGACGGCGAGCTGCTGATGAGCCTCGGGCAGGCGGGGGTGTCGGCGGCGGGCGAGGACACGTTCATCGGTCCGACCGCGTGCGCGGTGGCGCCGAACGGCAACATCATCGTCGCCGACGGGCACTGGCCGCGGCCCTCCACCGCCCAGCAGGACGGCGACCGGCTGGTGGAGATCACCACCGACGGCGAGTTCGTGCGGGCGGTCGGGCGGCTCGGGCTCGGCCCGGGCGAGTTCATGGGGCCCACGCGCTGGCGTTCGACTCGCAGGGGCGGTTGTTCGTCGCCGACCGGTCGAACAACCGCGTCCAGGTCCTCGACGGGGACCTGAACTTCGTCGACGAGTGGCGGCACTTCGGGCGGCCCAGCGGCATCACCATCCTCGCCGACGACACGATGATCGTCGCCGACTCCGAGTCGGGGGCGTCCATCCCGGGTCCCCCGGTGGCGCCCGACGGGCCCGGCCGCTCGCCGCGGAATCCGGGCTGGCAGGTCGGCATCCGCATCGGCAGCGCGACGGACGGCTCGCTCCACCACTTCATTCCCGGCACGCGCCCGGAGGGGATGGCGGCCGACGAGGCGGGCAACATCTTCGCCGGCCTGACCAGCGGCTGCGACGTCAGCCCGTCCGGCGGCTGCCTGCAGAAGTGGGTGCCGCGGTAGGCGTGCTAGTGGTGCGTCACGTCCCAATCTTCGGATACGGACATGGGTTTGGGGCCCGCAATCGTTGACGAATCACCGCCCACGCACCGAACATTCAGTCATGACGCAGCACTAGACTGGTCTTCAGATGCCGAACCGCGATGCGCAGTGGGTCATCGGAACGATGGTCGTCCTCGCCGGGCTAATCGTCTGGCGCGTCGATGCCGGCTTCGCGGCCGTCAACGGCCGAATGGACCGGCTCGAAACCCGGATGGACCGGCTCGAAACCCGGATGGACCGGCTCGAGACCCGGATGGACGGAATCGAGACCCGGATGGACCGGCTCGAGACCCGGATGGACGGAATCGAAACCAGGATGGATCGGCTCGAGACCCGGATGGACGGTTTCGACGGGCGCCTGCGCAACGTCGAGATAGAGTTCGGCCATGTCGACCAGAGGCTCCTCACCATCGAACGCGTCGTTCTGCCGGCGCGCGAGCAGTGAGTCGAAACCCAACCACACGAGCGCGGGGGCGCGCCGCCCGTTGCGCGCCCCCGCGCCCTTGGCGGTCCCGGCGGCCGTAGACTCGGCCGCCCTGCCGCTAGTCGTTCGTCTGAGCGGCGGCGCGCGTCGCCGCCATCTCCTCGTACTCGGCGTCGTCGAGATAGGTGATGCCGATCCAGGCGTGCGACATCTCGTCGACGCCGCGCGCGCCGAACACCACCCACTGGTCGGGGTCGGGGTTGATGCGGTTCGCGGCGGTGTTGTCCCACTTCGCGCGCAGCATCAGCACCGTGCCCTTGGGCAGCAGCGGCTGGGCGTCGTCGTCGTAGATGTAGGCGATCTGCCAGTTGTGGTCGTAGCGGTTGACGTTGCTCAGCAGCTCGCGGCGGCCGTCGGGGTAGAGCGCGGTCATCGACATCTCGGTGCCGCGCATGTGCATATGGGGCCGGAAGCTCTGGATCAGCGCGGGCCGGTCCATGACGTACTGGTCCTCGAGCACGAGGTGCCCGTGCGGCGGAATCAGGATGTCGCTCGCCCGCAGCCGCTCGCGGTGGGTGCCGTCGACGTAGAACTGCCGCTCGCCGGCCGTCACCTTGTCCGGGGCCTCGCCCTCGGGATAGAGCCACACGCCGACCTCGGCGACCTCCGTCACCGGCTCGCCCACCGGGAAGTAATGGAGGCTGAAGCGCAGCGTCGCCGGCCCCGGCGGCAGCAGCTTGCCGACCCCCTCGGGCAGCAGGTCCCACCGCTTGCCGATGCCCATGCCGACGAGATGGGTCCGCACCGACTCTTCGCCCTCGGCCGCGGTGCTCCGCAGGTTGGCGTGCCCGTGGTGCGTGACCTTGATCCCGGTGGGGTAGGACGGCTTGAACTCGGCCGCGCGGATGTAGCGGGGCTCGTCGAAGCCCTCGAACTCGATCTCCGGGTTCCACCACTGGTCCTGCCCGTTGGCCAGCACGTCGTAGGGGGTCGAGCGCACGACGAAGTCGGGCGGCCGGCCCAGCATCGCCTCGACCTCCCACGCGTCGGCGCGCGGGAACTCGAGCGGCTCGGGCAGGTCGGCGGGGTCGCCCTCGGGCGCGCCGGCGTCCACCCACCGGACGACGGTGTCGATCTCGGCCGGCGTCAGCGAGATGTCGTTCTTGTAGTCCTGGATGCCCACCGTCGTGTCGAGGTGCCAGGGGGGCATGAGGCGCCGCTCGACCCGGTCGCGGATGCTGCGCGCCCAGGGGCGCGTCTCGCGGTAGTTGAGCAGCGACATCGGCGCGATGCCCGCCGGCTGGTGGCACTGCTGGCACGACCGCTGCAGGATGGGCGCGACGTCCCGGCTGAACGAGGGCGCCGCGTCGGCCGCCTCGGGCGCGGCCGCGTTGCCGCTCTGCGCCGCCGCGCCGGCCGCGCCCGCCAGCAG
>JAJEEA010000430.1 GCA_022821235.1 Vicinamibacteria bacterium
AGGAACCCATGCTGGATGCACTGACACGGGACGTTCGCGACGGCCTGCGCTCGCTGCTCGGTTCGCCGGGCTACGCCCTGACGGTGGTGCTGACCCTGGGGCTCGGCATCGGCGCCAACACCGCCATATTCAGCCTCGTCGACGGGGTCCTGCTGCGGCCGCTGCCCTACGCCGACGGGCAGGAGCTGGTGCTCGCCCGGCAGCAGGCGCAGCGGGCCGGCTCGGCGAACATCCCCTTCTCGGTCAAGGAGATCAGCGACTATCGCGAGCAGCTCGCGACCCTCGACGGCTTCGTCGAGTATCACGGCATGTCGTTCACCCTGCTGAACCGCGGCGAGCCGGACCGCGTGCTGACCGGGGTGGTGTCGGCCAACTTCTTCGACGTGCTCGGCGTGCTGCCGCTGCACGGCCGGACGTTCCGCGACGCCGACGACGACCTCGGGGCCGAGGCCGTCCTGGTGCTCAGCTACCCCTACTGGCAGCAACGCTTCGGCGCCGACCCCGACATCGTCGGGCAGGTGTTCGAGATGAACGACCGGCCCCACACCGTGGTCGGCGTGCTGCCGCCGGTCCCGCAGTACCCGCGCGAGAACGACGTCTACATGCCCACGTCGGCCTGTCCCTTCCGCGCCCGCGCCGAGGCCCGGATGGAGGAGGACCGCACCGCGTTCCGGGGCATGACCGCCTTCGGCCGCCTCGCCCCCGGCGTCGAGGTCGACCGCTTCGGGGCCGAGCTGGCCACCGTCGCCGGCCGGCTGCAGCGCGCGCATCCCGACACGTATCCGGCCGACTCGGGGTACACCGCGACCCCCCTGCCGCTCGCCGACGAGCTGACGCGCGAGGCGCGCCCCACGCTGCTGGTCCTGCTCGCCACCACCGTCCTCGTGCTGCTGATCGCGTGCGCCAACGTCGCCAACCTGACGATGGCGCGCATGAGCCGGCGCGAGCGCGAGCTCGCCCTCCGGTCGGCCCTCGGCGCGGGCCGCGGGCGCCTGCTGCGGCAGCTCGTGACCGAGGCGAGCCTCCTCGCCCTCGCCGCCGGCGCCTTCGGCCTGCTCATCGCGTGGCTGAGCCTCGACCTGCTGGTGGCGTTCGCGGCCCTGTTCACGACCCGGACGACGGAGGTGGCCGTCGACGGCCGGGTGCTCGCGTTCACCCTCGGGCTGTCGCTGGCGACGGGGGTCGCGTTCGGCGCGGCGCCCGCCCTGGGGGGGCGCCGCGACGTCTCGGCGGCCCTCAAGGAGGCCGGTGCGCACACCACCGACACCCCCGCGCGCCACCGCGTGCGGGGGCTGCTGACGGCGTCGCAGGTCGCCGCCGCCTTCGTGCTCCTCATCGCCACCGGGCTGCTGCTGACCAGCTTCTACCGGCTGCAGCAGGTCGACGCGGGGTTCGACGCCGAGCGCGTCCTGACGGCCGAGGTCTTTCCCAACTGGTCGAAGTACACGACCCAGGAGAGCCGCCGCCAGCTCTTCGCCGACGTCCTCGCGCGCCTCGAGGGCCGGCCCGGGCTGACCGCGGCGGCGGTCGCCAACGGCTTCCCGATGGCGAGCGAGGTCGGGCAGCAGCAACAGTTCGCCATCGAGGGCCGCACCTACGAGGACCCCGACCTGCGCCCCGAGCTGGAGACGCGCGTCGTCAGCCCCGACTACTTCGCGGCCGTCGGGGTGCCGCTGCTCGCCGGCCGCACGTTCACCCGGCTCGACGACGCGGAGACGACGCCGGTGGCGGTGGTCAGCCGCGCGCTCGCCGAACGGCACTGGCGCGCCGGCGAGACCCCCCTGCAGCAGCGCGTGACCCTGGACGACGGCGAGACCTGGGTGACCGTCGTCGGCGTCGTCGGCGACGTGCGCGACCACGGGCTCGACCGCGAGCCCCCCGACCAGCTCTACCGGCCCTTCCTGCAGGGCGCAGGCTCGCCGACCCGCGTCCTCGTGCGGGCGCAGGGCGACCCGCGGGTCCTGAGCGCCCAGGTGCGGGACGCCGTGCACGCCGTCGACCCCGAGCAGCCGGTCGAGAACTTCCGGACCCTGGCCGAGACCCGCGCCGGCACGACGGCGACGCGGCGGCTCTCGGTGTTGCTGCTGAGCCTCTTCGCGGCCCTCGCCTTCGTCATCACCGTCAGCGGCATCGCCGCCGTCATCGCCACCTCGGTCAGCCACCGCACCCGCGAGTTCGGCCTGCGGCTGGCCCTGGGGGCCGAGCGCCGGTCGATTCTCGCGATGGTGCTGCGGCAGGGGCTGGTCCTGGTGCTGGCGGGGCTCGCCATCGGCGCCGCCGCGGCGGCGGCCCTTTCGCGGACGCTGTCCAGCTTCCTCTACGCGACGGCGCCCACCGATCCCGGCGTCTTCGCGGTCGTGTCGCTGGTGTTCGTCGCGACGGGGCTCGCCGCCTGCTACCTGCCGGCGCGCCGGGCGATGGGCGTCGATCCGCTGGTCGCCCTGCGGGACGAGTAGCGTCGGCGACGGCCGAGCAGATCCGTGAGCATGCGCCGGATGACGGTACGTTGGCGTGATGCGCTCGCGCGGTATGCGAACCACGCTCAACGTTGACGACGACGTGGTGGCTTGTGCGCGTGTGCTGGCCGCGGAACGGGGGACCTCGGTCGGAGCGGCCCTGTCCGAGCTGGCGCGGCGCAGCTTGTGCGCCCGGCGCGTGGCCGTCGAACGGAGTATCCCCGGCTTCACCGTCGACCCAGACAGCCCGCCCATCACGCCGGAGATGGTGCGCGCTGCGAATGCGGACTCGTAACAACCTGCTGAAGCCCCCGGGCAATAACCCCTGTCGGCCCGCCTGACTACGTTGCTTCCGGTCAACTGGTCGATCCATTTGTGGCGCTGAGGGACGAGCGCGAGGGATGACTCTCCTCTCCGTAACCCTTGTACCGGCCATGGTCGACTCCAGGGCGGGCAGCGAGTCAGACCCTGGCTTCGCGCTGACCTGTCTGGAGTTACGCCGGCAAATTTGCCGGCGTGAATGATCCCAGTTCTTGACATTCCCCCCATGGCCGGTCAACCATGTCCGGGATGCTCCAGCACGCTGCAGATTCCCGGGCCGAAGCACACGCCACGAAGGCGGGGTTGAGATTCGGCGACAGGAGCGTCCACACCAGTCGAACGATCATGCTGGCCGAGCTAGTCGACCTGCTCGGCGCTGTTTCGCCGGACGCCGCCCGCGAAGACTACACGGCCGCCATCGTCAACGAAAACGTCCTCGGCAAGGCGACCGTGGCCACCCGGCGCTGGACGAGCCAGCGTCTGAGCGAGCTGTACGCGCTCGACCCGCGCGTGGCGATCTTCCGCGTGCTGCGGCGGCTCTGGCTCGTGGACGCCCCGGGACGTCCGCTGCTGGCGATGCTCTGCGGCCTGGCGCGCGATCCGCTGCTCCGCTCGACCGCGTCGGCCGTGCTCGCCCTGCCGGTCGGCGCCGAGCTCGTCAGGTCGAGCTTCCTCGACGAAGTTCGTCGGGTCGCCGGCACGCGGCTCAACGAGGCGGTTCTGGAGAAGGCGGCGCGGAACGCGGCCAGCTCGTGGGCGCAGTCGGGGCACCTGCAGGGCCGCATGCGGAAGATGCGGATCCGGGTGGCGCCGACTCCCGGCTCGCTGACCATGGCGCTCTGGCTCGGCGCCGTGGAAGGGCTCGCGGGGCAGATGCTCCTCGACTGTCGCTGGACGCGCGTTCTCGACCGCTCGGGGCAAGAGCTTCTGCCGGTGGCGCTCCAGGCCAAGCAGCTCGGCCTGCTCCACGCGCGAGCCGGCGGCGGGGTGGTCGAGATCGACGTCAGCCGTGTCGATCCGGCGGTGGCGAGGACCTGAGCCGTGGGCAAGATAGAAGATCTGGCGGTGGTCTACGAACGGCACGTCGGCGTTCCCTGGCAGCGCAGTGTGGCCGGTGCCCAGCGGGTGATGCTGGTCGTCTACGAGAAGGAGCTCGAACGCACCCTGCGGGCGCGGATGGGCGAGTTCGAGCAGGCGACGCGACGCAGCGGGCACGACTGGACGCTGGTCGACTGCACGCGTTGGTTCGCGGAGTGGATGGCGGCCGACGAGTACCGGGAATCGTGGTTCGAGGACCCGGATCTGCTCGGGATGAAGCTGGAAGGCGAGTTCCGCGAACATGTCGCCAACCGGCTGCGGGCCGAGCTCGAGCCGGTCGGCGAGAACGGCGTCGTGGCCTTGCTCGGGGTCGCTTCGCTCTACGGCTTCCTGCGGGTGTCGGAGGTCATCCGCGCGGTGGAGCAGTCGATTCGCGGGCGGCTGGTGGTGTTCTTCCCGGGCACCAAGAACGAGAGCAACTATCGGCTGCTCGACGCCCGCGACGGCTGGAACTACCTGGCCCAGGGGATCACGCTGCACGGTGGGGGACCTGTTCCGTGAAGATCCACGAAGCGCTCGATCGCGATCCACGCACGGCGCGGCTCGCCAACGGCGGGCAGGCGCGCATCGCAGACAAGGCCGACGAGCCGGCGATGCAGGAACTGCGGGCCGAGCTCGAGACCTTCGTCTGCGACGGGCAGTTCGGCGACGCGCTCCAGCGCATACTCGACCGCTACCTCGCGAACCTCGGGACCCCGAAGCAGGAGTCGGCGTGGGTCAGCGGCTTCTTCGGCAGCGGCAAGTCGCACCTCCTGAAGATGCTCACTCACTTGTGGGTGAACACCGAGTTCCCCGACGGGGCGACCGCCCGCGGCCTCGTTCGTGGCGGGCTGCCCGACGAGGTTCAGGCCCAGCTTCGCGAGCTCGACACCCACGCGCACCGGGCGGGGCGGCCTCCCGTGGCGGCCGCCGGCACCATGCTCGGGGGCAGCGTCGATCACGTCCGGCACACCGTGCTGTCGATTCTCCACCGCGCCTGTGGCTGGCCTGCGCAGTATCCCCAGGCGCGCTTCTGCTTCTGGTTGCGCGAGCGGGGGCTGCTCGACGGCGTCCGGGTGGCGGTCGAGGCGGAAGGGAAGGACTGGCTGAGAGAGCTCCACAACCTCTATGTCAGCCCCGTCATCGCCAAGGCGTTGATCGCGGCGGACGCCAGCTTCGCGGCCGACGTCAGGTCGGCGCGCCAACTGCTGACCCGACAGTTCCCGCCGTTGAGCACCGACATCTCGACCGACCAGTTCATCGAGGCCGCGCGGCAGGCGTTGTCGGCGAACGCCGAACTGCCGCACACCGTCCTCGTGCTCGACGAGGTGCAGCAGTACATCAACGAGGCCCAGGATAGGTCGGCCGCTCTGACCGAGGTGGCCGAGGCGGTGCAGACCCAGTTCGACAGCCGCGTCATGCTCGTGGGCGCGGGGCAGTCGGCGCTCTCGGCCGGCACGCCGGCGCTGCTGTGGCTCCGAGACCGCTTCCGCATCGCGGTCGAGCTGACCGATGCCGATGTCGAGGCGGTGACCCGCAAGGTGCTCCTGCACAAGCGCCCGAGCGCGGGTCCCGAGATCGACCGGATGTTCGACGCGCATGCGGGCGAGGTCGCCCGTCACCTGCAGGGTACCCGGGTAGCGTCGCGGCCCGAGGACGCGGCCGACCGGGTCGCCGACTATCCGTTGCTCTGCACGCGGCGGCGCTTCTGGGAGGCGTGCTTCCAGGCCGTCGACGCCGCCGGCAGCCACAGCCAGCTCCGGTCGCAACTGCGCATCCTGCACGACTCGCTCGCGAACGTGGCCGACCGCCCGCTCGGCGCGACCATTCCCGCCAGCGATCTCTTCGACGCGCTGGCGCCGAGCCTAGTCAGCACCGGCGTGCTGCTGAACGAGCTCAACACCCGCATCCAGAGGCTGGACGACGACAGCGAGCAGGGGCGACTGCGGCGCGACCTCTGCGGGCTGGTCTTCCTCATCGGGAAGCTGCCGCGGCAGGAAGGCACGGATCTCGGCGTCCGCGCCAACGCGAACACGCTGGCCGACCTGCTGATCGACGACATCACGACCGATTCCGGTCCCCGGCGTCACGAGTTCACCGGCGCGCTCGAGGCGCTGGCCCGGGACGGCGTGCTCATGAAGGTCGGCGACGAGTACCGGCTGCAGACGACGGAGGGCGCCGAGTGGGACCGCTCGTTCCGCGAGCGCCGGCAGGCCCTGACCGACGTCGAGATTGCCACCCGCCGCGAGCACCTGTTCGCGCAAGCCGTCCAGGAGGTGCTCGGCGACATCAGGCTTCAGCATGGTGAGGCCAGGCTGCGCCGCAAGCTCGCGCTGCACAACGGGGCCGAGCCGCCCGCCGCGAACGGCGACGTCGTCAACGTCTGGCTGCGCGACGGCTGGTCGTGCGGGCGGAAGGAGGTCGACAACGAGGCGCGGCGGCTGGGGGCCGGCGACCCGACGCTGCACGTCCATCTCCCGCAGAGAAGCGCCGACGTCCTCCGGGGCCACGTCCTCGACGCCGAGGCGGCCCGGCAGGTGCTCGACCACCACGGCGTGCCCGCCTCGCCCGAGGGGCAAGAGGCCCGCGAGAGCATGGAGAGCCGGCGGGCGCGCGCCGCGCAGGAGCGGGACGCCATCGTCCGCGACGTGTTGCGGGCCGCGACGGTTCTCCAGGGCGGCGGCACCGAGGTCTTCGGCGACAGCCTGACCGGGAAGCTCAGGACCGGCGCCGAGGCTTCCCTCGCCCGCCTCTTTCCCCGCTTCGACGACGGCGACCACCGCGGGTGGGACACGGCGGTGACCCGCGCCCGCCAGGGGTCGGACCAGCCGCTCAAGGTGGTTGGCTGGGACGGCGCCACGGACGCCCACCCGGTGGCCAAGGAGGTGCTCGGCGCCGTGGGGGCCGGCGCCCGCGGCACCGCGCTGCACAAGGCCCTGAAGGCCGCCCCCTACGGCTGGCCGCAGGACGCCGTCGACGCCGTGCTCATCGCCCTGCACCGCGCCGGTCATCTGCGCGTGACGCGGAACGGGCGGCCGGTGGGCGCGGGCGCGCTCGACCAGGCCGGCGTCAAGACGGCCGAGTTCCGCCCCGAGAAGGTCCGGCTGACCACCAGCCAGCGCATCGCCCTGCGCGGGCTCTTCGGGAAGCTGGGCATCGCCACGAAGAGCGGCGAGGAGGAGACCCGTGCGCCCGAGTTCCTGGGCGCCCTCGAAGCGCTCGCGAGCCGCGCCGGCGGGCCGGCCCCGCTGCCCCCGGTTCCCGACACCGCGGCCATCGAAGAGCTGAAGCGGCTTGCCGGCCCCGAGCAACTGGCGGCGCTGCATGCACAAAAGGACGAGCTGGAGGGCTGCATCGACGACTGGACCCGGCTTGCCGGCCGCGCTGAGGCTCGGATGCCCGGCTGGAAGCGGGCGGAGGCGTTTCGCCGTCACGCCGAGGGGCTGCCGGTCGTCGCGAGTTCCGCGGCCGACATGGACGCCGTCGTCACGCAACGTTCGTTGCTGTCAGAGACCGATCAAGTCAGGCCAATCGTCGCTGCACTTGGCGCCGCGCTGCGCGAAGTGCTAGTGCGCAGCCACGAGACGCTCACCGATGCGGTCGCTGCCGCACGCACCAGGCTCGCCGCCGATGCGACCTGGTCGAAACTGGACGCCTCGGGCCAGAATGAGATCTGCCGGTCACTCGGTCTGGACGTACCGGCGCCGCTTGCGGCAGGGACGGACGGCGATCTGCTGCGCGCGCTGGACGCCCGCTCGCTCGCGGGGTGGCGATCGGAGATCGACGCGGTGGACGCACGCGCGGGTCAGGCTCTGCAGGCAGCGGCGAGACTGGTCGATGCGAAGACGTCCAGTCGGGGTGAACAACCGGCGGACGGTACGAGCCCGGACCCGCCCCGCACGACGACCGTCGAGGTCCGTCGTGGAACGCTGGCCGATGACACGGCGGTGCGTGAGTGGGTGCGAGAGCAGGAGAGCAAGCTGATGGAGGCCATCCGAACCGGGCCGGTGATCGTCCGGTAGCCGTCATCGAGATGCTTCTGCGCTGACGGGAGAGCTTCGATGCTTCGCAACCTCAAGCTGGAAAAGTACCGCAGCTTCGACGAATACGAGCTGAGCGACCTGTCGCGCGTCAACCTGCTCGTCGGCAAGAACGACTGTGGCAAGACCTCGCTCCTGGAGGCGATCCACTTTCTGGCGTTGCGGGGAGACCCGATGGTCCTCGCCGAGTGCGCCGGTCGGCGCGGGGAAGGCGCTGATGTCGCGCCACGGAGCGCGGCTCCGTCGTTGGCCGAGGCTGGAGCCAGATCCCGGCAAGTCGGTCCGAGCATCGCCCGCTTTTTCTTCGGTCACCGTTTCGAGCCGGGCGCGACCCTGCGAGTTTCGGGCGATGGGCACGGGTGCGTTTCAGTCGGCGTCCGTCTCCCCGACGAAGCCGACGATGTGGATCCTTCGGCATTCAACCTGCTGATCGAGAGCAGCGCGCTGGGCACAAACCTCGCCATCCCGGTCACCGAGAACGGCTACATGGTGAATTACCGGCGCCAGCGATACCGAGGGCGGTGGTTCGATCAGCCATCCCCGCCGCCCGTGCAGTTCGTCGCCCTCGATTCGCTCGACGGTGAAGCACTGCGCGAAGCGTGGGACACGGCATTGAAGGAGGGGCGCGAGACCGAAGCGATCGAGGCCCTCAGACTCCTGCACGACGACGTCGAGTCGATCGTCTTCCTGACGAGCGACGCATCTCGCACCGAATCGGGTCGCGCCGGGGTCCTGCTCGGACTCGGCGGGGACGGTCGACGCGAACGTGTTCCGCTCGGAAGTCACGGCGACGGCATGCACCGCCTGCTGGCGCTGTCTCTCGCCCTGGTGCGGGCCGCCGGCGGAATCCTGCTGATCGACGAGATCGACACCGCGCTGCACTGGACCGTCATGGACGACATGTGGCGGCTGGTCGTCGAGACCGCCCGCAAGTCTTCGATGCAGGTATTCGCAACGACGCACAGCTTCGACTGCATCCGGGGGCTGTCGGCCCTCGTCGAATCGCGTCCGGACCTCGCCGAGGAGGTTTCCATCCACAAGATCGGGCGGTCCATCCGCAAGGCGGTGCACCTTGACGCAGAAGATGTTCGGGTGGCGGTCGAGCAGGACATCGAGGTGCGTTGACGATGGGGACCGGCAGCGAGCGTTCCGTACTTCGGGTGGAGGGGCTTGATGATCTGCACGTAGTCAGGCACGTGCTCGTCAGTCACGGTCTCCATCATGACGAGTCGGCTTGGTTTCCTTCGCTCAAGATCGCGGGCGACGGCGCAGGTACCCCGGGGGACGGCAGGACCGCGCTCCTGCGCGGCGTGCGGACGGCGGTGAGGCTGAGCGAAGGCAAGGCAGTGGGCTTCGTGCTGGATGCGGACGATTCTGTCGAGAATACGTGGCGGGCGATTGCGGATCGTCTCGAGGGGGCGGGGGTCGCGCCTCCGCCGGCCATGCCCCCGGAGGGCTTCGTGGGCGAGTCCGGCGAATACCGGGCGAGAGTGGGCGTATGGCTGATGCCGGACAACCGGCAGGAGGGCGACCGGGGAGAGGGAACGCTGGAGGGTTTTCTCGAGACTCTCGTGCGGGAAGCGGATCCCTTGTTTCCGCATGCACGAGCGGCCACCGCGCGGGCGAAGACCGAGCACGGAGCGCGCTACTCGGACCGCGACGCCAAGAAGGCGGAGCTGCATGCGTGGCTCGCGTGGCAGAAGGAGCCGGGGCTGCCGTACGGCACCGCAATCAAGGCCCGCTACTTTCGGCACGACAGTTCGGCGGCCCGGAGCTTCGTTGACTGGTTTCGTCGCGTGTTCGAGCGCGTTTGAGGGATCCGATGCGAATCATCCAACGCCTCCGCATGCCTGGACTTCTGTCGTTTCCCCCGGATATGGGTTTCTTCGATCTGCATTCGCTGAACGTGCTCATCGGTCCGAATGCTTCCGGAAAGTCGAACTTCATTGAAGTGCTAGGGCTTCTGAGCGCGATGCCATTGGACTTCGCCGCCGCGGTTCGAGATGGCGGCGGTGCGGCAGAGTGGCTGTGGAAAGGTAGCGCTCAACCGGCTCCCGCCACGATAGAAGTGGAGACCCGCCCTCGCCACGAGATGCGTCTTCCTCTGAAGTATCGTCTGTCGTTCGGGACGATAGGCCCTCGCGTCAACATCATCGACGAAGCGGTTGAGGACATTGCCATCGGACCCGATCTGCCACCGTATGTCTACTATACCTTTCAGCAGGGACGTCGGGTCATCAATATACGCGTGCAGGGAACGGAGAGAACACTGAAATGGGACGAGCGCTCACTGGATCAGTCTGTGCTCGCACAGCGCAGGGATCCCGATCTCTATCCAGAGCTTACTTGGCTTGGATGGCAGTTTGCGGCGATACAGTCCTTCCGTGAGTGGACATTCGGCCGCTATGGGGAGCTCCGGCGGCCACAGCGAGCCGATCTTCCGGAACGGTGGCTCCTCCCTGATTGCAGCAACCTCGCCCTGGTGCTCAACCAGATCGAACATCAGTCTGGACCTATATTCGACGATCATCTGAGGCGTTTTTTCCCCCGATTCAAGCGCATGACTACCAATATTTCCGGCGGTACCGTGCAGTTCTATCTGCACGAGTCGGATTTTGCTGCGCCGATTCCCGCGACACGGTTGTCGGACGGTACGATTCGATTCGTTGCGCTGCTGGCGACGCTGCTGACTTCCGATCCGCGGGTGGTGTGCGTTGAGGAGCCGGAACTCGGACTACACCCAGACGCGGTCGCTTTGCTTGCGGATCTGCTTGTGGACGCCTCCAAGCGGATGCAGATCGTCGTCACGACCCATTCGGATGCGTTGGTATCTGCGCTCACCAGTCAAGCGGATGCAGTCATTGCTTGTGAACGGCCCGGAGCCGGTACTGAGCTGCGACGCCTCGATCCGAAGAAGCTGGGCTCGTGGCTCGATGACTATCGGCTTGGGGATCTATGGCGCATGGGGGAACTGGGGGCGAACCCCTCAGAGATCCCCTCATTTTATCATTTGAATCGATGGAAGCAAGTCCCGCGCGGAGAGGTACTTCCGGGGATCTAAACGGTTTGCAAATGTGCGCAAGTGGATTAGAATACACTCCATGGTGCGAGACAAGAGTCGACA
>JAJEEA010000299.1 GCA_022821235.1 Vicinamibacteria bacterium
GCGGTCCTCGCGGCGGTCATCTCCTCCGGCGGCCCCATCCTGCTGTCGAGCGCCACCATGGTGGTCGACGACTGGCTGCCCGCGGCCCGCCGCCGGACGTCGGAGCAGCGGCTCAAGGCGTACCGCGTCACCACCACCGTCTACGCCTTCGTGGCGGCGGTCGCGGCCTGGTACGTCGCCACCCGCACCTCGATCTCCATCCTCGACCTGCTGCTGTTCGGCTTCGCCATGGTGGTCCCGCCGGCGGTGGCCCTGGGCTATCTCATCTACTGGCGGCGGACCACCGAGCAGGGCGCCTGGTGGGGCATGGCGGTCGGCTACGGAGCAGGCCTGGCCTGGTTCGCGGCCATCAAGATCGCTCTCGCGGCCGGGCTCACCGCCCCCGAGTCGGCGGGGCCCGTGTTGCGTTTCCTCGTCGAGGCCCTCACCGCCGGCGGCGAGGGCGTCGACCCGTCGTACTTCACCTTCTTCGTGCCCCTGGCCGTCGTCCCCATCGTATCTCTGATGACCCCTGACGACGACGCCGGCGGAGACTTCTACGACGTGGTGTCCGGACGCAAGCGGCTGGCCCGGGGACCGAGCTGACGGTTGCGCTCGTCCCGCGACCGGCGGCACGCGCGGTGTGTCGCTGATGACCCCTGAAGACGACGCCGGCGGAGACTTCTACGACGTGGTGTCCGGGCGCAAACGGCTGGCCCGGGAACCGAGCTGACGGATCGCGCTCGTCTCGCGACCGGCGGCACGCGATCGTGACTCCGCGGGCCGGCTCTGCGAACAGCAGACGGGCAATCCGCGGGCTCGGGGTTCGGGCCCCTGCCGCCGCGATCGCCCGGCCGTCGAGACCGGAATCGCCGGCAACCCCCGGCCCTGCCTTGCCGTCCAAGGGAGTGATGGCGGAGACGCAGGTCGTCCACGCGCTGGCGCCGGCCGCGGCGAGCGACGACGAGTCGGCCTTCGAGGCGCTCTATCGCACCCATGCGAAACGCATCTACTCGCTGGCCTACCGGTTCGCGGGCAACGCGGCCGAGGCGGAGGATCTGCTGCAGGAGATCTTCCTCCAGGCGTACCGCAAGCTCGGCGGCTTTCGCCGCGAGTCGGCCCTCGGGACCTGGTTGCACCGGCTCGCCGTCAACCGCTGCCTCGACCACGTCCGCAGCCGAGCCGCGCGGCAGGATGCGGTGACCGAGCCGCTGGGCCCGGACCACCCGCCCGACCGCGCCGGGACCGGCCCGATCACGCATCTCGACCTCGAGCGCGCCATCGCGCAGCTTCCGGACGCGTGCCGCATGGCCTTCGTGCTTCACGACGTCGAGGGGTACGAGCACCGGGAGGTCGCGAAGCGGCTCGGCATCGCCACCGGCACCTCCAAGTCGCAGGTGCACAAGGCGCGGCTGCGGCTCCGCCGCCTGTTGAGGCGACCATGAGCAGGAACTATCACGCACCGGCGTCGGGACCGGCGTGCGAACGGCACGCGGACGCGCTCGCGGCTCTGGTCGACGACACCCTCGACCCGCGCGACCGCGGGCCGCTCGACGAGCATCTCGCCGGCTGCGCGGCGTGCCGCGACCTCCTGGCTGACCTGCGCGAGATCCGGTCGCTCGCGGCGACCCTCGAGCCGATCGAGCCGCCGGCCCGGGCCTGGCACGACGTCCGGCGGCGGATTGCGGCCGAGGATCAGCCGCTCGGGCCCAGGGTCGAATGGCTGGGCTGGTGGTCGTTCGGCCGCGCGGCCGTCGCCGCCGCCGCCGCGATGGCGGCAGCCATCCTCGTCATCGGGCCGGCCTACCTCGCCCTGCCGCCGTCGAGCGATACGCCCGATCACGCGAGCCGGGCCGCCGCCGCGGCGCTGGAGGCGATCGAGGGGTCGCACGCCGCCGCCATCCGGGAGGTCGAGCAGCGCATCGGCACCGGCGTCCCGATCCCCGCCCCCGCCCGTGACGTGCTGACGAGGAACCTGGCCCTCGTCGACGACGCAATCGCGGAGAGCCGGTCCGCCGTCGAAGCCGATCCGCGCGCCGCCATCGCGCGCGAGCGGCTGCAGGCCGGCCTGGCCCGGAAGCTCACCCTGCTTCGGACGATGGCCGCCCTGGAGCTGGAAGGCGGCTGACGCGAGCTGCAGAACCGCAGCCCGGCGGCCCTGAGGACGGAGATCGACAACGGAGTGGCAACTTCGCCCGCGCGCAGCCCGTTTCTTCGGCAGCGCCAAGCGTGGCAAGGCAGTTTCCGATCGGTGCCCCCAAGGCCGGCGAATGTGCGCGCGGCAGCGCCGACCTGCACTGACTGAGCGAGACACGGCCGGCCGGCCCCTCGAAGCAGTGACCGGGGCGGAGAGAGTCGCCAGGGTGGCGGGGCACCGCCTCCGCGTATCTGACACCGGTCCGACGGCCATGCCTGCCTTCGAGGCAGGCCGAGTGACGAACACGACAAAAACGGAGGAAGACCATGACCAGACGGTTCCTGTGGCGGGCGAGCATCGTCGCCCTGGCGATCGGGGCGGCCGGGACCGCCGGCGGCCAGACCGAAGAGCTCGTCCGGACCATTCCCATGGCGCCCGGCGGGCAGTTCACGCTCACCAACATCTCGGGCGACATCACGGTGGCCGGCGCCGACGACACGGTGTTGAGGCTGCGCGCGACGAAGCGGCTCATCGATCCCGGGGCCGTCAGCGAGACGGTGGCCCGCGATGCGCTCGACCGTGTGGAGATCGAGATCCGCGAGCGGGGCGGTCGGGTCGCGGTCGAGGCCGAGTATCCGCGCCGCGGCCTCGCCGGACGGCTCGCCGACCTGTTCCGGGGCGGGCGAATGGCGGTGGCGGTGGACTACGTCGTGACCGTCCCCCCCGGCGTCGGGGTCGCGATCGAGTCCGTTTCGGGCAGCGTCACCGTCGAGAACGTCGACGGCGAGACGAGTATCGAAACCGTCAGCGGCGACGTGCGGCTCTCGTCACTGCAGCGGCTCGCCGAGGTCGAGATGGTGTCGGGCGACCTGCTGATGAGCGACGTCGGCAACGACGACGATCTGTCCGCCCAGGCGGTGAGCGGGCGGATCACCATGGACGGAGTCCGGGCGCCGCGGGTCGACGTGGAGGCGGTCAGCGCGACCATCGTGCTGACCCGCGTCGAGGCCCGGCGGGTCGACGTGGCGACGGTGTCGGGACCGGTGAGCTTCGACGGCTCCCTCGACACCGAGGGCCGCTACGAGCTCGAGTCGCATTCGGGCAGCATCCGGGTGACGGTGCCTCCCGGAACGGGATTCGATCTCGAGGCTCAGTCGTTCAGCGGCTCGCTCAGCTCGAACGCCGTCATCACGCTTCGCCGGGGCGAATCCGTCGGCGTGGCCGCCGGACCGGCCGTGAGGGCGGATTCGGTCACGGTGGACGTTACCGACCCGGCCAACCCGACCCTCGAAGCCGCCGCGCCGTTGATCCAGTGGGGCATGAACCGCAACGGCACGCGCGAGCTGGAGGGTTCCGTCGGCGACGGCGGCGCCCGCCTGGAGCTGTCGACCTTCAGCGGCGACATGACCGTCGTGGTGGGCGGCGCCCCGTGACGCATGGCGGGCGGAAGCACCCGATGCCCGGCGCGGCATTCCCGTCCGGCGGTGCGGCCCGTCTCGGCGAGAAGCCACCGGCAGGGACATTCCCAGCCAGTTCCACGAGCGGGGTCGACACCCGCACGAACGTCGCCCACGCCTGGACGGTCGGAACGGTAGTCGACGCGGGTGGAACGGGCGCCGGGCGCCTGGGAAGACCGGGACGGGCGGGCCGCGACGCAGGGTGTGTCGCGCCGCGCACCGCCGGCGAGCTCGAGCGGGCCGCGAAGAGCGGCGCCGCTGGCAGTAGCGGCGCCGCTGGCCAAGAGCGCTAGTTGGCGACCGAGAACAGGAGGTTCTGCGTCACTTCCTCGTCCTCCCGGTTGTCCGTGACCTTGATCTCCAGGCGGTAGTCGCCGACCGGGAACCCGCCGAGGGGGATGTTCAATCCTTCCACCAACTGGAACTGCCTCACGTCGAACCCCGGCGGCAGCGTCTGGTCGTTTCGCACCTGCGGGTCGGTGCGGTTGAAGAACTCCTCGCCGCCGTCGGTCCGCGTGTAGAACTCGTAGTTGACGGCGATGTCGGGCATGCCGCCGCGGTGTCCGGTGTTGTAGATGGCGAAGACGAAGCCCAGCAGATCCTGCCGGGTGAAGTCGCCGTTCAGCTTCGGTGTCACGAGGTTGGCCCCGACCATGTAGGGAGACCGGGCGAGCTCGTCCTCCGACGGCGCCTGGGTCAACTGCTGCACGTCCTGGGTCAGGATGACGCTGCTGGTCTGCAGGTCGTCGTTCCAGAAGTCGGGAATGGTGACCCGCTCGTGCAGGAGGGTGATGGGCGGCACCACCGTCGCCCGGCTCTGCCGCCCGAAGGCGTCGATGGACGCCTCCACCGGCGCCTCGCCGTCGAAGCTGTAGCGGACGGCGATGTAGAGATCGTACTCGCCTCCCTCCGCCTGCAGGTTGCCGGGGATGCGCAACCGGCCGGCCTCCCGCTCGTCGACCTCGGCATAGAAGCCGTTCTCGAACGGCAGGTCCCGCGAGTCCGAGCCGGCCTCGGCCAGGGCCACGTACGCCACGACGTTGTCCGTGACGTCGCCGTCCGCATTGGACACCGCCGCCGGATCGATCAGCAGCGTGAACGGAACGTAGGTGAGGTCGTCGCCGCCCTTGAGATAGCTGGGCAGATAGGTGACGGAGCCCGCGTTCGGCGCGCCCCCCCCGCGACGGGCCGCGTCCACGGCCGCAACCAACGTGCGCAGCTCGGCTTCCTGCCAGTCTTCGAGATCCTGCGCGCCGGCCGGCGCAACCGTCAACAGCGCCGCCACGAGGCATGCGGCCACGACCCAAGCGCTACGGACACAGTCTTTCATGGAAGTTGATCTCCTGAACGGGGTGAATCTGCGGAAACGGTTCATCATAGGCAACGAAACCGCCCCAAGTCAATCAAGATCACCACAACTCATTGAAGAATAATGAGTTGCGCCATTCTGCGGCGCGGACTCGATGGTCCGTGGCGAACCCTCCGCTGCATCGACCGGCGATGCATGCCGCGTGGCTGCGTTGCCTGTGCCCGCGAGCGTGGACAGGCTACCGTACTTTCATGCGGTTGGGGTGGCTGCGCGAAGCGTGGCCATGAGCGTTGGTTGGGCGCCAGGCGGAGCCGCAGGCGACGATTGGCGGGCTAGTGAAAATCCCGACTCCCCACCGCGGTCGGCCCCGTATCGAGCTCGGGAAGCCACAACGTGTCGGCGACCAGGTGGACGACGCCGCCCGCCCGCTGGATCTTGCCGGTCACGCCGAGGAACGACGCGGTCCGGGCAATCAGCGCATGCTCGTCGAACACCCGGCTCCAGACCACGAGGTTGACGAACCCCGTCTCGTCCTCCAGGGTCATGAACACGACCCCGCCCGCGGTGCCGGGACGCTGGCGGCAGATGACGAGCCCGGCGTAGCGCGTCTTCCGCCCGTCGCGCATCGCCGAGACGGCGCGGGCGTCGGGGAGGCCCCGGGCCCCGAGCTGCGCCCGCAGGGCGGCGAGGGGATGACCGCGCGGGCTGTGGGCGCTGGTGCGGTAGTCCCACGCGATGGTCTCGCCCAGGTCCAGGTCGTCGAACCCCGGGGTCTCGTCCCGGGCGGCCCCGGGCGGCAGGACCGGCGCGAGCGCGCGGGCGAAGCCGCGGACCTGCCAGAGCGCGTCGCGGCGCCGCCGCTCCAGACCGGCCAGCGCCCCTGCCTCGGCGAGCCGGCCCGACATCTTCTCGTCGAGGCCGGTCCGGGCCACGAAGTCGGCGACCGAATCGAACGGCGCCCGCCCGCGGGCGGCCTCGATGCGGGCCCAGTCGCGCGATTCGGACAGCCCCTTGACGTACCGCAGCCCCATCCGCACCGCGAACCCGGGCGTCCGCGCCTCGGACCGCCGCCTCGTCCGGAGGGGGCGCAGGCTTCCGGAGGATCGGTCGGAAGACGAGGGGCGCGGCAAGGCGGCGGCGATTGCCGGGCTCGACCGCACCGGCCCCGCCGGCCCGCCCGCGCCGACCGGCCCCGGGGGCGGAGGAGACGGCGCCTCGCCCGCCGGCCCCAGGGTGCAGTCCCAGTCGCTGCAGGCGACGTCGACCGGGCGCACGTCGACCTCGTGCCGCCGGGCGTCGTCGACCGGCCCGCCCGCGCCGACCGGCCCCGGGGGCGGAGGAGACGACGCCTCGCCCGCCGGCTCCAGGGTGCAGTCCCAGTCGCTGCGGGTAACGTCGACCGGGCGCACGTCGACGCCGTGCCGGCGGGCGTCGTCGACGATGGTGGCCGGCGCGTAGAACCCCATCGGCTGCGCGTTGAGCAGCGCACAGGTGAAGACGTCGGGATAGTGGCGCCGCAGCCAGGACGTGGCGTAGGCGATGAGGGCGAAGCTGGCCGCGTGGCTCTCGGGGAACCCGTACTCGCCGAAGCCGCGAATCTGGCCGAACACCCGCTCGGCGAACTCGGGGGCGATGCCCTTGGCCGTCATCCGGCCGACGAGCCGGTCGTGGTGGCGCTCGATGCGCCCGCTGCGCCGCCACGCCGCCATGTCGCGCCGCAACTGGTCCGCCTCGCCGGGGGTGTAGTCGGCCGCGACCATCGCGAGCTGCATCACCTGCTCCTGGAACAGCGGCACCCCCAGCGTCTTCGCGAGCACCGGCTCGAGGCACGGGTGGGGGTAGGCCACCGCCTCCTCGCCGTTGCGCCGCCGCAGGTAGGGATGCACCATGCCGCCGGTGATGGGCCCCGGCCGGACGATGGACACCTCGATGACGAGGTCGTAGTAGCTGCGCGGCCTGAGCCGCGGCAGCATCGCCATCTGGGCCCGGCTCTCGATCTGGAAGACGCCGACGGTGTCGCCGCGGCAGATCATGTCGTAGGTGGCCTCGTCCCCCTCCGGAATCGCGGCCATCGACAGCGTGCGCCCGTAGTGCCGCGCCAGCAGCCCGAACGACAGGTCGAGCTGGGTCAGCGCCCCCAGCCCCAGCAGGTCGACCTTGAACAGCCCGAGGTCCTCCAGGTCGTCCTTGTCCCATTGAATGACGGTGCGTCCGGGCATCGCCGCGTTCTCGATCGGCACCAGGTCGTGCACCGGCTCGTGGCCCAGCAGGAAGCCGCCGGGGTGGATGGACAGGTGGCGGGGAAAGTCCCGGATCTCGCCGGCGAGCCGCACGAGGTGCGCCGCCGCCGGGCCCTCGCCGTCGAGCACCTGCCGCACCGTGTCCCCGTCGACGGCGTCATGGTGGGACAGCCGCTTGGCGAGCCGGTCGACCGCGGTCTCGGGCAGCCCCAGCGCCTTCCCCACCTCGCGCACGGCCGAGCGGGCGCGGTAGCGGACGACGTTGGCGACCATCGCCGCCCGATCGCGCCCGTACTTCTCGTAGACGAACTGAATCACCTCTTCCCGCCGCTCGTGCATGATGTCGAGGTCGATGTCGGGCGGCTCGGCCCGCTCGCGCGACAGGAAGCGCTCGAACAGCAGATCGACCCGGGTCGGATCGACGGCGGTGATGCCGAGGCAGTAGCAGACGGCCGAGTTGGCGGCCGACCCCCGCCCCTGGCAGAGGATGCCGTGGCGGCGGCAGAACTCGACGATCTCCCACATGGTGAGGAAGTAGCCGCAGTAGTCGAGCTCGTCGATGAGGGCCAGCTCCTTCGCAATCTGCGTCCGCACCGCGGCGGGGACGCGGCCGCCGAAGCGCCGCCGCGCCCCCTCCCCGGCGAGCCGGCGGAGCCAGCTCGACGAGGTGTCGCCGTCGGGCAGGCGCTCGGACGGGTAGCGGTAGCGGATCTCGGCGAGCGAGAAGCGGCACCGGGCCGCGATCTCGACCGTGCGCGCCACCGCGGCGGGGTCGTCGCGGTACAGCTCGGCGAAGGCGGCCGGGGCCTTCAGGCCGTGCCCGGCGTTGGCGCGGATGCGGCGCCCCGCCCGGGCGAGGCTGACGCCGTGCCGGATGCAGGTCAGCACGTCCTGGAGGTCCCGGCGCGCCGGGTCGTGGTAGAGCACCCCGGTCGCCGCCGCCAGGGGCAGGCCTATCTC
>JAJEEA010000504.1 GCA_022821235.1 Vicinamibacteria bacterium
GGGCCGCCGGGGTCGCGGTCCCCGAGGGGGCCGCCGGGGTCATCGCTGCCGGATCGGCCCCGGCCTCCGCGCCATCCCCTGGCGCGGGGGCGTCGCCGGCGGCGCGAGCCATGGTCGCGGGCTCCGCCCCGGCCACCTGCACCGCCATGCCCTCGATGACGGCGTCGAGGGCCGAGACGGACACGCGCTCACCCGCCGCGAGCCCGCCCTGCACCAGCACGTTCTCGCTCGTCGAGCGCAGGATGTCGACCTGCCGGTACCGCAGCCGGCCGTCGTCGTCGACAATCAGCACCTGGTCCCGCCCGTTCAGCGCCGCCCACGGCAGCACCACCACGTCGTCGACGCGCCGTCCGGTTATCTCCGCCTCCACGAACATGCCCACCGCCAGGGGAGGCCGGGTCGGGTCGGGGCCCGGCGCGTAGGGGTCGTCGACCTCGGCCACCACGTGGACCATCCGGCTCACGGGGTCGATCTCGCCCTCCGTCCGCACGATTCGCCCCTGCCAGGAGTAGCGCCGTCCCGCGAAGTCGGCCGACAGGGTGACGGCGGGGCCGGCCTGCTGCTGCGTACCGCGGTAGGACATCGGCACGTCGACGTAGGCCAGCTCCTCGTCGGGCAGCGGCAGCCGGACCTCGGCCGAATCGACCGCGTAGATCCGCCCCACCGCCGTCCCGCGGTTCACGAACTGCCCGACGTCGACGTCCTTCGTCTGGACCCGCCCCGCGTAGGGCGCACGCACCTCGGCGCGCTCGAGGTCCCGCCTCGCGCGGTCGATGGCCGCCTCGGCGGAGGCCACCGCGGCCCGGGCGTCCTCGACCTGCGGCAGGCGCAGGGTGAGGGGGTTGGCGTCCCCCTGCCCGATCTCCTCCCACTCGCGCCGGGCCACCTCCGCCTCCGCCTCTTCCTGGGCGAGCCGGAGCTGCGCCTGGGCGAGCTGCGACCGGGCCGCGATGAGCGCCTGCTGGTAGTCGTAGGGATCGATCTGCAGCAAGACGTCGCCCTCCTCGAAGAACCCCCCCACCGCGAAGGCCGGCGACACGTCGATCACGGTCCCCGCGATCTCCGGCACGAGCTGGCTGGCGGTGCGCGGCTGCACCGTGCCCTGGCTCGACACGGTGAGGTCGACGCTCTCGAACGCGACCGTCTGCACCCTCACCGCGGGCGGCGTCACCACCGGGGTCAGGGTCTCCACCGGCGGGCGGTTCGCCCACATCACGAAGGCCGCGGCGAGGGCGACGCCGAGGACGAGGAACGGGAGCAGGGCCTTGAGCAGCCGAGTGAGCATGGGTGACATCGATGTGTTCCTCCGGACGTCGTCCGCGTCGCCCGTCAGTCGGCGGCGCCGGGCATGGGCGGCGCCTCGTCGAACCCGCCGCCGAGCGCGAGATACAGGTCCACCCGGTTCTCGAGCCGTTGCCGCCGGGCCGCGATGAGGTCCCCTTCCGCCTGCAGCGCCAGCCGCTGCGACTCGAGCACGGTGATGTAGTCGTCGAGCCCCGTCCTGTAGCGGTCGTCGGCGATGATCTCCGCCGCCCGCGACTGCTCGGCCGAGATCGCGAGGTAGCGTTCGCGTTCGAGGAGGTACTCCTCGGCCGCCAGCGCCGTCTCCACCTCGGAGAACGCCTGGAGGGCGGTGTTGGCGTAGATGGCCAGCTCCTCCGCCGCGCGGGCCTCGGCCCGGTCGACGGCGGCGCGCAGGCGCCCCCCCTGCAGCAGCGGCTGGATCACGTTGCCGAGGAGGGTCCAGACGCCGAAGTCGCGCTTGACGAGGTCCTGCAGCGCGCCGGTGGCGGTGCCCGTGTTCGCGGTCAGGCTGATGCGCGGGTAGAGGTCGCGTTGCGCCACCCGCAGGCGCTGCCGGGCCGCGGCGATGCGGCGCTCGGCCGCCACGAGGTCGGGGCGGCGCCGCACCAGCTCGGCCGGGAGTCCGCCGGGAATCGTCGCCGGCGTGTCGGGCAGGTCGGACGGCATCGCGATCGACCCCGTCGCGTAGAGGCCCATGAGGACCTCGATCTGCCGGATGGCGGCGTCGAACTGCTGCCCTCGCTGCTCGCGGAGCGCTTCCGCGTTAGCGAGGTTGGAAAGGGCCAGGCGCACGTCGAGGGCCGGCCTCAGGCCCTCCTCGAACCGCTCGCGGACCTGCTCGGCCGAGGCCCGGAAGCTGGCCACCGTGGCCTCGGCGAGCCGGAGCTGCTGCTGGGCCTCGGCAATCGCGAACCACGCCTTCGTCGTCTGGCCGGCGAGGGAGAGCTGGGCGGCGCGCAGGTCCGCGGCCCGCGACTGCAGGTCGGCGAGCGCGGCCCGGGCGCCGGCGCGCAGGCGGCCCCACAGGTCGGCCTCCCAGGTGAGGTCGAGCGAGACCCCGTAGTTCGTGAAGACGGTGCTGAGCACGCGGTCCTCGGCCCCGGGAATGGGGAACCCGATGAAGTTCTGCTTGCGTTGCGAGCCGTTCAAGCCCACCTGGAGCTGGGGCTGCAGGTCGGCCCCCGCGACGCGCGAGTCGGCCAGGGCCTGCTCGAGCCGGGACGCCGCCGCCTGCAGGTCGTAGTTCTGCCGGAGCGCCGACTCGACGACCGCGTCGAGGGCGGGGTCGCCGAAGTCGGTCCACCACGTCAGGGCGGGGCCGCCGCCGGTGTCGGCACGGGCGATCCACGTCGCCGGGACGTCGCCGCCGAGCGCGGGATGGTCCTCGAGCGGGGCGGTGGCGCACCCGGTCGCGAACAGGAGCAGGCCGAGCGCGCTGCCCGCCCAGTGGAGGAACGGTGTCCTGGTCTCTGCCGCCATGGTGTGTCGCGGGCCGCGGCGCCGCCGGAAGGCCGCCGAATGCCCCTCATCAGGAATCATACCGCGTCGGCGCCCGGGAAGTTCCCGGCGTCGCGTGGCCGTGCCCCGGTGCGGCGGGGTCGGAACCGCCGGTCTTCCGGGCGAAGAATCAGTTGAATCCTGACTGCGACCCCGGTATTCTTCAAGCCCGAAGCTGTTCGGCGAGCGGCTGGGCGGTGCGTGCCGTCCCGCCGCCCGCGGTCGTCGCGCCTCCGGTGCACCGGCATCGGGGCGGCGCGCCGCGGGCGGACGGGCCGGCGGTTCACGCACCGGCACATGGACCCGCTGTGCATCGGTGGCGGCGCGCCGCCGTCCATGAACGGGTCGCATCACGAGGGCGCAATCATGGATCTGTTTCAGTACGGGACCGACCCCTGGGGACAAGAGATCATCATCCGGCTCGCGTGGGGCTTGCTGACCCTGTCGTTCTGGGCCGGTATCGGCTTCGTCGTGTTTCACGCCGTCTACGCGGTGGTATGGAAGCCGCGGGTCGAGCCGGAGGAAGCGTCGGCCGCGGCCGACGCCGCCATTCCCGAGAAGATCGTGCGCCACACCGGCGCCGCCCGGATGTTCCACTGGGTGATGGCGGCGTCGATGATCGCGCTCCTCATCACCGGCTTCTTCCCCATCGTGGGGCTCGAGTTCAGTTGGCTGACCATCCACTGGGTGGCCGGCCTGATCCTCATCCTGTGCATCATCTACCACATCGTGCACGCCTCCTTCTTCCTCGACTTCTGGTCGATCTGGATTCTTCCGCGCGACCTGAAGGAGGCGGTCCGGCGGACCCAGCGCCAGCTCGGGGCCACCGTCGCCATCGACAAGCACGGCAAGTACCCGCTCGACCACAAGCTCTATCACCTCGCCGTCACCATCTTCGGCCTCGTGGTCTCGGTCACCGGGTTGATCATGATGTTCAAGATCGAGAACCCGATCGTGCCGATGAACGAGCTGCTCTTCGAGGGTGCGGCGATGGGGAACGACCCGGCGTGGGGCGTCGTCTACGCCACGCACGGCTTCTCGGCCGTGCTGTTCGTGATGCTCACCATCACCCACATCTACTTCGCCATCCGGCCCGAGAAGCTGTGGATCACGAAGTCGATGATCTTCGGGACGGTGAGCCGCGAGGACTACCTGGCGCACCACAGCCCGAAGCGGTGGGACGTCACCCCGCCCAAGCCCAAGGCCAAGCCGCCGGCCCCGGCTCCCGCGGCGGCTGCGCCTCCGCCGGCCCAGAGTCAACCCGCGTCGTAGGAGCGTGCGCCGTCGAGCGGCGCGAACTCCCGTAGGATTGGATGCGGGCAGCGGCGCCGCACGGCGGCGATGCCCGGACGAGGAGCCGCAGGTGGCCGACACGACCACGGAGGGTCTGAGGAAACGCATCGACGCGCTCGAGGGAGGTTACGAGTACTTCCTCAGCTACGCCTCGAAGGGCTACAAGGGCGAGCCGGGCGTCGGCGACGGCGAGTTGCGCCGACTGCTCGACGGCATGGACCAGGCCCTCGACGGGCTCGGCCCGTTTCTCGAGGCGACGGTGCGCGAGCGGGGCCTGGAGCCGGCGTCCGCGTACGACGGGTTCATCGCGGTGCTCGCCGGCGACGCCGATCGGGCGCGGAAGGTGCTGGGGCTCGTCCGGGCCCAGCCCGGCATCAGCAGTCAGGTCATCGACAACCTGAACGGGTCGATCCACCTGCGGGCGCTGCTCACCGACCTGTTCCTCATCGACGAGATCCTGCGCCCGCGCGCGTCCGAGGCGATACCGGCGGCGGCCCTCGCCGGCGACAAGCCGCCGCCGGAGCCCGCGTCGACCTGATTCGTCCGTTCGGGTTCGTTCGGTACCGGCGCGTCTCTCGCCGCCTCGCGGCCGGAGTCCGTACCGCGAAGGGCCTCGGCTCCCCCGTGGCGGGCGAGAAGCGGCCGGGAGGAGCGATGCGCCGATTGTCCGGAGGCCGCGCCGCGGGTCCTCGAAGCGCCGCGGAGGGCGGTCGGGGCGGCGGTGGGTTGGTTGGGGCGCCCGCCGGAGCCGAAGGCGGCGACGGGCGGGCCGGGCGACCGATTGCGGGCCGCGTGCCAGGGAGAACGACGATGAGCCAGCGCAGTCAGGCGACGTGGGCGGCGGTGATCGCGATCGGGCTGACGGCGCCGGCGGCGGCTCTCGGGCAGGGGCAGGCGGCGGGCGAGGCCGATGCCGCGTCCACGTGGACCCTGCCCCGGCTGCCCGACGGCCAGCCCGACTTCCAGGGCTACTGGACCACCCAGACCTTCACCCCCCTCGAGCGACCCGAGTACCTGGGCGACCAGGCGTTCTACACCGAGGAGGAGGCGGCGGCCCTGCACGCGCAGCTCACGGCCGAGGGCGTCGACCCGTCGGCGCGGAGCGCGATCGAGATCGAGGGTCCCGAGGAGAGGGAGCGCGCCCTGTACCAGGTCAACCGCGACCCCTCGTACGTCCACTACGACAACGAGATCTGGCTGCGCACGCCGGTGCCCAAGGGGCTGTCGACGCGGCGCACGTCGCTCATCGTCGATCCGCCGAACGGCAGGTTCCCGCCCCTGACCCCGGAGGCGGCGGAGAAGCTGGCCGCCGAGGCGGAGGCGAGGCGGCTCCCGAGCGCGTTCGACAGCCACGAGGTCCGGCCGTTCCCCGAGCGCTGCATCGTCTGGTCGCACGAGGGCCCGCCGAACCTGCCGCCGGCCTACAACGACATCCACCAGATCTTCCAGACCCCCGACCACATCGTCATCTTCACCGAGCTGAACACCAACCCGCCGAGGATCATCCCCCTCGACGGGCGGCCGCACGTCTCCGACAGGATCCGCCACTTCGCGGGCGACTCGCGCGCCCGGTGGGAGGGCGACACCCTGGTCGTCGAGACCACGAACTACAACGCGCGGCGGCGCTTCCGCGGATCCACCGACGCCCTGCACGTGGTGGAGCGCTTCACGCGCATCGGCCCCGACGAGATCACCTACGAGTTCACGGTCAGCGATCCGAACACCTGGACCGCGCCGTGGACCGTGGAGCTGCCGATGGTGACGACCGAGGGGCCCATGTACGAGTACGCCTGCCACGAGGGCAACCACGACATCCGTCACATCCTCGAGATCTACCGGAACCTGGAGAGGCAGGCGGCGGAGGCCGCGGCGGCGGCGCAGGCGTCGAGGTAGGCGCCTGCGCATCGGGAACGGCGCCGGCTCCCGCGGGGAGGCGCTGCCAACCAGTGGGGGCGCCGACTCTCCGCCCCGGCCGGGTGGCGCCGGCTATCTGGCGGGCTGGCCGGGGCGGCGGTGCCGGGAGGCGGCGGAGGAGCCGCAAACCACGAACGGCGGGCAAGGGGCGAAGGATGACGATTCGGACGGCACTGACGGCAGGGCTGCTCGTGGCGGCAACGGCGTTCCCGCTCGCGGCCGCGGGCGAGCGGCAGGCGAGGACACGGAGACCGGAGCCGCAGGTCGAGTTCGTCCAGACCGTCGGCTGCGTCGAGCGCCGGACCCGGGAGGAGTCGACCTGGTGGCTCGCCCGGGCCGCCGAGCCGACGGTGACGCGGGCGGGCGTCTTCAACGAGGTCCAGGTCGGCGAGGCCCGCGAGACCGCGCTCGGCGACGGCGAGTTCCGCCTCATCGGCTTCGCCGACTTCCTGACCCCCGAGGGCCTGCTGAACTTCGGCGACCGCGCCCTCTTCACCGACCCCGATCAGATCAACGCCAGCGGTGAGCTGCGGCCGGGGCGTACGGTGCTCGTCAAGGGGCTCCTCATCGAGGCGGACGGCGAATCGCGCATCAACCTCACGTCCGTGGTCGGCCTCACGGACAGTTGCGGTTGACCAGGCCCCGGGGGCTCGGCGCGTGTACGCGATGCCGCGGTGGCCGGTGTGCGCCGGCCGTTCCGGATAACCCCGCAGCCCGTTCCCTGGCGGGAGTCGAGAGCCACGGGTGCCTCAGCCGCTGCAACGTCACTGGCTGACGTCGGTCCCCGCGCGGCGGTTGATGGCCGCCCACATCTTCACCAGGGGCTTGATGGGCGTCAGCCTCACGGCGACTTCGCGCAGCCGGCAGGCCACCGGGTTCATCGCTCCCATGATGCGCGCCGTCCGGCGCCACTGCGGGCCGTAGCAGGTCGCTCGTGGGCCGGGCTCTGGACGGCTACGGCGTGACGGTGACGTTCACATAGCCATTCGTCCAGCAGCACTGGTTGCCGGCGGAGCTGTCGACCCGGCCGAAGTTGTCGGCGCGCACACGGATCACGTACTCGCCCGGCTGCTGGAAGGTCGCAGTCGTGGTCACCATCCCCTCTGTCTCGGCGATCGGCTCCGTGTGCGGGCTGAAGACCACCGCGCCCGGACCGGCATGCTTGAACCAGGTCACGTTCAGCGCCGCGGTGTCGCCCCGCCGTCTGACCGGGAGCGGTTCTTCGTCCCGCACGCTGTCATCATGGATCCAGACCGTCAGCGAAAGCGGCGTGCCCACCGACGCGCGCATCGGCTCCGCGTCGATCCCGGTGGGACCCCGGCCGGCAGGGCCGTCGGGGCTGAAGCGGACCAGTGGGGGCTGCGACCCCATAGCCATCGGCCATCGGAGCTGGTAGGCACCGGTCTTGGCGCTTCCAGGCACGGAGAAGGTCCGTTCCTGGTTGACCAGGGTCCAGACGACGTCGCCGCTGAAGCTGGCCGGCACGGTCACGGTGAACACCCCCCGCTCCCGGTCTCGCCGGCGCGTGCTCCTGGCGCCCTCACGCACGACAGGCGGGAACGACGTGGGTTGCCGGCCGTCGAACTCCGCCGGTTCGATGAAGTTGTCAGGACCCAGGGAAATCTCCACGACCTCGGTCAGGTTGAGGTTGGAATAGCCGAACGACAGGGTGACGGTTCCATCCGGATTCCGGTACCAGCCGTCGAAGAACGGGGCCACCCGAAGTCCGTTCGGCGGCAGCGGGGTAAGTGGTCGTTGTCGCTGGGCCCCCAGCGATGTGGAGCCGATGAGCATTGCGGCTGCGAGGCCGCCTGCGAGCCATCGTCCGAGCACTGGCGTTCCCTCCATCAACGCGTTGCCGCCGAAAAGCGAGAGAGCCTCTCGATACCGAGAGGCTCTCTCGCCACAGACCAATTCCGCACGTCTCCGTGCTGCTACTCCTCGTTGTCCGTCTGCTGGCGACTCTCCCGCTCGGCCACCAGACGCTCGTAGCCCTCGTCGTCGAGATGCGTCACGGCGATCCATGCATGCGACATCTCGTCCGCCGTACGGCTGCCCGGTCCCACCCACTGATTCGGGTCGGGGTTCTGCTGGTTCCCGGCCGTATTGTCGTAGTAGCCGGTGATCACCAGGACGGACCCCGCCGGGACGAGCGGTGCGGCGTCTTCTGCGTAGATGTGACTGGTGTGCCAGTCGTTGGTCCAGTTGGACACCGAGCTCACCATCTCCAGCTCGCCCGTCTTCGGATGGAAGAGCTCAAGAGTCTTGCCCACTAGACGGAAGTGACCGTGCGGTTGGAAGCTGTCGATCCGCACCGGGGTCTCGAAGGAATGGAACCCCTGCGTCATCGCCGTGCCATGCGGTGGGAGCTCGAGCTCGCTGCCCTTCATCAGCAGGGAATACAGCTTGAGATCCTGTTGGTATTGCACCTGCTCCTGATGGCCCTCCGGGTAGAGCCACACGCCCATCTCGACCACGTCGTTCTCGATGATCTCGCCGGTCGGATAGTAGTGGACGTCCCAACTGACCATCGAGTCGGCCGGGAGGAGACGACAGGCGTCCTCCGGAACGATCTCGCCGACCTTCCCGAGCGCGTACTCGGAGAGCCGCTCGACCTGGACCCACTCCCCGCTCTCCTCGTCGAAACCGAGCACCTGGCTGTTGGCGTGGTGCGCGGCGGCGCGCCCCTCGGGCGACGGCTTGACGGAGACCGCCTTGAGGCACCGGTCCTCGGTCAGGCCGGTCGGCACGATCGGCCGCCACCAGACGTCCGACCCATCGGCCGCCAGCGTGTACGGCTTCGTCCGGATCACCAAGTCCGGCGGGCCGAACTCATCCGCATAGGCCCACTCGCTGAGATCCGGAAACGACAGCGGCGGCGGAAGATCGGCCGGGTCGCCAGGGGGTGCCCCGTCGTCCACCCAGCGGGCTATCGTCTCGATTTCGGACAGGCTCAGCCGGAGGTCGTCCTTCAGCTCCTGAATCCCGATGTCGCGGTCGTATCGATAGGGCGGCATCTCGCCCGTTACCACGCGCTGCTTGATCGACCGAGCCCAGGGGCGCACTTCCTGGTAGGTCGTGAGCGACATCGGGCCGATCGAGCCGGGCCGGTGGCACTGCTGGCAGTTACTCTGGAAAATCGGGGCGATGTCCCGAGCGAAGGTCACCGCGGGCGCGTCGCCTGGCGATTGGGCCGCCGCGGGCGCGCCCCAGGTCACACTGAGGACAGCGACCCCAAGACTCCAGGCAACCACCCGGCCGCCCGACGAAGCGTGGAGGGGAATGTTCAGCATAACGACACCTCTCAGGACACCTTGGTTCCGAACGCACATCCTACTACAGAATGTCCGTCCCGGGCGAGTTCTCGATTCGTGGCCGCTGGGCCGGCAACCCCGTCGGTCAGCTCAAGCCAATGGCAGGGCGAACACGAACAGGTTGTTCCCCGCGCTGGGCCGCAACTCCGGCGTCAGCCCGAGGAAGCCCGAGGCGGTGCCGGCCGAGCCGGTGCCGACGGCGACGTACTGGCGGCCGTCGACGGCGTAGCTGATCGGGAAGCTCGTCACCGCCGAGCCGAGGTTGATCTCCCGCAGGATCTCGCCCGTCTCCTGGTCGAAGGCCCGGAAGCGCCCGTTCACGTCCCCGCCGAATCTGCAATGACGGCCCATTCTACCCGCCCGGCGTCCCGCGGGAAGACCCGGAACGCCATCTCCGCA
>JAJEEA010000372.1 GCA_022821235.1 Vicinamibacteria bacterium
CGGCCGCCGCCGCCGTGCTGGTGAGCAACATCGGGAAGGCGGTGGGTGCGCTTGAAGCTGGTGTTGGGGGCGAGTCGAGGGCCCAGGGGTTCACCACCGGGAGCTTCACCGGGGGCTACATCCTCTCCGGCATCGAGGTACGGGTGAACATCACACAAACCTCGAGCCGAAACATCCAGAATCTCCGGGCGGAGCTGTGGTCCTCGGACGGCAACGGTGCGCCGCAATCGAGACTCGCCGGTCTGCGACCCCCGGCGAGCGTCAGTCACGGCGGCAATGTCGTCCTCGCCTTCACGGCGCCGGTGAACACCCGGCTCGCGGCGAACACCGCGTATCACCTGGTCCTGTACCGGACGGATGGTGAAAGCGGCAGCGTGAAGACGACGTCATCGACCGGCGTGGATGCCGGCGGCGAGACGGACTGGAGCATCGCGGACAGACCATACTTCATTCGCTCGAGCCCGCCGTCCGGGTCCTGGTCGCGCGAGACCGACAACACCCGTTACCTGATCCGCGTCAACGGCTCGCGGGTGGGCGCGGTGACGCCTCCGGCGGCGCCCAGCGCGCTGTCCGCCGCCGCGCGGGGTTTCGGCGCGCTGGCGCTGACCTGGACGGCGCCCGCGGGCACGGTGACGGACTACGAGGTGCACTACACCTCCTCGACGGCGGTGGCCGACGGTGCGCCGGCGTCGGGCAGCGATGCGGCGGCGGGCTGGGTGGCCGTCGCCCGCGCCGGCGGCGACACGACGACCGCACAGGCCATCGGCAACCTGATGACGGACGGCAGGGCCTACCGGGTGCGGGTGCGGGCGGTGAACGGCGGCGTCGTCGGCGCATGGGCGTTCGGCTCGGGCACGCCGCAGGACCCGCCTCCCGGCGCCGCCTGGAGCGCGACGCTGACCGTGCAGGACTTGCGAGGTGTCACCGACAACGGTTGCCTCCGCGCCGCAACCATCGCGGAAAAAAAGTGTTCGACGCCCGGGACGCTTACGGACCACACGTTTTCCATTGGCGGCACCGCTTACACAGTAGACCGGATTTCAGTCGACCCGGGGGGTTATCTCCACCTTATTTTTGCAGGAGGAGGGCCGAACGCCGCGCTCAGGGCCCTCAACTTCTGTGTCGGCGCCACCGCCTTCTCCCTTTCGGGCGCGTTCGGCTCAGGCGGCAATGCCGAGTTCCAGCAGAGCGGGACCAGCCTCCGATGGTCGCCCGGCGATGTGGTGGGCCTGTCCATCGCGGGCGCCTGCGTGGTGCCCCGGCGGCCTGCCGGCCTGAGAGTCACGCCGGGCGACGGCAGTCTGTCGCTGACGTGGACCGCGCTGCCCGGGGGGAACATCGCCTACGACGTGCACTACACCGCCGCCTCCGCGGACGCGGTGGCCGACGACGCGGAGGTGTTGTCGGGTCCGGGTTCGGGGGGTCCCACCGCCGGCTGGGTGGCGGTCCCCCGCAACACCCACGGGTCTTACCAGACCATCAGGGGCCTCTACAACGGCACGAAGTACCGGGTGCGGGTGCGCGCGAAGTTCACGACCGAGACGAGGATTAGCCAGCGTCCGCCCGACTACACCGGCACCCCCGGGCACTGGGCGCACGCCACGGGCACGCCCGGCGGCGGCGGTGGCGGCGGCGGGGGCGTGGGTCCCGCGCTGTCCTCCGACGCATCCTTGAGCGCGCTGTCGCTCTCGGCAGGCGCCGGGGCGGTGGTGCTCGCCGAGCCCCTGGTCCCGGGCACGCTCGCCTACACCGCGCGGGTGGAGTACCGCATCGCGGCCCTGACGCTCAGTCCGACCGCGAACCACGCGGGGGCACGGATCACGGTCAACGGCGCGGCGGTGGCGAGCGGTCAGGCGAGCGCGACGCTGCCCCTGGCGGTGGGAGAGACCGTCATCGAGGTGGTGGTGACCGCGCAGAACGGGACGCGGCGCACCTACACCGTGACGGTGACGCGGGCGCCGGCCGAGGTCGCGTTCCTGCCGGCGGCCTCCGGCGCCCTGCACGGGTTCGTGCGCGTGGTCAACGAGAGCGATGAGGCGGGCGAGGTGCGCATCCGCGCCTTCGACGACGCGGGCGAGGAGTACGGTCCGGTGACGCTCGACATCGGCGCGGGCGAGGCCCGGCACTTCAGCTCGAGCGATCTGGAGTCGGGCAACGCGGACAAGGGCCTCAGCGGCGCGACGGGCGCGCCGGAGCAGGGGCACTGGCGCTTGGTGTTCGAGAGCGACCTCGCCTTCCGGGCGCTCGGCTACGTGCGTACCCGCGCGGCGGAGGGGTTCCCCAACGCAGTGCACGACGTGGTGGCGGAGTCGCAGTCGGCCGAGGGCTACCGCTACGAGGTGGCCTTCTTCAACCCCGCGAGCAACACGCGACAGGCGAGCGCGCTACGGGTGGTGAACCACTCGGAGACGCAAGCCTCGGTGACCATCACGGGCACCGACGACGCGGGCGATGCAGGCGAGGAGGCGGTGACGCTGACGCTGCCCGCCCAAGCGGCGCGCAGGCTGAGCGCCCCGGCGCTCGAGGCGGGCGAGGGCGAGGGGCTCGATGGCGCGCTCGGCGACGGAGCGGGCAAGTGGCGCCTTGCCGTCGCCTCCGACCGCCCGCTCGCGGTGATGAGCCTGATGGGAAGTCTCGACGGGCACCTCACGAACTTGTCCACCGCGCCGGACGGGGTGGAGCGGCTGTGGCTGCTCCCGTCGGCCGCCAACACCGTGCGCTACGGGTTCGTGCGCGTGGTCAACGAGAGCGACGAGGCGGGCGAGGTGCGCATTCGCGCCTTCGACGACACGGGCGAGGCGTATGGTCCGCTGACGCTGGAAATCGGCGCGGGCGCGGCGGTGCAGCTCAGCTCGCGCGACCTGGAGTCGGGCAACGAGGACAAGGGGCTCACCGGTTCGACGGGTCCGGGGCAGGGGCGCTGGCGCCTCGCCTTCGAGAGCGACCTCGCCTTCCGGGTGCTCGGCTACGTGCGCAACCACGGGGCGCCGGGGTTCCCCCACGCGGTGCACGACGCGGTGGCGGAGTCGGCAACGGAGGAGGGCCACCGCTACGAGGTGGCGTTCTTCAACCCCGCGAGCAACACGCGTCAGGCGAGCGTGCTGCTGCTGGTGAACCGCTCGGCGTCCGAGTTGGCGACGGTGACCATCACGGGCACCGACGACGCAGGCGATGCGGGTGCGGAGGCGGTGACGCTGACGCTGCCCGCCGGGGCGTCACGGCGGCTGTGGGCGCCGGCGCTCGAGTCGGGCGAGGGTGAAGGGCTCGACGGCGCGCTCGGCGACGGGGCGGGCAAGTGGCGGCTCCGCGTCGACTCCGACCAGCCGCTTGGCGTGATGAGCCTTATGCGGAGTCTCGAAGGACACCTCACCAACCTCTCCACCGCGCCCCCGGCCTCGCGCTGAAGCGGCCGCGCCCGATGCTCGCGTGCGCCCGGCGGCGGGGCGGATGGGGTGGGCGGGATCGACCTCGACATGCTCCGCCGCGAGGCCGCCGCCGACACCGTGGCCGGGCGCGGCGTGATGCGCGCAAGCCGCATCCGGCGTGGAGCGCAATCCTTCGGCGACCGGGCGGGAGCGCGCCCACGCCTTCCCCGGCGCCGCGGCGCTGAGCCGGACCGGGCGATGTTCGGCCGCGAGACGTTCATCGTGCGCATCGCGGAGGACGCGATGGCCCCGCGCGTGCGGGCGGGGGACTACGTCTGGATCGATCCCGACGAGCCCGCTGCCGACGGGCGCCTGGTCGCGGTGCGCGACCCCGCGCGCGGCGGGGAGACCGTGGTGCGGCTCCTCGTCGAGCGCGACGGGTGCCGGACCTTGCGCGCGCTCGACGGGCGCTGCCCCGAGCGCACCGTCGACGCCGGCAACGAGACCGACATCCGGGGTGTGGTGGTGTTCGTCGGCAACGTGGTCTGACGCGCAACGCCTGTCACTGCCCGGCCGGCGACGGGGGGCGGATTGGGGCGAGCGGGTAGTGACAGGCGCCAAATGCGGCCTCCGGGCCAGTGGCGGTAAGGCTCTTGCTAAGAAGATCGCTCGTGAGGCTCTCGTGACGGCGTGGTATGGTGCCG
>JAJEEA010000140.1 GCA_022821235.1 Vicinamibacteria bacterium
CGGCCGCCCCGCGCGTGGCCGCCGTGGTGCCGGCGGAGGGGCGGCCGACCGGCGTCGCGCTGTGGGGGCGCCGGCTCTACACGGCCGGTGGCGGCTTGCTGCAGGCGTTCGACCTGAGCGAGCCCGCGCAGCCCGTGCTCGCCGCGTCGTCCGATGCCGGCGGTCCGACCGGCCCGGTCGCCGTCGACGAGACGCACGTGTTCGTGGCGACGCAGGGAGCGATTCGCGTCTACCGGCGGGAGTAGCGCGCAATGACGGCGGACGCCGGTGGTGCGGGCCCGGACAGAGACTACGGCGCCGAGTACAGCGAGGAGTCGCTGTGGCGGAAGATCGCCGCGTTCGCCGGGCGGGCGGGTCGCGAGACCATCGAGAAGGTGCTCGTGCTGTACTACTGTTGCCTGGACGGCGATACCCCGGTGTGGGCGAAGGCCGTCATCGTGAGCGCGCTCGGCTACTTCATCGCTCCCCTCGACGCCATCCCCGATCTGATGCCGGGTGTCGGATTCTCCGATGACCTGGGCGCGGTCGCCATGGCGCTGGCTACCGTTGTGGCGCACGTGAAGCCGGAACACCGGCGTCTGGCGCAGGAAAAAGTGACGACATGGTTCTGATGTTGAACGCTGCAATGCGGCATGGGGGTAACCGCCTGCCTGGGCCTCGGCTCCACGTCCGGCGACGCATCGCCGCCCGGACTCGGATCGCGCTGCTGCTCGCGGCCGTGATCATGCTGTCCGCGGGCGGCGCCGCGGCCCAGGAATGGACCCAGTTCCGCGGCCCCGGCGCGGCGGGCGTGGTCGCGGACAACCCGAACCTGCCCGAGCGGTGGAGCGCCGACGAGAACGTCGCCTGGCGCACTCCGCTCCCGGGCCTCGGCTGGAGCTCGCCCATCGTGGCCGGTGGCCTCGTGTTCGTCACCACCGTGGCGAGCGACGGACAGGTCGAGGCGCCCGAGAGCGGCTGGTACCGCGGCGGCGAGCGGCCCACCCCGCAAGACGTTCACCACTGGCTCGTCTACGCCCTCGACCTCGAGACCGGCGAGACGCGGTGGCGGACCGAGGTCCACGCCGGGGTGCCCGCATCGTCGCACCACCTGAAGAACACGTTCGCCTCCGAGACCCCCGTCACCGACGGCGAGCGCCTCTACGTGCTGTTCGGCAACGTCGGCCTCTACGCCTTCGGCTTCGACGGGACGGTGCTCTGGTCGCGCGACCTGCCCCCGGCGGCGACCCGCAACGGTTGGGGCACCGCGTCGTCGCCGGTGCTCCACGACGGCCGCGTCTACCTCGTCGTCGACAACGAGGAGCAGTCCTACCTCGCGGCCCTGAGCGCCGAGACCGGGGCCGAGCTGTGGCGCACCGACCGCGACGAGGGCAGCAACTGGTCGACGCCCTACGTCTGGGAGCACGACGGGCGCACCGAGATCGTCACCACCGGCACCGACCGCGTGCGCTCGTACGACCTCGCCGGCCGCGAGCTGTGGGGGCTGACCGGCATGTCGTCCATCGTCATCCCCACCCCGACCGCCGCCCACGGGATGCTCTACCTGGAGTCGGGCTACATCGCCGACTTCTTCCGCCCCGTCTACGCGATTCGGCCCGGCGCGAGCGGGGACATCTCGCTGGCCGAGGGCGAGACCGCCAACGAGTACGTCGCGTGGTCGCTCGAGCAGGGCGGCTCGTACCACCCCTCGCCCATCGTCTACGGCGACTACTACTACACCCTGCTCGACCGCGGCATGATGACCGCCCACGACGCCCGCACCGGGGCCGAGGTCTACGGCCGCACGCGCATCGACGTCGGCCACGCGTTCACCGCCTCGCCCTGGGCCTACAACGGCAAGATCTTCGCCCTCAGCGAGCAGGGCACGACCTACGTCATCGAGGCGGGCCCCGAGTTCCGGGTCCTCGCCGAGAACCCCCTCGACGAGTTCACGATGGCGACCCCCGCCATCCTCGACGACAGCCTGATCATCCGCACCGCCGAGGCCGTCTACCGCATCGCCGGGCCGTAGCCTGCCGTAGCCTCGCGTCACACTGGAGTTTCTCGTCGTGCGGATTGGCAACAGACACTCTCTCTGACGGAGGCACCATGGGCGGGAAGCCGACCCTGACCAGGAAGGGCTACGCGGTCCGGGACGCGGAGGTCAGGGTTTCCAGGAGAGGGACGAAGTACGTGCTGGTTGAAGGTCCGGCTGGCCGTGGAGGACCCCGCGCGATTCGTTGACGTCATCGTGACCGGGCGGCGGGATCCCCTGGATCGGGACCGGGCGGCGGGCGTCGGCAAGGACGACGTCGTGGCGTTCACGGGCGAGTTGCGCCAGGAACGCGACGCGTGGTCCTGCTATGCTGACACCTTCACGAGCTCGGTGGAGCGGCCGGATGGTAGCGAGCCGAACCCGGCCGAAGCCGGTAGCGGGCCCCGGCCGACCGGGGGCAACGACGAGCCGGTGACGGTGACGGCAGCTCGCCTTGACGACGGCACGTGGGGCGTGAGGCTGCCGAAGGGCGTCAAGGGCGCCACGGGGATGCCGTGCCGCAAGGTCTTGAGGTCCGGCGATGCCTTTCCTGTGACGCTGGATCGGCGCGTACAGGATTCCCCCTACGGGGAAGTGTGGACGGCGGGCGGCGGGTGGAAGCCGAAGGCGAGCAAGCCGGGCCCGGCCGGCGGGCCGGACCTGCCGACCGAAGATGATGTCCCGTTCTGACGGGGGGATCACGAGCCGTTGCCTTCTCCGCCGTCCAGATCGGGCTGCCACGCCGGGCCGCGTGTCTCCTCGAGGTAGGCGTCGGCGTCGATGTGCCGGGGGAGCAGGCCGACGAGTCTCCGAATCGGGTCCACGGGCGCGCGGCGCCTGACGATCAGGGCGCCTTCCCGTTCCTCGAACTCGAGCTCGTGGCCGGGCTCGAGTCCCAGGCTGTCGCGGAGAGGCTTGGGAATCGTCACCTGACCCTTCGTCGTGAGCCGTGAAACCATACGACAGAGTACGAATTCTCTACCGACAAGAGCAACACCGACGACGTCAGCGACTTGCACCACCGAGACGTCCGATAGTCGTCTGCGCCGTGGAGGTCGTTCATGCGGTTCATCTACCCCGCGCGCCTGCGCCGGGCCCGACCCGACGAGGTCGTCGTGTCGTTCCGCGACCTGCCCGAGTGCCTGACATCCGGCAGGGACGAGGCCGAGGCGCTGACCGAGGCCGGGGACGCCCTGGAGGAGGCCATCGCGGGGCGCATCGTCGACGGAGCCGATTCCGCGGCCGAGTGCGCGGCGGGCGGGCGAGCATCGGGTCGCGGTGCCGCCGGCGATGGCCGCCAAAGCGGCGCTGGTGCTGGGGTTCCGGGACAGCGGCCTGACGCGGTTCGCGTTCGCCCGGCGCCTCGGCGTCGACGACAAGGTGGTGCGCCGCATGTTCGATCCGCGCCACGCGACTGCCGCGAACCGCCTCCACAAGGCGTTGCGCCTGCTCGGCCGCGAGCTCGCCGTGGAATCCACCTTGGGGCCCGATTGCGTCTTTCCGCTGATTTCGGGAGCCACCGGACCGGCGATGCGGGATCTCGTGGGTGGCGGCGCCCAGCGGCTGCTCGACCGCGAGGACATTGACCGCGGTGTCTTTCCTCGCTGATGTCGACCTGCGGCCGGCTCGATCTGATCTCGCGGGCCGGTCCAGCCGCGCGGCAGCCGCTTGTCGCGCCCGCGTCCCGGCCGGCCCGCGACACCGAGCCCCGCGACCCCCTGCGGCCC
>JAJEEA010000038.1 GCA_022821235.1 Vicinamibacteria bacterium
CGCCGTTCCCGGCGGCGGCCGCGTCGTCTACGCCCTCTCCGGTCGGGACCTGGGCGCACCCCGCCAACAGCGCGCCGGCCGCGGCGAGGCCCATCGCGGCCCTCGCCCCGGTCCGCCCGCGTCGCGCGCTGCGGTCCGGCGTGCCGTTGTCGCCGAGAGCCTCACGACGGGATCCGGTCGCCCCGGCGTCATGAAGCGCGAGGTCGTATCTCACGGCAGACGATCACTCCCAGCTTCGAGACCCACCCGCGCGCCGTCTTCGAGCGGCTCTTCGGCGACAGCGGCGCTGCAGGTCGTGGCAGATGCCTTGCACGGTGGCGGCGCGCCGTCTTCGGGCGGTTCTTCGGCGACAGCGGGTCCGCGGGTCGAGCTTGCCGAGGTCCGGCCCGGGCCGCCTCGGGCGGAAGCCGTCGGCCCCGTCCGCGAATCCTCGCGAGATCCCACACGGCCCGTACTGTATTCTACGTGCACGGTACGCCGCGCCGCATCTGGCGGCCCGATCCGGAGATCCATGACCGACCCGCAGGACGACCGCCTCGCGCCGCTCCGGGAGCTCGCCGAGACCCTCGACGATCCGCATCAGCTCGCCCTCGTGTCCGCCGTCGTCGCGATAATCGAGCAGGATACCGCGCTCGTCCTCGAGCAGACCCACGCGGCCCAGGACATCGCGGCGCGGAACCGGGCGGGGGCGTGGATCGGCAACACCGAGCTGGCCGAGATCCTGGACGCCGCCGCCCACTACCTCAGGCGCTACAAGCCGCAACGCGAGGAGGTCGCCGGCATCAAGGCCGCTCTCCAGGCCCGGATGGCCAGGCCCCCGGAGTCTGCGCCTCCCGAGTCCACGCCGTAGCGGCCGTCGCGCCGGAGTCTCGCGCCGGCGAAGACTCCAAGTGCGGTCGCAGATCGCGCGAGCGAGGGCCCGCCCGGGTCTCGCGCCGGCGAAGACTCCGAGTGCGGTCGCAGAGCGCGCGAGCGAGGACCCGCCGGGTTTCGCGCCGGCGAGACTCGGCCGCGACCGGCACGTTGTGCAGTCTCAGCCGGCGCCGCCGCCCGATGCCCGGCGGGACGTCATCCGCGGGCGCAGCGCCGCCACGCGATCGTCCACCGGGGGATGGGTCGACAGATACGCGCCCATGCCCTTGCCGCCGGCCGGCTCCAGGGCGCGGAGCCGCTCGAAGAGCCGCAGCGCGCCTTCCGGGTCGAACCCCGCGGCCCGGGTCAGGAGCACCGCCAGGGCGTCGGCCTCGAGCTCCTGCTCGCGCGAGTAGGCGCGCTCGAGCCACTCGAGCCCGATGCGATGCAGCCACGGGGCGATGACCCCGCGCCCCGGCGTCAGGATCGACGCGGCGGAGTAGGCGGTCTGGCGCAGGACCCGCTTGACCGCGTGCCGCCGGATGACGTGGGCCATCTCGTGGGCCACGACGAAGGCGAGCTCGTCCCGGTCGCGCCCGCACAGGTCGGCGAGCGAGGCGGTGAGGAAGATGAAGCCCCCGGGCAGGGCGTAGGCGGTCGGCTGCTCGTCGCCCACCACCCCGACCTCGAAGCGGTGGAGCCGGTTGCGGACCACCCCGGCCAAGGCCTGAGAGATGTAGTCGAGCAACGCGCGCAGGGCGGGGTCGGCCTCGACCCCGCTCTTCTCGCGCACCACCGCGGCCATGTCCGCGCCGACGCCGTGCTCGGCCTCGATGGCCTTGCCGTCGTCTCCGGTCAGCGAGTGCCAGACCCAGGTCGCCTTGCGGGCCTTGCGGCCGGCGAGGCGGCCGATGCGGTAGAAGACGCTGCCGTCCGGCTGGCTCACGGCTCCGCGTCGGGCTTGATGTCCTGGTATCGCGCCCAGGCGTCGGCGAGGGAGGCCGGCTCGCACCGGGCGGCGAGGGTCCGGCCGCGGCTCTCCGCCAGCAGATCGTGGCGCCGCAGCTCGACCTCGCAGCCGCCCACGCCCCGGAAGCAGTCGAGGCCGGTCCGCGGGTCGTCGGGGTCCTGCCACTCGGTGCAGTACACCGGGTCGTCGATCGGCTCGCAGCGTTCGGGGGTGGTGTAGCCCGAGTAGTTCGGGAGGGCGCGCACGAAGGCGTTGCATTCGTCCCGCGAGGGGAACTCGCCCCGCGTGAAGTCGACCTCCCCCCACGGCAGGAGGTTGATGAACGTCGGCTGCGGCCCGGGGTCCGGCTCCGGGGCTTGGGTCGCGGCGGCCACGTCGGGCGCGGGGTCGACGGCGGCGCCCGAGCGCGCGCCGGCCGGTCCGTCTCCGCAGGAGGTCGCCAGCAGCCACGCGAAACCACCGAGGGCCGTTCGCGCGTGTTTCGAGAGCATGTAACGGGAGTATACGCCGAGTTCGTGCCGGCGAAGTCGCCCCTCCCCCGCCACGCGGGCACCGAAATTGACCGACCCTTGTGAAGGTGGGACAATCCCACCATGGGTACGGTCCGAGCCGACGGGAAGAGGCGCGTCGTCGTGCCGGGAGTCAAGCCCGGCGACGTCTTCGACGTTCAGCGTCTCGGAGAGGAACGGTACGTGCTGGTGCGCCTCCACCGTCCCCCCCCGTTGCCGAGCGTGACCCGTGAGCAGTGTCTCGAGGCGATGTCGCGGTCGCCCCTGAGGATGACTCTCTCCTGGGACCAGTTGAAGCAGCTTACACGCGAGCCATGACGCTGCTCGACACCAACGTGTTGATATACGTTTCGGAGAGCGGATCGGCCCATCACGAGTGGGCGCGAAGCACCGTGGCCGGGGCCGTCGCGGCCGAGGGCGCGGCCATCAACGCCGTCTGCCTGGCCGAGATCTGCGTTGGCGTGTCGGATCCCGCGACTGCCGCGGATCTCGTTCGCGACTGGGGTGTCGAGGTGCTCGACGTGCCGGCCGCCGCGGCGGAGTCCTGTGCGGTCGCCTACCGGCGATACTGCGACCGAAGGCGACGGCAATCCGGCCGGCCATCGCCGCGAACGCCGTTGCCCGACTTCTTCATCGGTGCGCACGCGCACGTGATGGGATGGGCGCTGGCTACGGCCGACACCGGCAGGATAAGGACCTATTTCCCATCGGTACGCTTGATCGCTCCCTGAACGGGCCGGCCGCAGAGCCCGCGACGGGCCGACTCGGGCAGCCGGCTTGCAGGGCGTCGCTTCACCCGGCGGGAGTAGAATGGGGCGGTGGAAGATTCTGTGCCGAGAACGGCAGAGGGAGCGTCCGAGATGACAATGAGCAAGCTGGCGGTGTTGGCGGGGTCGGCCGGGCTGGCCTTCAGCGTGGCCTGCGGCCCGGCGCCGGCCGTAGTGGGCGAAGGGGCGGAACCGGCGTCGAGCCCGCTCGGCGTCTCCGAGCTCATCGCCGAGATGCGCGACCTGGCGTGGGCCGAGGAGGTCGACGCCGCACAGGCGCTCATCGAGGCGCAGCGGCCGCATCACGACACGGCGTCGCCGCGCTGGCTGCTCGCCGCGTCGTGGCTCGGCCGCGGCGCGGGCTTCGCCGAGCGCTGGGACGTGGCCGAGCGGTACGCGAGCGAGGCCCGCGACGGCAGCGCCGCCCTGCTCGACGAGCGCGACCTCGACGCCGACAACGAGCTGCCCCTCGCCCTGGGGGCCGGCATCGAGGTGCTGAGCCGCGTCCGGGATGCCCGCGGCGACCGCGCCGGCGCGGTCGAGTTCCTGACCGCCGAGCGCGAGAAGTACCGGGGGACCTCCATCGAGACCCGCGTCCAGAAGAACGTGCTCCTGCTCAGCCTCGAGGGTGCGCCGTTCCCGGTGCTCGACGTCGAGCACGACCTCGGCACGCCGCTGCCGTCGGCCGAGGACCTGAAGGGCAAGGTGGTCGTGGCGTTCTTCTGGGCCCACTGGTGCCCCGACTGCAAGCGTCAGGTCCCCGTCCTCGAGCAGCTCCACGACGCCTACGCCGACCAGGGTCTGGTCGTCCTCGGTCCGACCCAGCTCTACGGGTACGTGCAGCGCGGCGAGGACGCGACGCCCGAGCAGGAGCTGGCCTACCTGCGCGGCGCCTACCAGGAACGGTTCCCCATCCCGTCATGGATGAGCGCGCCGGTCAGCCAGACGAACTTCCTGGAGTTCGGGGTCAGCACCACCCCGACCCTCGTGGTCATCGACCGCGAGGGCATCGTGCAGCTCTACAACCCGGGCGACCTCCCCTACGAGGAGCTGGCGCCTCACGTCGAGCGGCTGCTGTAGGGTCACGCGAGGCCCGCGCGCTGAATGCGGTGGGCCTTGCGGGGGCGGCGTTTTCGAGGCCGTGCGCCGGCTCGTCGCGGGGGCGCGGCGCGGCGATGAAGGAGAGAAGGATGGCGAAGCGTCTTGTCGGCCCTGTCGCTCTGCTCATGTTGGCCGGAAGTCCCTCGGCCGCCCAGGAGTTCCCCCCGGGCTTCGTCGACCCCGCGCCCCTGCTCGCCGCCGTCGCGGAAGAGATCGGCGAGGCCGACCTGCGCTGCCTCTCTTACTCCGGCAGCGGCGGCTACGCCGGCGCGGTGGGCCAGACGTTCGAGAACGCGGTCAACATCGACTGGCCGCGCATCGGCTCGCTCGACAACTACACCCGCACCATCAACTGGGAGGCGGGCACGAGCGTCGAGACGTTCGACCGCGAGCCGGGCCTCGCGCCCGCGTCCTGGAAGTACGGCCTCGGCTGGCGCAGCGGCACGCCCACCCAGGCCCACACGCGCCAGACGCACGTCACCAACGGCGAGTTCTCGTGGCACATGGACGGCGACGGGCCGGCGGTGGCCGTGCACCCCGAGATCGCCGAGGTCTACCAGCTCGACATGTGGCTCAACCCCCACGGGTTCCTCAAGGCCGCCCGCATGCCGGGGGCCAACCCGGTGGCGTTCTGGCGCTGGGAGCAGATCGAGAAGGGCCGCGACGGCAACGTCGTGGCGCCGGTCAAGATGCACGTGGTCGCCATCGAGATGTTCGGGAAGTACCGCGTGGACGCCACCATCAACCCCCAGAACCTGATCCAGCGGCTCAAGACCACGGTGAACATCCCCGCCCTCGGCGACTTCAACATCGAGCACGAGTCCACCAACTTCGTCTCGATCGACGGCGTCAAGTGGCCGACCAACTGGCACTCGCACCAGGGCTGGGACGACAACTGGCAGTTCTACCGCCAGAGCACCGGCCACAACGCCTACGGCGGGCCGTTCCCCGACATCCGCCCCAACGACTGCGGCGACCCGGTGCCGGTGCCCGAGTCGGTGGCCGAGGCGGACTGGTCGACCGAGGTGACCGTGGACGAGATCGCCGACGGGGTGTACCGGCTGGGCGGCAATCCGGCCGCCAGCTACATGGTCGAGTTCAGCGACTTCGTGGCCGTCTTCGAGGCGCCCGGGGACGAGGAGTGGAGCCTGAAGGTCATCGACCGGATCACCCAGCTCGCCCCCGGCAAGCCCATCCGCTGGGTCATCGCGTCGCACCCGCACTTCGACCACATCGGGGGGCTGCGCACCTACCTGCACGTCGGGTCGACCATCGTCACCCACATGATCAACCTCGAGTTCCTGAACCACGACGTGCTGACCTACGAGCCGCGGACCATCAAGCCGGACATCGTCTCGAAGTGGCCGCCGACGGAGCTCGCCGAGGGCTACAACTACGAGGCGGTCCAGGAGAACTACGTCATCACCGACAACGAGCGGATACTGCGGGTCTACTACGTGCAGCCGCTCCGGCATGTCGCGGGGATGCTGATGGCGTACCTGCCGGCCGAGCGCATCGCGTTCCAGTCGGCCCTGTTCGACACCCACGAGCCGCCGCGGCCTGCCCAGTTGCCGTCGATGCGCGCCCTCCACACGCAGGTGGAGCGCATGAGCCTCGACGTGGAGACGCTGGCCCCGGTGCACGGCGAGCCGGTGCCCTGGAGCGTGTTCCTCGACGCGCTCGAGCAGTTGGAACAGTAGGACCGC
>JAJEEA010000397.1 GCA_022821235.1 Vicinamibacteria bacterium
CGCGCCGATGTCGTCTCCCCCACCGCCGTCCGCCGCGCCGCCGGTGTCGTCACCATCGCCGGCAACGGCTGGCGCGCCGGCTCCCCCCGAGCCGCGGTCCGCGACACCCCGGCGCCGCGCGCTGGCCGCCCCGTCGGTGCGCAAGCTGGCGCGAGAGATCGGCGTCGACGTCGACGTCGTGCAGGGCTCGGGCGCTAACGGCCGGGTGAGCCTCGACGACGTCAAGGCGCACGCCCGACGCGCGATGGAGCAGTTGCGCTCGCCCGCGCCCAGGCCAACCGGTCCGGGGCAGGCGCCCGTTCCGGCGCTGCCCGACTTCTCGCGGTGGGGCGCCGTCGAGCGCAGGCCGATGCGCAACGTGCGGCGGGCCGTCGCGCGCCGGATGAGCACGGCGTGGCAGACGGTGCCGCACGTCACCCAGCACGACCGGGCCGACGTCGGCGAGCTCGAGGCGGTGCGCCGCACCCTCAAGCGCACGTCGCCCGACCTGCCCCTCACCGTCACCGCGTTCGCGGTGGCCGTCTGCGCGGCCGCGCTGCGGGAGTTCCCCCAATTCAACGCGTCGCTCGACACCGAACGCGAGGAGATCGTCTACAAGCGCTACGTCAACATCGGCGTGGCCGTCGACACCGAAAGGGGGCTCATCGTGCCGGTCATCCCCGACGCCGACCGGAAGAGCCTGACCGCCCTCTCGACCGAGATCGCCGAGGTGGCGGCGGCGGCGCGCACCACCGGCCTCCCCCGCGAGCGCCTCGAGGGCGGGACGTTCACCATCACCAACCTCGGCGGCCTCGGCGGCACCGCGTTCACGCCGATCGTGAACTACCCGGAGGTGGCCATCCTCGGCCTGTCGCGGTCGGCGCCGGCGCCGGTCTGGGTCGGCGACCGGTTCGAGCCCCGGCCGATGCTGCCGCTGTCGCTGTCGTACGACCACCGCCTGATCGACGGCGCCGACGCGGTGCGCTTCCTGCGGTGGGTGGCCGACCGCCTGGAGCATCCGCTGCTGCTCGAGCTCCGGGGCCCCGTCGCGCCGGAAGGGAAGCCCGGGTCCGGAGAATCTGCACCATAGAGCTGAGCGGACGCGTGGCACGATCCGGCGGGCGCAATCGGGCTACCGATTCGCGCGAGGAGCCGTCCAGCGAGAAAGCAAGGGATGGTGGTAGGGTCGGTGGTGGCGAATCGAAGCTGATTCGCGGGCGAACATGATCGAGCTCCAGCGGCTGACCAAGCGCTACGGCGACCAGGCCGTCGTCGACGACGTGTCGCTGTCTGTGGCCGAGGGCGAGCTGCTGGCGGTGCTGGGGGGGTCGGGCTGCGGCAAGACGACGACCCTCAAGATGATCAACCGCCTGATCGAGCCGTCGAGCGGCAGCGTGCAGGTGAACGGCGCGGACGTGACGGGGCTGCCCCCCCACGAGCTGCGGCGGCAGATCGGCTACGCGTTCCAGCAGGTGGGCCTGTTCCCCCACATGAGCGTGGCCCGGAACGTGGCCGTCACCCCGACCCTGCTCGGCTGGAGCGAGGCGGACGTCCGCCGCCGCGTCGACGAGCTGCTCGAGCTGGTCGAGCTCGACCCCGCGGCGGTCCGCGACCGGCGCCCCGATCAGCTCTCGGGCGGCCAGCAGCAGCGCGTGGGGGTGGCCCGCGCCCTCGCGGCGAGGCCCCGGGTCATGCTGCTCGACGAGCCGTTCGGCGCCCTCGACCCCCTGACCCGGCAGCGGCTGCAGGAGTCGTTCGTCCGCATCCGGCGCCGGCTGGGGGTGACCGCGGTGTTCGTCACCCACGACATGGTCGAGGCGCTGGTGCTCGGCGACCGCATCGCGGTCATGCGCGCCGGCCGGCTCGCGCAGGTCGGCACCCCGGCCGAGCTCATGCGGTCGCCGGCCGACGACTACGTGCGGCAGCTCGTCGACACGCCGTGCCGCGACGCCCGGGTCGTCGACTCGCTCCTCGCGGCCGGGGGGACTCCGGCATGAGCGGACGGATCGCGCGGCCGCCCGGCGGCGGCAACCCGACCGGGCACGACGCCGGGGATCCTGCGCATGAACGGACGGCTCGCGCCGCTGCCCGGCGTCGGCGGCAACCCGACCGGACGTAACATCGAGGGTCTCTGCGCATGAGCGAACAGAACGCGCTGCCGCCCGGCGGCGGCGGCAACCCGGCCGGGCACGACGTCGAGGCCCCCCACCCATGAGCGAACAGCTCGCGCTGCTGCCGGAGTACCTCACCGCCCACCTGCAGCTCACCCTGCTGGCCCTGCTCTGCAGCACCGCGGTGAGCCTGCCGGCGGGGGTGGCGGTGACCCGCGTGGCGTGGCTGGAGCGGCCCGTCCTGGGGGCGGCCGCGGTCATCCAGACCGTGCCGAGCCTCGCGCTGCTCGCGGTCATGGTGCCGCTGCTGGCGGGGCTGGGGGTGCAGAGCATCGGCTTCCTCCCCGCCTTCATCGGCCTGACCCTCTACGGTGTGCTGCCCATCCTGCGCAACACCGTCACCGGCATCGCCGGCGTCGACCCCGCCCTCACCGAGGCGGCGCGGGCCGTCGGCATGACCCCGTGGCAGCAGTTGCGCCGGGTCGAGCTGCCCCTCGCCATGCCCGTCATCGTGGCCGGGCTGCGCACCGCCACGGTGTGGACGGTGGGGGTGGCGACCCTCTCGACCCCGGTCGGGGCGACGAGCCTCGGCAACTACATCTTCAGCGGCCTCCAGACCCGCAACTACGCCTCGGTGCTCGTGGGGTGCGCGGCCGCCGCGGTGCTCGCCCTCGTCCTCGACGGGCTCGTGCGCTGCCTCGCGGCCGACGGGCGCGGGGGCCGGAAGCGGCAGGCGGCGGCCGCGGCGGGGGTCGCGGCGCTCTACC
>JAJEEA010000434.1 GCA_022821235.1 Vicinamibacteria bacterium
AGGCCGAGCTCAGCCAGCAGCAACGCAAACGCCGTCGCCGCACCGACCCCGCCTCTGACGACGACCCGCCGCCGCGTCGTCGTCAACGAGGTCCGTCGACAAGCGTCAAGAAATGATCATTCCCTGAGGGTGGCCAACACCTGCGGGAAGGCTCGACGCGGCCGGTTCTGCGGTGTCATTATGGAGTGTGCCGACGCTTCCCCCATTGCATCGAGCGCTATCGGGCGCGACCTGCCGAGTACGGTATCGTGATCGTCATGTTGACGCGTGCCACCTTCGACACCCGCACCGAGAGCGAGCGGCGCCGAGCCGAACGCAACCCCAGGCGACCGGCGATGCTGCTGCCGCCAGGCGCCTTCAGCGACCGCCCCGCGGCTGAAGACGACTTCCGCCGACTGTGCGCGCCCGGCACGCCGCGCGGTCGCCACGCGGGAGCTGTCCAGCGCCGACTCGCCAGCGGCTGCGGCGGCTGGAAGCAGCGCCCAACTGCGGACGAGTTCTACGACGCCGTGCGCGCCGAGCAACCGACCGAACGGCAAGCCAGCATCATCCGCATGTGGGGCGCCGAGGCAACAGTTGCCGAGCTCATCGAAGCGTGGGTCCAACAGGCATACACCTTGCGCCAGCTCGTCGCTGCGCTCCGCCGCGCCAACTTCGCGTGCGCTCCGCGAATCCACAAGATCAACCGATGGGCCGTGAAGAGCTGACGCTCTCGGTGACAGCCGGGCGGCTGTGGGAGCGCGTGCACCAGGCGATAGCCGACGCCCTGGCGCACTTGCACAGCGGACCTCACCGCTTCCAACTCGGCGGCGGTACCGCGCTGGCCGCCCGCTGGAAGCACCGCGACAGCTTCGACCTCGACCTCGCTGTGGGCCGCGATGTGCCCCTGCGGGACCTGGGAGAACCCGGCAGCCAGTTCCGTCAGACGATGGCGGACTTGGGGGGCACAGTGACGTACCACGCAAGGCAGTGGGTCATCGAGTTCGACGCTGGCGAAGTCGACATTGTTCAACTGCACCCGATCCCGCCGGGCGCCGAGCGAGAGGCACTGGTCAACGGACACCCGGCAATGGTCCTCGACAGCGCCCAGATCCTCCACGGGAAGCTCGAGAGAGCCGACGACGCACTGGTGCGAGACGTCTTCGACCTGATCAAGGCCGCCGAGCACGACCCCAGGGCCCTGGCCGCCGCGGTCAACTGCCGCAGCCGGTACGACACGGAAGTCACGGCGCTCACGCTGGAAAACGCCGACGCGAACCTCGAACGCGATGCCCGTACGCAGCTCGTCGGCGCCGGCGAGATCGACGACCCCGCCACGCTTGGCACACAAGCCGGCGCCGCGCTGCGGGGAGCCGTGTACCGCGACGTCGCCATCTGGGCCGAAGGAGAGCAGGCCATCGTCGAATGCCGCACTTACAGCGGCGGAATCCACCGAACCGCAATAGCCGCCGGCGAAATCGACCGCAGGCTCGACGAGAGCGGCGTTGGCCACCACCTCCGCGCCAGTGCCTACGGTGCGAGGCGCATCCGCGAAGCGCTCCACGACGCCTGCCGATCCGGCGGAGGCCGCCGGAAGGTGTGGGAAACCGGAATGGCTCCGCCCTCCGTAACCGACAGGCGACCCGGGCGCACACACGAGCCGGACCGCTGACGGAGCGGTCAAAAGGGCTACACGCCGTGCGAGGGACCGGGCATGTCGCGCCCCTCGCTGACGGTCGCGGCGGCTGAGGGGAGTTCAGAGGGCATTCCTGGTCGCGTCCCGGAAACCACGCGGACTGGCTGCCAGAAGCTGTCAAGCAAGAAGTGCAGGTCGGCGAGGCGCTCTTCGAGTGCGAGGCGATCCTGAAGAGGTCGATGTCGAGACCGGCAGGCCGAGTGCCGTGCCGAGACGCTCGGCCGCCCGGTCGCCGACGACGAGCGCGCCGGCGTCGAGCAGACCGTAGCGGCGCCTTACCCCTTGTCAGGCGGGCGCCTCAGGGATCCGCTGGCACCCTTCGGGCGCGGCAATGCGGGGCTCACGCCGGGCTGCCAGCCGGCCCGCCCTGCGCGGCTCGGGGAAGAGCGGGCGCCGGCCGCCAATCCGGCTCGACCGGCGGCGTGCCGGCGTGCTACTCTCCGCCGGCCGGCCCCGGTCCTCCGCCCCTCATCGAGACGTTCAGGAGCCCGCGATGTCCATCGCTTCACGACGCATGAGCCGCATCAAGGCCTCGCCCGCCGCCATGATCTCCGCGCGGGCGATGGAGATGGCGAGGGCCGGCCGCGACGTCATCGCCCTCTCGGCGGGGGAGCCGGACTTCGACACCCCGGACCCCATCAAGATCGCGGCCGTGCGCGCCATCGTGGAAGGGAAGACCAAGTACCCGCCGCTCACGGGCATCCCCGAGCTGCGCGAGGCGATCTGCCGCAAGCTCGAGCGCGAGAACGGGCTGCGCTACGCCCCCGACGAGGTGATCGTCTCGAACGGCGGCAAGCAGGTGATCTACAACGCCCTCGCCGCCACCCTCGACCCCGGGGACGAGGTCGTCGTTCCCGCGCCGTTCTGGGTGAGCTACCCGGACATGACGCTGCTCGCGGGGGGGACCCCGGTGGTGGCGCCGGCCGACGCCGCGAACGGGTTCCGACTGACGCCGGAGCAGCTCGAACGCGCGATCACCGCGAAGACGAAGTGGCTGATCCTCAACAATCCCGGCAACCCGTCCGGCGCGGTCTACTCGGCCGGGGACCTGGCGGAGCTCGCCGCGGTGCTGCGCCGGCATCCCCGCGTGTGGGTCCTCGCCGACGACATCTACGAACACATCGTCTACGGCGGGGGGCCGTTCGCGACCATCGCGCAGGTCGCGCCCGACCTGTGCGAGCGCACCCTGACCATGAACGGGCTCTCGAAGGCCTACTGCATGACGGGATGGCGCATCGGCTACGGGGCGGGACCGAAGGAGCTGATCGCTGCGATGGCGAAGGTCCAGTCCCAGACCACCAGCGGGGCGTCGAGCATCAGCCAGTGGGCGGGGGTCGAGGCCCTCGACGGCGACCAGACGTTCATCCGCGAGAACCTGGCGGTGTTCGAGGAGAGGCGCGACCTCGCCGCCGCCATGCTCGACCAGGCGAACGGGCTCTCCTGCCGAGCGCCGAACGGCGCCTTCTATCTCTACGTGGACTGTGCCGGGACCGTCGGAAAGCGAACGCCGGATGGCGGCCTCATCGAGAACGACGGCGACTTCGCGAAGTACCTCCTCGACGCCGAGGAGGTCGCCGTGGTGCACGGCGAGGCGTTCGGCCTCTCGCCGTACTTCCGCGTTTCCTATGCTCTCGCCACCGATCGCCTGGAAGAAGCCTGCCGGCGAATCCAGCGCGCGTGCGCTTCGCTCGCCGACTGAGCGGCGCCGCTTTCAAGAGACACCGCGACGTGAGCGGCCGCCCCCCCGCCGGTCGATGAAGGGCTCATCCGCGCGAGTCGCTCCGCCTTGGGGGGGGAAGTGGTGGAGAGGGCCGGACGTTGACACCACTGCACCAGCGCACCATACTTCCAGCATGCGGCTGACGGTCAACCTGGAGCCCGACCTGTACGCGCTCGCCGTCTCGCTCGCCAAGGCGGAAGACTGCAGCATCAGCGCTGCCGTCAACCGCCTGTTGCGACGATCGCTGGCGGACGAGGCGCGCCCCGGCGCGCGACCACGACGCCGAAACGACTTCCTGGTCTCGAAAGGGCGGGAGCCGGTGACTGCCGACACGGTGGCTCGAACCGAGGCCGGGGACGACGTCGCATGACGTGGCTGCTGGACGGCAATGTGCTCGTGGCCCTCGTCATCGATTCTCACGTACATCACGATCGCGCGCACCGGTGGTTCGCCACGCTGGCGCAGGACCGGTTCGCCACCTGCCCGCTCACGCAGGGAACACTGTTGCGGGTCCACATGCGGTCGGCCGCGAACCGCAGCGCGGCCGCGGCTTGGCGCGCGCTGAAGGCGGTGGCCGCCCATGCACGTCACGTCTGGTGGGACGACGCGCTGAGCTTTCTCGACGTTCCGCATCGCCGACTGCAGGGGAGCGCCCAGGTCACCGACGCCTGGCTCGCCGAGCTCGCGCGCCGGCGCGGCGGCAGGCTCGCGACCCTCGATTCCGGTCTGGCCCGCCTGCACAGCGACGTGGCGCTGCTGCTCCCTCGGTAGGCCGGACGGCGGTCGCGGCCCGAGGGGGCCGGATCTAGCCGGCTCTATAGCCGAATCTGGTCAGGAGGCGGCGCGTGATGTCGCCCTGACGAC
>JAJEEA010000345.1 GCA_022821235.1 Vicinamibacteria bacterium
GCTCCCTGACTCCGGAATCGCGGGCAGGGGTCCTGCGGCGCGACGTGTGCGCCCGAGCGCGGGTCGGCATGAGGCCGGACGCGACTCGCCGCAGGAGGAGTGAACGATGGCCAGCACTCGCGCCCGCAGCTCGAGGAGGGATCGGTTCCGCGACGGCGACGTGTCTGCCGGACGGCCGAACCGGCGGGAGGGCCGGCCGCTGAGGGTCGGCTCCGAGATTGTCGTCCGCTCGATCGACGCCGCCGGCTCGACGATCCGCGCTCTGCGGGTCACGGCGAAGCTGCGGCTGCAGGGCTCGGCGCTGGACGCGGCGCTGGCGAGTCCGGCCGTGAGCTCGGCCCTCGCCGACGTGTCGTATCGCACCGGCGCCGGCCACACGACGGGGCTGTCGGTCGTCTACCGCGAGGTCGAGCCGCTGACCACGGTCGTCCGCGAGTCGGCCGTGAGCGCCGGGCAGGAGTTCGAGGTCGCGTGGCGAGGCGGTGACGGCCTCCTCGACCAGATGCCGGACCCCGAGCCCATCGACGGCAGTCCGACGCGCGCGGTCGTCGACTGGCACGAGCTGTCGAAGCACGCTCCCAACGTCGTTGACGACGAGCGGTCGATGCCGGCCCTCGCCGACCGGAAGGTGCTGCGCCGGCGCGGCCGCGTGACGGTCAGGCGCGGGTTCCTGCGCCCGCCGATGTCGGCCGAGGCCGTCGCCCGCATGGTCGAGCTTCGGGCTCAGGGCCTCGGCTTCAAGCGTATCGCGCGGGCGGTCGGCTGCGCGCCCATCACCGTGTCCCGCTACCTGCGCAGCTTCGAGGAGGACAGCCGATGACCGTGTAGAGTCCCGTCCAGTGACACGCCCCGGCATCGTGCCGGGGCGTGATTCCCCAAGTCGGCTCGTCCGAACGCTTGGGCGGCGCGACGACGAGCTGACCTTCCGAGGTGGCGTTTCGGCGGTCGCGACGACCTCGTCGAGATCCGCCGTCCCGAACCGCCCGCCGCATCTGCCTAGCTCCCGACGGAACCGGGCGTCGGCCGCCTCGTCCGACAGCACGCCGCGAAGCCGGTCGAGACGCGTGTCGTCCGACCCGGCGGCGTCGAGGACGGCATCGATGTTCGCGCCCGTCGCTGCCGTCCACGTTCCACTTCGGATCGGGGTCGGCCAAGTTTGCGAGGAACAAAGTGTCGCCGTACTCTCCCTCGCGCCAGCCTTGATGATGATCGAAGCCGGCTCGAGGATGAAGTCGTCCTCGCCAGCATCGCTGGCCGCCACGTTGCGCCGGACGACGAACGTGGCGTCTCGCGACGAGGTGGCCGAGGCCCATACCTCAACTCATCGTCTCGCCCTCGACGAGGTTGGGGTCCGAGGGTCCCAGGAACTCGTAGTCGGCGGTGTCGTTGTCGACGAGCACGATCTCGACGATGCCGATGAGCACCTTGCCGGGGCCGGTGGCGGTCACCGTCAGGGTCTCGGTGTCCTCGACCTCCTCGTCGTCGGTCGCCCGCACACCGCGGTCCCGCTGGTACCCCCGGCCGCCAGCGTGGTCGCCGCCGGCTCAAGTGTGAAGTCTCCGGCCAGACTCCGGGGCGACGCCGTCAGGCTCACCACGGTCTTGACCGCCACGGCCGGCTCGGCCGTCACCACCAGTCGCAACTCGCCGCCCTCGGTCACCCGGGCGGCGGTCGCCGTGAACGTGTAGGTATGGACGGTCGCGACGTTCGTCTTCGGTCACCGCGATGTCCAGCCGCGTCGGATCGGTTGCGAGGCTCCCCGGTGGCGACGACGGTGACGTCGCCCAGGTCCTTCACCTCGTCGTCGTCCACCACCGTCAACACCGCCGACGCGCTCGTCGCCCCCACCACAATCGTCGCCGAGTCGGGCGCGGGCGCGACGACGGGGCCGAGACCGCGGTCACCATCACCGCCGCGGTCGACGCCGACAGGTGGATTGCCGTCCACCATGTTCCGCCGTCACGGCCTAAGACCGAGGCGACGGAGCGCGTCGGCGGCTTGGCTCTGGGGGTGAGGATAGAGGGCATAGGCCCGTCGATATCGGGCGGCCGCAGTTGCGGCGTCGCCGGTCAGCTCGGAGAGACGGCCCTGCTCGAAAGGCAGCAGGGCGGATTCTTCCTTGCTGAGCGCCTGGCCGTGCAGCGCCTCGGCGCGCGCCAGCCACGATGCGATCCGGTTCGCGTGGGCGGCGGCGCCATTCGACAGCATCATGGTCGCCATCCCCATCTGACACGCGTAGCAGTCCCGTGCACGTTCAAACAGCGGCTCCAGCGGCTCCATGAGGGGCGAGCCCACCAGGACCACCAGCCCGAGATATTGCCCGTAGTACCTCAGATGGTGGTTGCGCTCCACCTGTTTCCAGCGGTCGGTGGGTCGCCGCTCCAGCAGCTCCAGGAAGTACTGCTCCCCGAGCGGATCGCGGGCTGGCTGAACGCTCGATGTGCCCGCTCCGAGCACCTCCAACAGGAAGCCGTGGTGCCTGAAGCCGCGCCCTCGGGGACGGATTCTGGAATCGGGGAACAGGAACACCGCCCTCTCGGTGGACCCGACGAAACGGTCCAGCGCTCTGGCCTTTTCTTCCTCGGCCAGATCGGGATCGAACAGGCGGTTGGCAAACACCAAGCCTTGCAGGTTGTACATGGTGACGTCGGGCCGGCGCTCTTCGACGTAGCGGTAGTAGCCGACGGGTCCGCTGTAGTCGCCGTAACCGAACAACACCGCGTCCTGCGGCAGCAGGTCGAACACCACCTCGGCATGCCGTTCGGCGAAGTCGCTGTAGGAGCGGTCGTTGGCCCGCCAGCTCGCGGACGCCGACTCGACCACCAGCGCAGCGCCCGCCAGCGCCCCCAGCGCCACCGTCCAGCCGGCGAGCCCGGGTGCGCTGGTACTGGCCGCAGCCGCGGGAGAACGGGCCGCAGCCCAGCCCGGCAGACGGTCGATCAGCCACTGCATGCCGGCGGCCAGCCACAGAGCGACCACGCCGTAACAGATCAGCGGATAGGGCCGGAACACCGCCACCTTGGACACATCGAAGTCGAATCGCAGCAACACGATCAGCACGACGCTGTTGCCGAGAAGGGCGAGGAGACCGGAGACCGCGTCAGCCATCCCCGCGCGGTCGCCTCCGCGGGCCAGCGCCCCCAGGCCCAGCAGCGCAAGCGCGAATCCGGGCAGGGTCGTCTGCCGCACGAGGTCCGCGGCGAACCAACCCAGAAACGACCAGCGGTCGCCCCAGCCGGCGCTGGGGCTGGCGTCTACTCCGCCGTAGCCCTCCCGGCTGACGTAGAACCAGAACTCCCTCCACGTGTCGATGGAGCCGTAGAAGCTGATGAGGGGCGCCTGCTGAGACAACCAGACCATCCACGCGTACGGCAAGGCGGCGGTCAGGAGGGCCGCCCCGAGCAGCCGCGGCAGACGGGGCAGCACATCCCGCCAAGCCGGCAGGAGCGCCACGAGCAGCCCGGGTGTCGCCAGCACCATCAAGGGCCAGTGGTTGGCGAGACCGGCCCCCCAGGCGACCGCGGCCGCCGCAAGCGGCCATCCGCGCCGCGGGTCCCGGGCACCCTGCAGCACCAGGGCATAGGTGGCGAAGAACAGCAGGGCATTGAGGGTGTAGACCTCGGCGATGATCGCCTGCGACCAGAACTGCTCGGAGACGCCGAAGAGCCAGGACGCGGTCAGAGCGGGCAGCGGCGAGGCGTGGAGCAGCCGCGCGCAGGCGTATACGCCGCCGCAGGCGAGAGCGCCGAGCACCGCGCTCGACAGGTGGCCGAGGAACGCCGGGTCGCCGAACGGCCATCGAGGAACAGGTGGACGATCAACGTATAGAGCGGATAGCCCGGTGGGTGGGGAATGCCGAGGTGGACGCCGGCCATCAGGAACAGGCTGTCGTCTTCGGGCGCGACGGTACGCGGCAGGGTGAAGACGTAGAGGGCAAGCGGGCCGATTGCCGCCGCCGCCAGCGCCGCCGCGTCGAGCCGGCCGGCCGGGAGCGGCACCGCCGGACCGCCAGCCGGGCTTCCTTCGGCAGACGCCGGGGCAACCCGCCGTGCGCCGGCGGCGAGACGGACGCGCCCTTTTCGCTTAGCCTTGACCATCATCGGCGTGGCGGCGACAGATGCAACGCCCGAGCCCATCCAGAACGTGCGTACAGCCGGCCGAGGTGGCGTAGGTAGTCACCGTGCTGCTGCCAGCCCGGCTTGCTCCCGCCGTGCCGGAGATTCGCGAACGCGATCGGCGGCGACCTTGCCCAGGAGGGGACGCGGGCCCTCCCCCGCCTGTCCCGATGTCCGTCGCGAGTTGTTGACCGCCCGCCCCCGACGGCTAACGCCGGAAGCGGCGGTAGCCGCCAATAGCCAGGATGACCGCCAGCAGGAGCGACGGGACGAATGGCAGCATCGAAACCGAGGCGTCCCAGAGGGTGAACGTCAACTCGCCCGCCTCGTCGCCGTCGGCGGCGATGGCCACGAGCACCAGCGCCTCGGAACGCTCGTCCTCGTCGTCGGTCACGACCTTCAGCGTCGCCGTGCCCTCCCTCGCGCCCGCCTCGATGATGATCGATGCCGGCTCGAGGATGAAGTCGTCCGCGCCGGCGTCGCTGACCGAATGGTCGCGCCGGACGGTGAACGTGGCGTCTCGCGACGAGGCGGCCGAGGCCCATACCTTCAGCTCATACGTCTCGCCCTCGACGAGGTTGGGGTCCGAGGGTCCCAGGAACTCGTAGTCGGCGGTGTCGTTGTCGACCAGCACGATCTCGACGATGCCGACGAGCACCTTGCCGGGGCCGGTGGCGGTCAACGTCAGGGTCTCGGCGTCCTCGACCTCCTCGTCGTCGGTCGCCCGCAACACCGCGGTGCCGCTGGTGCCCCCGGCCGCCAGCGTGATCGCCGGCGGCTCCAGGGTGAAGTCTCCGGCCAGACTCCGGGGCGATGCCGTCAGGCTCACGACCGTCTCCGCCTCCACGGCCGGCGCGGCCGTCACCACCAACCGCACCTCGCCGCCCTCGGTCACCCGGGCCGCCGTCGCCGTGAACGTGTAGGTGTGGACGGTCTCGGCGTCGTTCTCCGTCACCGTCACGTCCAGCCGCGTGGGGTCGGTCGCGAGGCTCCCGCCGGTGGCGACCACCGTGACGTCCCCCAGGTCCTTCACCTCGTCGTCGTCCGCCACCGTCAACAC
>JAJEEA010000499.1 GCA_022821235.1 Vicinamibacteria bacterium
CTACGCGACCGCCGACGGCACGGCGACGGCGGGCGAGGACTACACGGCGACGAGCGGCACCCTCACCTTCTCCGCGGGCGAGCGGGTGAAGACGGTGTCGGTGCCGATCCTCGACGACGGCCACGACGAGGGGCACGAGACGTTCCTGCTGCGGCTCTCGAACGTGGCGGGCGCGCGGGAAGGCGACCTGGAGGCGACGGGGACGATCGAGAACACGGACAAGATGCCGAAGGCGTGGCTGGCGCGGTTCGGGCGCACGGTGGCCGAGCAGGTGGTCGACAGCGTCCAGGCGCGGCTCGACGCGCCGCGCACGGCCGGCGCCCAGGCGACGCTCGGCGGGCAGGCGCTGCCGTCCTGGGCGCCCGGCTCGGGTACGGGGCAAACGGCTGGCGCGGGCGCGGCCGATGACGACGGGACCGGCGGGACTGCGGTGGCGGGCTTCGGCGGCGACGAAGCGGCGCGGCGCGACGCGGAGCGGCTGGCGCGGTGGCTCGCGGGGACCGAAGGGCGGGACGACGAGGCGGGCCCGGAGGACCGGAGCATGACGGGGCGCGAGGTGCTGGCCTCGACGGCGTTCTCGCTGACGGTGGCGCCGGAGGACGGCGGCCCGTCGATGGCGCTCTGGGGCCGGGGCACGTCGTCCTCGTTCAGCGGGCGCGACGGCCCGCTCACGGTCAACGGCGAGGTGGTCTCGGCGACGCTCGGGGCGGACTGGCGCTCGGGACGCTGGCTGCTGGGCGCGATGGTCAAGCACAGCGTCGGCGAAGGCGACTATTCCGGCGACGGCGGCTCGGGCGACGTCGAGAGCACGCTCACCGGCATCTACCCCTATGCGGCGGTGGATCTGAGCGCGCGTCTCAGGGCCTGGGCCGCGGCGGGGCTCGGCGAGGGCACGCTCAAGCTCACCCCGAAGAACCCGGAGACGGGCGAGGCCGACCCGGCGCTGGAGACCGACATGTCGCTCGGCATGGCGGCGCTCGGCGCGAAGGGCAACCTGGTGGAGCCGGCCGGCGGGAGCGGGTTCCGGCTCGATGTCGAGGCGGACGCGTTCTGGGTGCGGACGTCCTCGGAGAAGGCGCCGGGGCTGGCTGCGGCGGAGGCCGACGTGACGCGGATGAGACTGGGGCTCGACGGCGGCTACGTCTTCGCGCTTCCCGGATCGGGGTCCGGGACGGGCGTGGGCGGCGGAACGCTGGAGCCGACGTTCGAGCTCGGGCTGCGCCACGACGGCGGCGACGCCGAGACCGGCTGGGGCGTCGACATCGGCGGCGGGCTGCGGTGGAACGACCCGGCGCTCGGGCTCTCGGCCGAGGTCTCGGGGCGGGGGCTCATCGCGCACGAGGCGGCCGGGTTCAAGGACCGGGGCGTCTCCGGCTCGCTCGCCTGGGACCCGGACCCGGCGTCGGCCCGGGGACCGTCGCTGTCGCTGACACAGACGCTGGGCGCGCAGGCGGCAGGCGGCGCGGACGCGCTTCTCGGGCGCCAGACGCTCGCGGACCTGGCGGCCAACGACAACGGGTTCGAGAGCCGGCGGCTGGAGCTCAGGCTCGGCTACGGCTTCCCGGCCTTCGGCGACCGCTTCACGTCGACGCCGGAGCTCGGCGTCGCGCTCTCCGACGCCGCGCGCGAATACCGCCTCGGCTGGCGGCTCGGGCTGGTGCCGGGAGGGGCGTCGTCGTTCGAGCTCGGCGTCGAGGCGACCCGGACCGAGCCCGCCAACGACGCCGGGACGGAGCCCGAACACGGGATCCGACTGAAGCTGGAGGCGAGGTTCTAGGCGCGGCATGGCCGGAACGGACACCGCCACCGGCGATGCGGCGATAGCGGCGGCCCGGTCCGGCTGCCGGGAGTTGAACCCATGACCCCGGAGGATTCGGCCGGGGAACGGCCGGCCGGGTCCGGCCGGGCCCGCGGCGGGCAATCGGTCGACCGGGAACCTGGTAGCGCCTGGAGCTTCATCCGGGCGACCCCGGGACACCGCGGGGGACGGCTGCGCCTGCGGCCGTCCTCTGGTGTGCGGGAGGCGGCGCCCTTTCCGGCCAGGCTCAGAACGGGGGCGGATCTCGCCGCCCTCGATCGGGCATCGTCCGACCCCGCCGGCCTCGGGCGATGCCGGCCTCGAGGCCGCTCCGGGCGTGACCCGCGAGAGTCCCGGCAACCCGGGGTCGGGGTCCGGCGGCGTTTTCGACGGTGAGCCGCGGCGGCGTAGCGGACCGGGATGCGGTGCTCGGCGCCCATGCCTGGGCCTATATGCGGCGCAACTCCGGCTATCGGAAGGCGTGGGCGGTTCATGCCGACCCTCCCCGCTTCGAGGATGCGGACATTCCGGTGCGGGTGCAGACCGAGGCCGACCTGCTGGCGGAGGCCGAGTGGGCGCTGCTGGCCTGGGAGGACCCCGGGGCGGAGGCGTGGCGCTCGCCCTTCTGGTCCGGCGTTCCGATGCTGATCGGCGAGCCCGACCCGGCTCCCTGGCCGGACCCGGCGCCGCTGCTCGGGATGCTGGCCGGTGCCGGCGCGCGGGTCGAGGGACTGCGGCTGCTCGACGGCCGGTTCGTGCTGAAAGCGGAGCTCGGCAACGCGCTGTTGCAGATCCTGGTGCCGTCGGGGCGGTCCTTCGGGCCGGGCGACGGGATCATGGCGAAGCTCGGCCTCCCCCTGCCGCTGGAGGCGGTGGTCGGGCGGATCGAGGACCTGTGGCGGGCGACGGGACGCCCGCCCCCTCCTCGGAGGCGCCGGGTCCGGGCGGGGAGCACGACGAGCTTCTGAAGGTCCTGGACGCGCTGGGCGCGAAGAAGTCGCAGCAGGTCATTGCCGTCGACGTGCTCAAGGCGGCGGACCCGGCGGAAGACTTGGACCCCAACGCCGGGCCGCGCTCGAAGGCCAAGCGCCGCATCAGGCGGGCGACAGCGCTGAGGGACGGCGGCTACAGGGCGAAGTTCCTCGAACCGCGCCGGAAGCGCCGCCGGCCGCGCAAGCCCGATCCCTCGGCGACGTAGCGGCCCGCCTGCAGACCTCCGCCGAAGCGCCCCGGCCTGTCTGCAAGGCTGTCGCGGACCGCTCCCCCTTTCCCGAATCCGCTGCTGGCGACATGCCCGTTCGAAGCGTTGCGGCGCGGACCGCTGCGCCTGCCGCCGGTTTCGGGGCGGCCCTCCGCTCCTTGGGCGGTCACCCTCCCGATACCGCATGGCGCCGGGCAGGTACCGCCAGGTGGGGTCGGGTAAGCGACTCGAAATTCGTCCCTTACGGCGGGCCTGGGGCGCGGTTTCAATCGCACACCGAGCCGCAGACCGCGGCGGCGCGCCGGGTTCCCCGGATCGATCTTCGGGGCGGTCGTGGCAGGCGGGACGAAGGAGAGTGACGGTGACGGACGAACAGGTACTTTTCACGACGGTCGAGGCGGCCCGCTATCTGCGGCTGTCGCACAGCACGCTCAAACGCTACCGGGTGACGGGCGAGGGCCCGGTGTACAGCCGCCTCGGCGGCCGGGTGCGCTACCGGCGCGAGCATCTCGACGCCTGGGTGGCGGCACGCGAGCGGGTCTCGACCGTGGACGACGGCACGGCCGAGCGTCCCGGTGCCGCGCTGCGCGCCGTTGCCGTGGCGGGCCTCGCCGTGGTGACGCTGCTTGCGGGGCCGGACGTGGCGCTGGCCACCACCGACACCACCTTCGGCACGCCGCTGGACACGGTGGAGGACATCGTGGGAGGCACCGGCGGGCAGCTCGCGGCGGCGCTCGCCGTGGGCGCCGCCCTGGTGGGTTCGGTGCTGCGCTTCAACGCCATGCAGCTCATGGGCGCGGTCGGCGTCGGCATCGCCGCTGGCGCCGGGACCGGCATCGTGACCGGCCTGGTCGGCACGGCGATCGTCTGAGGCGGCGCCCGTGAACGACACCCAATGCCACACCATCCCCCGGCGTCTCGACGACCCGGAGCGCTGGCTGTTCTGGACCGTCGACGAGGCGGCGGCGCTGATGGGCCCGGCGCTTCTGGGCCTCGCGGCCAACCAGTTCGTGCCGGGTCTGGTCGCCGGTGTCGGCGGCTGGCTGCTGCTGCGCCGGGTCAAGCGCGGCGGCGGGGCCAACATCGCGCGCTACGCGCTCTACTGGTTCCTGCCCGACTTCGTGCTGCGTCTCAAGTCGACGCCGCCGAGCCATCTCCGGCGCTTCGTGGGCTGAGGCGGCCGGGATGAAACGCATCGAAATGGACACCGCGATCCGCCGCGTGCGGGACGTCCGCCTCGCGCTGGCCGGGCTGCTTGTCCTGTCGATGACGGCGAACCTGGCGCTGACCATGAGCTTCGCCGGGCGCGAGACCGTCACCGTTCTGGTGCCGGCGATGGCGGGGCCCGCCTGGGAAATCGCCGGCGGCGGCGCCGGCACGGGGTTGGCCCGGGCGCGCTACCTGGAGGACATGGCGCGCACCGTGGCCGTGACGCTGCTGACGCTCACCCCCGAGAACGCCGCCCATGTGCGGCTGGCTGCGGCGCGGATGAGCCATGCCTCGGCGCGCGGCGCGATCGGCGCCTGGGTCGAGGCCGAGGCCGCGCGCATGGCTGGGCGCGACATGGCGAGCGCGTTCTACCCCACGGAAATCGAGGCCGACCCGGCACGGCTCAGCGTCGATATCGCGGGCGAGCTGGTGACCTGGATCGGCCGCGTGGAGTCCTCGCGCGAGGACCGGCGCTACCGGCTCGCCTTCCGCATCGACGCGGGACGGATCGGGCTGGTGCGCTTCGAACAGATGGAGAGTGGACGATGACACGACTGAACCCGAGGCGGCCGCGTGCGGCGCTGGCCGCGCTGTGCCTGACGATTCTGGCCGTGCTCGCGGCGCCCGCACCTGCATCGGCGATGCAGATCCTGGAGGCGGCCGACCATGCCGAGCTCGCGGCGGAAATCTCCGCGACGCATGTGAACCGGATCGCGCTTCATGGCGACCGTATCGCGAAGGTGGTGCGCGCGCCCGACGGCTTCGCGATCGAACACGACGCCGCGTCCGGCGACCTCTATCTGCGGCCGGCCGGCGAGGGTTCGGTCGAGGGCGGGCCCGTCACGCTTTTCATCGGCACGGAGAAGGGCTTCACCTACCGGCTGACGCTGATCCCGGCGGACAGGGACTCGGCGCAGATTCTTGTCCGCAACGCGCGGGCGCTGCCGGATTCGGCGGCGCTCGCCGTTGCCCACGGTGTCGATCCCCACGTCGCGGGGCTGGTGCGGCTGGTGCGGGCCGTGGCGCGGCGGGAGTTGCTGCCCGGCTATGAAATCCGCGCCGGGGGCCAATCGCCCGCTCCCGGCCTCGCCCTCGTCGAGACCTGGCGGGGTCCGCGCTTCGCGGCGCTCGTCTTCGAGGCCGCGCGTCCGGCATCCGGCGATGCGGACGGTAGCGCGGGCCTCGCCGGGACCATCGAGGGCCTTCCGGGTGCCGGCCGCGTGGCGGCGCTATGGCTGGCGGCGCCCGGCACCGGTCCCTCGGGCGGGCGTCTTGCGGTTGCGGTTACGCAAGCCGCGCCGGCGGGAGAGGCGCGGTGATCGGCCGGCGGGAAGCCCGCGATCCCGGCGATGCGGATGCCGTGCGCCGGCGCCAGCTGCTGCTGTTCTCGGTCATCGCGGCGGTGCTGCTGGTCGCGGTGGCCGCGTGGCTCGGCATGGGCGGCGGCAAGGACAAGGCGCCGCCGGGCGGCATCGAGGCGGAGATCGCAGGGCCGGACGCGGCCGAGAAGGTCTGGACGCGGCGCTCCGAGGCGAGGCTCGGCGGGATCGAGACGCAGATCCGGGAATTGCGCCAGGAGGCGCGGACGTTGCGCGCGGACAACGAGCGGCTGCGCGCGAAGCTGGAGCAGGACGGGGCCGACGCGCGCGACGTCATCGACCGCCAGGCGGCGCTGATCGACGAGCTGCGGCGCGGCATGCAACCGCCCGCGCAGGCGGGCAATGCACCGGGGAGCGCGCCGGGTTCGGGGGAGTATTTCCGGGCACAGGGCAATGCTCCGGCGCAGGGCGGACAGGCGCAGCCGACGGCACCGCTGCCGGGTCGCATGATCGAGACCTTCGAGCTCGAAGGTGCACCCCAATCCTCGGCGGCCGATCCCCGGATCGGAGTCCGGAGCGGCCCCGAGCTGGTCGCCGATGCGGTGGCCAAGGCAGTCTCGGTCTGGCTGCCGGCCGGCGCGCACGCCGAGGCCGTGGTGCTGGCGGGTGTCGACGCCTCGGCCGGCGTGTCGTCGCAGGGCGATCCCCGCCCGGTTCTGATGCGCATCACGAGCCCCGCCTGGACCGCGGCGGAGGACGGCACCGCCATGAAGGTCGACGTCGACGGCTGCACCGTCACCGGCGCGGCCCACGGCGATCTCTCCTCGGAGAAGGTCTATGTGCGGTTCCGCACGATGACTTGCGCCGGGCCGGAGCCCGGCACGGTGGTCGAGACCGACGTCGCCGGGTTCGTCGCCGGTTCCGGCAAAGCCGGGGTTCGCGGTCCCGTCGTGAGCCGCGAGGGCGCGCTGGTCGAGAAGGCGTTCCTGGCCGGTGTGGTCTCCGGCCTCGGCCAGGGCGTGTCTCAGGCGTTCCAGCCCCAGGCGGTGGCGACGGGCACAGGTGCGACCGTCGCCAACACCGCGCTTTCCGACATCGGCCGGGACGGCCTCGGCGCCGGGGCGTCCTCGGCGGGCCAGAAGGTCGCCGACTACATGATCCGCCGGGCCGAGCAGTACCAGCCGGTGGTCCAGCTCCAGGCCGGCACGAAGGTGACGCTGGTGTTCCTCGAAGGCGCGCGGATCGACGGGCGCCCCGTGCCGCCGCCGACACAAACCGCTCAACAAGGGAAATGAGATGACCGCAGCCACGAAATACGCTCCGCGCCGGCCGGCAACGCCGGCCCTCTCCCTCGCGGCCATGCTGCTGGCGGGCTGCTCGTCGGGGAACATCGGCGAGTCCTGGCAGTGCCCGCTGGCGAAGGGCGGGGCGTGCGAGAGCGTCGCCGCCGCCGATCCGGCGGTGCCGGATGCCGGGGCGCCGGGCAGGACGGTGCTGGCGGAGCCCTTGTGGCGACAGCGCGCCGCAGAATCTGGAAAGCCCGAGACCGCGACTTGCGAGGCAGGCTGCGGCGGGGGCTTCGACCCCTTCGGCTGGCTCATGAGGCTTTTGGGGGCAAACGACGAGGCCGAAGCCAGGCCGGCCGAAGAGGCGCCGCGGCCTCTCGTTCCGGCTGCCGAGAGTGCTGAATCGATGGATGCGCGGTCGGCCACGGCAGTGTCGACGGACCCCGCCACCCTTCCGGCCGAACCCGCGCGGGACGACGGCGATCCGGGCGGCGACGGCCTGCGCGGCGACGGTCTCAGGACGGGCGAGGTTGTGGCGCGCATCTGGATCGCGCCGTTCGTCGACGCGGACGGCGTCTACC
>JAJEEA010000232.1 GCA_022821235.1 Vicinamibacteria bacterium
GTCTGCCCGGGCAGGCGCCCGAACCAAACCGGCGGGAGGCCATGGGTCTCCCGCACCAGCTTGCCGTCGATGCCGCCCACGACCCGCTCGAGCGCGGTGCCGATGTCGGCGAATTCCAGCTCGCCGGACGCCCTGACCGCGACCGATAGGTGCATCTCGCCGAAGCCCACGTCCCCGGACTGCAGATCGACGAGCGCCTGGCCGAGGACCTGGACTTCGGACGCCGCCCCGAAGTCCTCGAGCCCCGTCGCCTCGCCGCCCTCGCCCATCGCGGACATGAGCGAGTGGCGCGCCTGGTGATAGTGGTGCTGGGCGCTGCTGATGCGCCGGCGGGCGCCCTGCCTGTCCGCGGAGCACCACCCCAGTACGACGGACAGGTCCGCGTTCAACCCGTACAGGCCGTCGAGGCAGTTCCCGACGACCTGGCCGGGCGCCGACGCGAGCGACCACACCCGGACGAGCTGATCGCCCACCCGCACGCCCTCGCGCGTGATCGACATGTCCGCCGACGCCAGGCGCCAGTTAAGGCCATAGCGGGTGGCTAGCCCATCGACCCACTCGCCCTGCCCGGCGTTAGAGAGCCGGTGCAGTAGCCGGACCGCCTCCGGCGCCTCGACGGCAGCGACGCCGGTCCCGGTCGACAGCCTCGCCTCCAACCCAGCGAGCTGGTTGCGGACGTCCCGCGCGACGTCCGAGAGGACCGACCGGAGAATCGTCGTGACGTGCGGATTGCGCCGCGCGTGCCACCAGTTGCGCGCGTAGCCGATAAGCCATCGCCGGCCGCCCTCCGCCGTCGCCACGCGCCGCGCGAGACCCCGATCGAACTCCCACACGAGGTATGCGGAGTACTCGCGGACGCGCTCCGCGACATGCGCGCGGCGCTTGTTCGCGGCCATCCGGCCGAGATCGCCGGCGGCCTCGCTGGCGGGAGCCGACGGCGCCCGCCAGCGATCCACCACCCACCAGAGCCGGACGTCGGGCCCCAGCGCCATGAGGACGCGGGACCACGCGCCCACCAGATCGTCGACGGTCGCGCCCGACAGCCCGTCGGCGGGCAGCGGCACGATCCGCGAGAACCCAAGCAGCCGGCCCGCCCGCGTGATGCACAGGCGGTCGTCGATGAAGCCCCACCACGGGAGCTGGTTGGAGAGCGAGCGGCCGACCGACCTGCGCGCGCGCGCCATCACCCGCCGCCTCGGCTGCGGCCGCCGGCGCCGGCGCCGGCGCCCTCGATGATCACCACCCACGGCGGCGACCCGTAGTCGGCGGCGTCGTACCAGCCCCCGGGGTTCCGCAGCGTCTCCCGAATCACCGCCACGAACCGGTCGTCGTACGTCGTCGTCACGCGGCCCGCCAGCCAGGACAGCGCGAAGCCTGCGCACGCGAGCAGGAGGCCGTCCATCGCGATGAACAGGACCAGCGCGAAGACCAGACTGAGAAAGAACAGGCTGCGCTCGACGCCGAGAATCTTCAGCGGATCGTTGAGCGCGCCGTACTCGTTGCAGATCCCATCTCCGCGAACCATGCGCATGGCGGCCTCCGCGTGGATCAGCAGGTGATGGCGGTCCCGCCGAAGAAGAAAACGAGAAACTGCGGCGCGAGCAGGACCATGCCGACGCCGAATACGAGCCCGGCGATGGCCGACTTCGATCCGCCTTCGCCGAACGCGTACGTCAGCCCGCCGACGATGACCGCGACAACGGCGAGCCCGCGGCCGACGATGCCCGTGAACAACTCGCAGAGCTGGCTGGCGGCCATCGACCACGGATCGTCGGCCGCCCCGAGCCCCTGCTCCAGGAAAGCGAGTAGCAGGCAGACGAAGAGCACGCGCAGCACCAATCCTCCGCGGCGCGTCCACCAGCCCACCACCCGGCGGGCGACCCTACCGACAAACGACATGGCTTCCTCCTCCCGGCTCAGCCGGGGTATTGACCGGTTTCCTCCCGGTCGAGAGCGTCGCGGAGCTCGGGATCACCCCCCTGGCCGCGCCGCATCGCCCGCTCGAGAAGGCCGACGCGCTGGCCCACCTCGCCGAAGGCGAGCACGCGGGCCAACTGGTACGTGCCCGCCACGACCGCCGTCAGCCACGCCGCCGCCATCAGCGAGAGGCGCACGGCGTGGTCCGCCCACAGCACGATCCAGAACTCCGCCAGATAATCGAATTCGGCCACCACCACCGAGCCGGTGAGCGCCATCACCACCAGGGTCATGCCTACGCAGAACCGGCCCGGGTCCATCGCGCACCGTCACCTCATCACGTCGAACAGCCGCTCCTCGAGCTCCGTGCCCGGGCGCCACGCACGGCGCACCCGGCCGCCGAAATCGCCCGCCAGGATCGTCCGCGCAAGCCCGGCGAGCTTTCGGCCGTGGGACGCGAGGACCATCCCCATCTGCATCTTGCGCTGCACCTGCCGGCGGGAATAGCTGCCCGTCACGAGCTCGAGGGCCAGGCAGGACACCTCGCCGTCGGCGTCGCGCACCTCGACGAGGGCGTCGGGGAAGCAGCAGGCGCCCTCCTCGTCTACCGGCACCGCGAGCGCGCGCGCCGCGCGGCTGCGGGCGGCCGCCGGATCCAGTCCGCGCGCCGCCGCGGCCGACACCGACCGCGCTACCGCTCCCTTGAGCTCCGCCTCGAGACGGATCGAGACGACGGCAGCGCCCAGCGACTTCACGCGGTCAACCGTCTCGAGCACCAGCTCCGACACGCCGGCGTCATGCTCAAGCTCCCGCGGCCTGACCACGCCCTGCCAGACCCGCCGCTCGCACCCCCGGGCCCTTCGGCGCTCACGAACGCGCGCGGCGCCCGCCGGCGCGAGGGCGAGCACCTTGAAGCCGCGCCCGTTGCCACCCCGGCGGGCGCGCCGCGGCTGCACCTCGTGGACCTCGACGAGGCCCTCCGACAGCAGTTGGCGGACGGCGCGGCCCGCCGTGAACGGATGGCCGTCGAAACACTCGCTCTGGATATCGCGGTAGGACACAACCCGGAAGTCCCCGAGCAACTCCAGCGCGTCCCACACGCGATCGGCCTGCGACCGGCGCGCCAACTGCCGGCGGTCCCGGTCCCGGCGGCCCGAATGCGCCCGCTCGCGCCGGCCGCCGGGCTCCCCGACGTCCAGGAACCGGCCGACCCAGCGGGCGCCGCGGCCCCTCTCGGCGCCGTCCGGCATCGACAGCTCGATCACCCGGCGGCCGAGCCGATCCACCGACCGCGCCAGCGCGGGAGCCCGATCCATCACCTCGAGCGCTCCTGCCATCTCCCGGAGGACGGCCACCTCAGCCACGCCCCGGAGTCGCGCAGCCACGCCGTCCGGACCTCCTCGACCGCCGCCACGCCGCCGCGGACGGCCTTGTCGAGCCGATCGCCGATTGGAGACAACGCCAGACCGGCAGCGGCGTCCGCAAGGACCTCGGTGCCGTCCGGCAACCGCGCGGGAACCGCGCCGCCGGCGCCCTCCGCCTCCGGCGGCTTGCGCCTCGCCTCGGCCCTGCCCGCCGCCGGGTGGTCCACCCCGGAGCCGGCAGCGGCGAGGCCCTCGCCCAGCAGGCGGCTCGTGACCGGGTCGAGCACCTGCGCCGGGTCCACGGGCGCATCGCCGCGCCACCTCGCCCGATGGACCACCCACTCGCGGCGCACCCGCCGGTACTCCGACGGGAACCAGCGCCCCCACAACCCGTAGAACGCCCTGAGCGCCACGGACACCGCGGCGGACGCGCCGGCCGGGACCACGCGGGCGCCGAGCGCCGGATCGAGACGCCGCTCAATCGCCGCACGCAGCCACCCGGCCAAACCCACCCGCTGGAACTCGGCCCGCACCAGGTCCACCTCCCGCTCGCCGCCCTTCGCGGCCCGCATGAGCGTCTCCAGCGGCAACATGCCCGTTACTCCCCGGCCGCCGGCCCAGACGCGCCGGCCCGGCCCGAATTCACCGACCATCCGGCCACGTCGCCCGCCTCGACGGCCGCGCCCGGCGCCGCGGCGAGGAGGACCGGAGTCACCACGACAGCTCCTGCTGGACCCCCGGAGCCGCGCGTGCGGCATCGCGGGCTTCCTCCAGCGCCGCCCCCGGCTCCATGCCGGCCAGACGCTCGCGCCCGCGGCCCGGATCCAGAACCCACGCGCCGATGTTCGACGCGTCGGCGCAAAGGCTCCTCAGACCCTCCGCCCTCAGGGCCCCGGCCTGACGCGCGTCGGCCTCCTCGCTCGAAGGGGGCGGCACGTAGGGAACGCCCGCGGCCTCGACCACCCGCCGCGCCGTCAATGCCCCGACGAGCGCTGCGCGGGCTGCGGCCGCCTCACGCCCGAGCGGGACGCGGCGGTCGAGCCCCGGCAGCGCGCCGGCGACCACCTCGACAAGGCGCAGGCCGGCCGCCCGATCCAGGGCGCCTGCGCCATCGGCCGCCCGGCGCTCCTCGGCCGACCCGACTGCCCGGCAAAGGCCCACGAGCGCCGCCTGCTGGAACGCCTCCCACTGCCGGGCGCCGTGGCCCTTGAACAGCCGCGGGGCCTTGGGCCGGAACACGCGCCGTCCGGCGTCCAGCGTCGGCTCGCCGGCCGGACGCTCCCAGTCCACGCGGACCTTCTCCCGGCGCGCGAGACCGCCCGTTGCGCGGGCGTAGAGCGCCGCCAGGGCGGTGGCGCAAACGCGATCCGAGTCCGCGGTTCCCGCTTCGACCGCGACTCCCGACCTCGCTCGCCGCGCGCGGGCGTTGTGCTGGTGGAGCGCGTCGCCGCCGAAGCGTGCGACGCGCACGGCGTCGTGGAGCGCCCCGTCATCGGATACGGCCGCCGCGACCGCCGACACCACGGACGACGCCCACGCGCCGGAAGATGCCACCGCCGAGAGGCCCGGATGGCACACGACGAGGCCCTCGCCGTCGCGCCCGTACTCCACGCGGTCGCCCGGCTCCAGGCGGGCGCCGGCCCCCGCCAGCACCTGCCGCACCACCTCGCGGGCTGCGATCTCGCGGTCCCGCCCCCGCACCACGCGGGGATCGGGGGACGGCTCGAGGGTCGTCTGGGTCTGGGAATGCAGCACGCGGTAGGCTCCGGGCCGCAGGGCGACCGCCGGCGTGCCGGCGATCCCGATGGCGATCCCGCGTCGGTCACCGCTCTCGAGCAGGAAGCGCTCCTCGTACGCCGAGGCGGCCGGCAACACGTCCCCGCCGAGCTTGCCGCACTGGTGCTCGGTGACGAACTCGCCGCTGCCCGCCGGCTGCCCGCGCTCGACGAGCTGCGCGTGCAGGACCACCGCGTTGTAGGGCAGGTACGCGCGGACGGTGTCCACGCCGCCCTTGGGCGACGCGGACCGCGCACGCAGTGCCTCCCCGCCGGACTGGTGATACGACACGCCCGCCTCCACATCCAACGCGACGCGATCGAGAACCGCCTGGATCTCTGCGTCCATCCCTCACGAACCGAATCGGGCCGAAGCGCCGCGAGGCGCCCGGCCCGGAACCTCAACGAACGGCCGGCTACCGCGCCGGCTCCGACACCTTGTCTCTGCCGCCGGCCGGCTCACCGGCCTCCCGTCCCGCCTTCGAGGCGTCCGGCCCGGCCTGCTCCGGCCCCCCGCGCTCCTGCGCCTTCGCCGCGCGGGTGCGCGCCGGCGCCTCGAATGTCGAGGCGGCCGAGTGCTCAAGCATCTCCGGCGTCCGCTCATGCTCCCAGTCCGGCGACACCAAGTGCGCACGCACCGACGCCGCCTCCCGCCACGCCTGGTCCAGCGCGCCCGGCGTCCGGGCGTACGCCGCCTGGTCCTTCCGCACCTGCTCGCTTGGGGACGCCGGGGCGTACTCGATGCCCAGCCGCTCGAGGGTCGTGCGCGCCGCGAGGTCGCCGACCATCGACGTCCGCGCCTTCTCCTGCGCCGCGCTCAAGCCGTCCGGCGCCGGATTGCGGCCCGGGACCTGTGCCCCGGCGAGCCGCGCCACCTCCAGCGCGTCCCCGGTCTCCACCGCCTCGCGCTCGGCCGGCGTGCCGACCGCCGCCGCGAGGTCCAGCAGCATCCTCTCGTTGAATTGCCGGTCCCTCGTGTCCGCTCTGCCCGGCATGCGCGCCGGCTTCCGCTCCGGGTAGAGCGTGCGCGTATCCGCGTCGAAGTGCGCCTTCTCCCTTGGCTGATCGGTCGCCAGGTACACGCCTTCCCTCGCCGCGAGGGCCTTCACCCCCCGGTTCGCCACCTGCGCAGCCGCCTGGGCCTGCACTTCTGTGTACCGCGTGCCGCCTGCCGGCATCTGCCGGCGCTCGCGGCGGCGCGCCGAGGCGACCGCGCGGCGCCCCATCTCCTCGCCCTGGAGGTGCCGACTGAGCTCCGGAGAACGCGCGGCGGCCGTCGACACGGCGCGCATCACCGACGTCGCGTATTCCGCCATGTTGCCGAACCGCGCCCGCGGCGGATGCGCCACCTGCGGGCCGCTCGCGCCCATCGAGATCGCGATCCGCTCGCCCGCGTGCGTCTTGAGCTGCACGCCCGACCGCGACACCAGTTCCTGGACGGTGTTGCCGATCGTCTCGCGCTCCTCCTTGTCCCGTCCGTCCATGAGCCGCTTGGGGATCGGCCTGAGACTCGTCTGCGATGCCACGTGCAGAAGGTCGTACGAGGACGACGGCCGGACGACCACCCCCTGCACCACGTCGGGATCGGTGGACAGCCCGAGCGAGCCCGCCCGGACCGCCACCAGCGGCGCGTCCATGCGCTTTTCGTCCAGCTTGCTGTGCCCCATCTTGCTCAGCTCCTGCGGGTGCACCAGCTCCGCGCCGTCCATGCCCCTCGCCAGCATCTGCGAGTGAAGAATGGTGGCGACGCGCGGGCCGAAGGCGTTGCCGTCGTTGTTCCACAGCGGGCCTTCGCTCACGGGCGACTTCGAGCTGCGCGTCCTGATCGGACCGCTCTCGAGAGACGCGACTTGGTGGTACGACTGTCCGGCCTCGATGTCGTCCGGAATCTGCTGCAGCGTGTCCACGAGACGCGCCTCCGACCGCTCCTGCCGCTGCTCACGGAACTGCTGGCTGGTGCCTGGCATGTCGAGTCTCCTTCCTCACGAATCCCGATTCGGGTCACGAACGAGGTCCCACCCCCGGGCGGTACCGACCAACGGCGCCGCCCTCCCGGCTGGGAGCGCAGCGCCCCGCTTCCAAGGCCGCTAACGCGACCGCTCCGGCTCCACCGGCGGCGCGGGAACCACCGGCGCGACCGGGACCACCGGCGGCGCAGGTTCCACCCGGGCCGCGCGCCAGGCCGAGCGATAGCCGGCGCCGAGCTCGATCCCGCGGCCGCGCGCGATCACCAGCGACGAGATGCGATCCGCGTCCCGGCAGAGGTCCGCGCCGTGGCGCACGAACACCTCGCGCGCCTCCGTTGGAAGCGCCAGCTCCCTCGGCGGCTCGTAGGCAAACCCGAGGGCGCCGGCGATCTTCGCGGCCGCGAGATCGCAACGGAGCTGCTCCCGGACCCAACCCTGCGACCCGCGCGCGGCCCGCGCGTCCCGGCGGCCCTCGCGCGACGGATGCCCCGTCGCGGCGGCCAGCCCGAGCGCCACCGCGGACGCATAGGCCGCGGGCGCCGACGCGTCCTCGGGGACAAGCAGAAGGTCCTCTGAAAGCCGG